>NZ_JBJGZL010000002.1:0-463659 GCF_054050495.1 Blastococcus sp. SYSU D00922
AGTTACGGCGGCCATGGCGAGAGGGAAACGCCCGGCAACATTCCGAACCCGGAAGCTAAGCCTCTCAGCGCCGATGGTACTGCCCTGGAGACGGGGTGGGAGAGTAGGACGCCGCCGGACAACCATTACCGAACGGGGGTCAGAGCCACGTGCTCTGACCCCCGTTCGTTTGTCTTGTTCCGGTGAACCGTCGGCGATGTGCCGATGAGTGCCGTCGATATCGAAGAGGTAATCCGCAGTCATGACATCTCCGCGACGCGGATCCGGAGGAGCGCGCGACGATCGCGGTTCCGGTGCTGGGCGAGGCTCGGCCGGCAGGAACCAGGGCGGAGCGCCTCGGGGCGGCGCCGGCGGCCGCGGGGACGGGCCGCCCAGCGGCGCTGCGCGTCGTGGCGGCGGGGGCTACCCGCGCGGCACGAGCGGGGGAGGTCAGGGCAGCCGCGGGACGGGCACCCGCGGCGCTGGATCGTCGCGTGACGAAACTCAGGGTTGGCAGCAGCGTCGGCCTGCGGGAGAGCGTTCGCAGTGGCAGGACCGCCGACCCCACGGTGAGCGGCCCGCCGGGGGTGGCCGGCCGCACGGTGTCGGCGGCGGACGCCCCGTGCGTTCCGACGGCGATCGTCCGCAGTGGCAGGACCGCCGTCCGCAGGGTGACCGGCCTGCTGGCGATCGTCCGCAGTGGCAGGACCGTCGTCCGCAGGGTGAGCGTCCGGGGGGCGGAGGCCGATCCCAGGGCTCCGGTGCCGCCCGGTCCAGCCGCCCTCAGGGTGATCGGCCGCAATGGCAGGACCGCCGTCCGCAGGGTGACCGGCCCCAGTGGCAGGACCGTCGTCCGCAGGGCGACCGCCCTGACCGTCGACCGCAGGGCGAGCGGCCAGCCGGTGACCGGCCCCAGTGGCAGGACCGCCGTCCGCAGGGTGACCGGCCTGCCGGTGATCGGCCGCAGTGGCAGGACCGCCGTCCGCACGGCCAGCGGCCCTCCGGCGGTGGACGCCCCCAGCGTGGTGGTCCCCGGGCCGACCGCCCCTCGACCGACCGCCCGCAGTGGCAGGACCGCCGCCCGCAGGAGGGCCGTCCGGCCGCCGAGGGCGGCTCGCGCAACGCGCGTGGCCAGTGGCAGCAGCGGACCGAGCGCGCGGAGGCGCAGGGCGACCGGCCGCAGTGGCAGGACCGCGGTCGCACGGGAGGAGACCGCCCCCAGCGGTCCGGTGGGCCTCGCGGAGGCGGAGGTGGCTGGCGTGACCGCCGCCCGTCCGACGACCGGCGGGGCGGTCGTCCCGCCGTGGCCGGCGAGGAGCGCCGACCGCCGCTGCCCCCGGGGCCGGCGATCCCGGACTGGGTCGACGTGCGGGATCTCGACCCGGCGGCGCGCACGGCGCTGCGCGGGCTGGACCCGCGCAACGTCGAGCGGGTGGCATCCCACCTCGTCGCCGCCGGCACGCTGCTCGAGGAGGACCCGGCCGAGGCGCTCGCCCACGCACGGGCCGCCCGTGACCGGGCGTCGCGCGTGGCGGTCGTCCGCGAGGCCGTCGGTGTCGCGGCCTACCACGCCGAGGACTACGCCGAGGCTGCGCGCGAGCTCCGTGCCTACCGCCGGATGAGCGGTGACGAGGGCTACCGCGCGGTGCTCGCCGACTGCGAGCGGGCCCTCGGGCGTCCCGAGGTCGCCCTCCGGCTCGTGGCGGAGGCCCTGGCGGACGCGACCGACCCGGAGGAGACCGCGGAGCTGCGAATCGTCGAGTCCGGTGCCCGCATGGACCTCGGCGAGGACGCGGCGGCCCGCCTGGTGCTGGAGAGCGCGCTCGGCAACCGGCTCGACCCCGGCACGCTCCAGCCCGGCGACACCGCCCGGCTGCGGCTGGCCTCGGCCTACGCCGACCTGCTGGAGCTGCAGGGTGAGCACGAGCGGGCCTCCGACTGGCTCATCGCCATCGCGGGTGCGGACACCGGCGACGTCACCGGGGCGGTCGACCGCCTGGGCATCGAGTTCACCGACCTCGAGGACGAGCTGGTCGACGTGGAGCCCGAGGGCGACGCACCGGTGACCCCGCCCGAGGTCGTCGAGCCCCTGCCGGAGGACGAGCACGGCCTGGGCCGGAGCTTCGACGAGGAGGTCGAGGCCGAGGTCGCCGAGCTGCTCGGCGAGGTCGAGCCCCCGGCCGAGGGTAGCGCCGGCACGCACTGACCCCCGACAAAGAGCGTCTCGTCGTCCACACCGCCCGGCGGCGTCCACAGATGCCGCCGGGCGCTGGGACGGCATCCCGCGGGCCAGCAGGCTCGCTGCATGAGCGTGGCTGTGATCGACCGGAACGACGTGGTGCTCCGCGGGCGGATGTCCGCTCCCGCGGAGCTGCGGACCCTGCCCAGCGGGGATCCGCTGCTGACCTTCCGCCTGGTGGTGCGCCGGCCGGAGCCCCGGGCGCGTGGCCAGTCGGTCGACGTCCTGACCTGCATCACGTACGACAGGGGGCTGCAGCGCCGCGCCGCCCTCTGGCAGCCCGGCGACGTCGTCGAGGTCGAGGGCGCGCTGCAGCGCCGCTTCTGGCGCACCGGCAGCGGGACCGCCTCGGTGTGCGAGGTCAACTGCCGCAAGGGCCGGAAGGTGCCGAGGACGGGCGCCGGCTCGGCCGAGCGGACGGCGTGAGCCCGGACCGGCCGTCAGCCGGCGAGCGGCCGGAACACCAACCCGGTCCGGGGCTTGGGGACGAACAGCGTCGACTTGCGCGGCATGCGTGCCCCGGCCCGCGCGACGGCGGCCACGTCGCTGGGCGACGGCGCGCGGAGCAGCAGGGCGACCCCCGAGCGCTCGCGGGCGAGGCGGAGCGCCTCCTCGAGGCTGTGCGCGATGAGGACCGAGTCGGGGTCGTCCGAGCGGTGCCAGAGCCGGTCGAGGAGCCCGTGGTGGGCCAGGACGACGTCCAGGTTCCGCCAGGCCGGCGGCGCCTCGGGTGGCACAGCGGCGCACACCTCGGACGACGGCTCGGACAGGCGCGCGACCCGGTGCCCGTCGGTGAGGAGGAAGCCGCTCTGCGCGGGATCGGCGATCCAGGCACCGGCGTCCCGCGCGGCGTCCCCTACGGCCGGCTCGGTCACCGTGAAGCCGCGGGCCGCGGTGTGCACGGCGGTGTCCAGGTCCAGGTCCGGCACCACCCGGTGGATCGGATCGACGCGCAGACCTCCCGGCCCCATGGGCGTGAGGAGCGCGAGCACGCGGTCGCTGCCGGCCTGGCCAGGCGCGGTCCGGGCGTGGGCTCGGGCGGCGGCGAACCGGTGGTGCCCGTCGGCGATCACCGCCTGCGTGCGAGCGAGGGCGCCGGCCAGCCGGTCGACCACGTCCGGTCCGGTCACCCGCCAGAGGCGGTGCTCCACCCCGTCGGTGTCCCGGACCGTCAGCGTCGGCGGCCCGAGGCGGACCTCGTCGGTCAGGGCGGCGACCTCGGGTTCGGGGTCGTGGGCGAGGACGATCGGCTCCAGGTCGGTCGCCGTCGCGGCCAGCAGCGCCCGCCTGCCTTCGACGGCCGGCGCGAAGGTGTCCTCGTGGGGGAGGACGGCCGCGGACCCGGCCGGCGGCAACGCGACGGCTCCGAGCCAGCCTGCGGTGGCCGGTCCAGGACCGTCCGGACGCATCTCGTAGAGCCACAGCGCGGGCTCGGTGTCCCGGACGAGCACGGCCTCCTCCTGCCACCGGCGCAACGTCCGCGCGGCGGTCTCCGCCGAGCCGGAGCGGCCGACGGCCGAGGGGAGGATGAGCCGGACGACGTTGTGCGGGTCGGTTCCGGCCAGTCGGTCCCGGCCGGCAGGGGTGACCAGGTCGTAGGCTGGCGAACTCACCCGGGCGAGGTGCTCGGGGTCCTGCTGCCGATAGGTCAGGGCGCGGAACGGACGGACGTCGAGTCCCGTCGTCGATGCGGACGGACGGGACGACGACTCGGGCACGAGGTCGATCGTAGGAGCGGCCCGCCCACGTCTGGAGCCTGCGGTCTGGACCGGCCCGACGGGAAGGGAGACGGGGTGGCCGGCGCATCCACCGACGGAACTCCTCCCGACGGCGACGTGTACGAGTGGTACCAGCGCGGCGTCGGGCTGCTGCGCAACGGGGATCCCGCCGCGGCGGCGACCCTGCTGAGCCGCGCAGCCGCCGCCGAGCCCGGCTCGCGCAGCATCCTGGAGGCGCTGGCGCGGGCCCAGTACGACGCCGGCCGCTACGGCGAGGCGGTCACCAGCTTCACCGCGCTGACCGGGCTGAGCCCGACCGACGACTACGCCCACTTCGGCCTCGGCCTGGCCGCCAGCAAGGCCGGGGAGCTCCGGCTCGCCGCCGAGCACCTGGCGCTGGCCGTGGCGATGCGGCCCGACATCGGGCACTACGCGCGGGCGCTGCGCGGCGTCCGCGCCCGGCAGGCGGCCGAGAGCGCATGAGCGCCCCCGATCCCGCTCCGCTGCTCGCCGGCACGTCGGCGCCGCCCGCCGAGGTCTACGACGTCGCGCTGCTCGACCTCGACGGCGTCGTCTACGTCGGTCCCGACGCCGTGCCGGGGGTCCCCGCTGCCCTGGCAGGCGCCCGCGAGGCGGGGATGCGGCTGGGCTTCGTCACCAACAACGCCGCGCGGACCCCGGAGCAGGTCGCCGAGCACCTGACCGAGCTCGGCGTCAGCGCCGCGCCGGACGACGTGATCACCAGCTCCCAGGCCGCGGCCACGGTGGTCGTGGAGTCGTTCGGCGCCGGTGCGCGGGTGCTGCCCGTCGGCGGTCCGGGCGTCGCCGCGGCGCTCCGGGAGGCCGGGCTGACCGTCGTCGAGCGGGCGGAGGACGAGCCGGTCGCCGTCGTGCAGGGCTACGGGCGCGAGGTCGGCTGGGCCCAGCTCGCCGAGGCGGTGGTCGCCGTGCGCAACGGCGCCCGGCACGTGGCGACGAACGCCGACGCCACCATCCCCTCGCCCCGCGGTCCGCTCCCGGGCAACGGCGCCATGGTGGGCGTCGTCCGCGGCGTGACGGGCCAGACCCCGCTCGTCACCGGCAAGCCCGACCCCGCGATGCACGCCGAGTGCGTCCGGCGGACCGGTGCGCGCCGGCCGCTGGTCGTCGGCGACCGGCTGGACACCGACATCGAGGGCGCCCGCCGCGCCGGTGCGGCGAGCCTGCTGGTCCTGACCGGGGTGACCGATGCGGCGCTGCTGCTCTCCGCGCCACCCGAGCACCGCCCCGATCTGCTGGCCGCGGACGCCGCCGGCCTGCTGAGCCCCCACCCGGCCGTGGAGCCCGTGCGCGGATCGTGGCGGTGCGGTGCGTGGACGGCGCACGCCGGCGAGGGGGAGGACGTGCTCGTGCTGGAGATGTCCGGGACGGCGGAGGAGGACGCCGGGGACGGCCTTGACGGGCTCCGCGCGCTGTGCGCCGCCCACTGGGCCCGGCACCCCGAGGGCGGGGCGCGGGCGCGCGTCGTCGCGTCCGGCGCCCGGGCGCTCGAGGCGGTGGACCGCTGGGGCCTCGCGGCCCCGACGGGGGAGGAGCGGTAGCCGGGCTAGAGCAGCTTGCGCAGCCGCAGCAGGTCGCGCAGGCCTGCCTCCAGCTTCACCCGGCCGCTCGCCCACGCCGGGCCGAACGCCAGCCGGCCGTCGGTGAGGGCGACGAGGTCGTCGCTGGACATCGTCAGCCGGATGTCGGCCTTGGGCAGCGCCGGACCATGGGGCAGCACGTGCAGGTCGCGCACGGCGCCGGCGCTCAGCCGACCGAGGACCACCTCGTCCAGATCGGTCAGCCGGCAGGACAGGCTGCGGTCCAGCCCCGCGGCGGCCGGGTTGGCCGCGAGGTCCCCGAGGATGCCCTGGAGGGCCTTCATGCACTGCTCCATCGTCGCCACGCGGGCGGGCCTCCAACGCTGACAGGGTGCCGATGCGGACGAGGGACGCTATCGCTCCCGCTCGTGCCCCCGTGCCCGTCGGTCCCGGCCGGTAACCTCGCGGGCGCACCGGACCACCCGACGGGGGCAGCCTCGCCTCCGTCGACGAGCAACGCGGAGGGAGCACATGACCGAGCCCAACCCGTCGCGCCCGGTCCCGGGCCCGCCGCGACCCGGCCCGCGCCCCGACGACGCAGCACCCGCTCCGCAGCCCGGGACGGACGAGGCCGGCCCGGCGGAGGACCCCTTCGCCGAGCTGCCCGAGCGGCCGATCGCCGAGCACGTCGCCGTCTACGAGGCCGAGCACGCCCGGCTCGAGCGCGAGCTCGGCACGATCGACCAGCTCTGATGGCCCGTCGCAGCCGGCTCGACGCGGAGCTCGTGCGGCGGGGCCTGGCCCGCTCCCGCGAGCACGCCGTCGCCCTGATCGCCGAGGGCCGCGTCGCCGTCGCCGGCCAGGCCGCGACGAAGCCGGCCACCGGCGTCGACGCGGCCACCCCCGTCGTCGTCCGCACCGACCCCGACCAGCCGAGCTGGGTCTCCCGCGGCGCCCACAAGCTCCTCGGCGCCCTCGAGGCGTTCCCCGTCCAGGTCGAGGGCCGCCGCGCCCTCGACGCCGGCGCCTCCACCGGCGGCTTCACCGAGGTGCTGCTCAGCCACGGCGCGGCGGAGGTCGTCGCCGTCGACGTCGGCTACGGCGAGCTCGCGTGGTCGCTGCGCACCGACGACCGGGTGCGGGTGCACGAGCGCACCAACGTCCGCACCCTCACGCCCGAGGCGATCGACGGCCCGGTGGACCTGGTCGTCGCCGACCTCTCCTTCATCTCGCTGCGCCTGGTCCTGCCGGCGCTCACCGCCTGCGCCCGCGACGACGCCGACCTGCTGCCCATGGTCAAGCCGCAGTTCGAGGTGGGCCGCGAGCGGCTCGGTGCCGGAGGAGTGGTGCGCGACCCCGAGCACCGGGTACAGGCCGTCCTCGAGGTGGGCGCCGCGGCCGCGGCGCTCGGCTGGGGGACCGCCGGGGTGGTGGCCAGTCCGTTGCCCGGCCCGGCGGGCAACGTGGAGTTCTTCCTGTGGCTGCGCCGGGACGCGCCGCCGCCGCAGGAGGACGACGTCCGTCGAGCAGTGCAGGAGGGGCCCCAGTGACCCAGCCCAGCGAGGGCACGTCCACGGCGCAGCAGGAACCCCGCCGGGTCCTGCTCACCGTCCACACCGGGCGGGGCGACATCGTCGACCTGGCCCGCACGTCGGCCGCCCGGCTGACCGCCGCCGGCATCGTGGTGCGGGTGCTCGCCGAGGAGGCCGAGGACCTCGACATCCCGGGCGCGGAGGTGGTGCATGCCGACTCCAGCGCGGCCGAGGGCGCCGAGATCGTCATGGTCTTCGGCGGCGACGGCACCTTCCTGCGCGCCGCCGAGCTCGCGCACTTCACCGACGCGGCCCTCATGGGCGTCAACCTCGGCCGGGTCGGCTTCCTGGCCGAGACCGAGCCGGAGGCGGTCGAGGAGACCCTCGTCGCCATCGAGCAGTGCGAGTACTCGGTCGAGGAGCGGCTCGCCCTCCAGGTCGACGTCCTCGACGGCGACGGCAGCGTGGTGGGCAGCACCTGGGCGCTCAACGAGGTGTCCGTGGAGAAGGCGCAGCGCTCCCGCGTGCTCGACGTCGTCCTCGCCATCGACGGCCGGCCGCTGACCAGCTTCGGCTGCGACGGCGTCCTCTGCGCCACGCCCACCGGCTCCACCGCCTACGCCTTCTCCGCCGGCGGTCCGGTCGTCTGGCCCGACGTGGAGGCGCTCCTGCTGGTGCCCAGCAACGCCCACGCGCTCTTCGCCCGGCCGCTGGTGACCTCGCCCAACTCGGTGCTGACCGTGTCGGTCCCGGCCGACGGCAACCGCTCACGGGTGTCCGCCGACGGCCGCCGGTTCGTCGAGGTCCCCGACGGCGGCAGCGTCGACGTCCGCCGCGCCGACCGGCCGGTGCGGATCGCGCGGGTGCACGCGTCCACCTTCGGCGACCGCCTCGTGGCCAAGTTCGGCCTCCCGGTCCGCGGGTTCCGGGACGCCCGGCACCACGCCGGCCCCGGCCACGAGCTGTACACCAGCCGCAACGTGCTGACCCGCGACATCGTCGACGGGGACGGCCGGACGGAGGTGACCGGTGCCGGCTCGCACGACGAGTCCTGAGCGGCCGGCCCCGCCACCCGCGCCGGCGGTCGACGGCCACCCCGGCCGGCTCACCGAGCTGCGGATCCGGGGCCTGGGGTCGATCGACGACGCCACCCTCGAGCTCGGCAGCGGGCTGACCGTCGTCACCGGGGAGACCGGTGCCGGCAAGACCATGGTGGTCACCGGCCTGACGCTGCTCTTCGGTGGTCGCGCGGACCCCGGCCGCGTGCGGGCCAGCGGCAAGGCCGGCGTCGAGGGCCGGCTGGTCCTCCCGCCGGAGTCCCCGGCGTGGGAGCGGGCGGCCGACGCGGGCGCCGACCCGGACGACGACGGCAGTCTCATCCTCGCCCGCACCGTCAGCGCCGAGGGCCGCTCCCGCGCCTTCCTCGGCGGGCGCAGCGTGCCGGTCGGCGTCGTCGCCGAGCTGTCCGAGGGCCTGCTCGCCGTCCACGGGCAGACCGACCAGCTGCGGCTGTCCCGCCCGGCCGAGCAGCGCCGGGCCCTGGACAGGTACGCCGGCCCGGCACACCTCGCGCTGCTCGACCGCTACCGCGAGGCGCACGGGCGCTGGCGGGAGCTGGCCGCCGACCTCGAGCGCCGGCACAGCCAGGCCCGGGAGCTGGCCCAGGCCGCCGACGTCCTGCGGCACGGGCTCGAGGAGATCGAGGCGGTGGCTCCCGAGCCGGGCGAGGACGAATCCCTCGACACCCAGGCCAAGCGCCTCTCCGACGCCGACGCGCTCCGGGCCGCCGCCGACGAGGCCCGCATGGCCCTGGTCGGCGACGTGACCGGCGACCTCGGCGGAGACGATGCGCCGCAGGACGCCACCGCGGCGCTGGCGATCGCCGAGCGGGCGCTGGCCGGGTCCGACGACCCCACGCTGGTCCTCCTCGCCCAGGACCTCGCCGACGCCGTCGCCGTCGTGTCGGACGTCGCCGGTCAGCTGGCCGGCTACGTCGCCGATCTCGACGCCGACCCCGGGCGCCTGGCCGAGGTGCTCGACCGGCGCGCCGCGATCACCGCGCTGGTCCGGAAGTTCGCCGGGCCGGGGGAGGGCCTGGCCGGCGTGCTCGCCTGGGCGGAGGACGCCGCCGGCCGGCTCGCGGAGCTGGACGTCTCCGACGAGGCGCTGGAGGCGCTGGCCGCCGCCCGCGACGCCGCCCGCGCCGAGGTCGACGACCTAGCAGCAGGGCTCTCCGCCGGACGCCGTGCCGCCGCCGAGGGCTTCGCCGCCGAGGTCGGCGCCGAGCTCGCCGGGCTGGCGATGAAGAGCGCGTCGGTCTCCTTCTCGATCGACAGCCACCCCGACGACCCGGGCCCCGACGGCATCGACGACGTCGCGCTGCTGCTGGCCCCGCACCCGGGCGCCCCGCCGCGACCGGTCCACAAGGGTGCCTCCGGCGGCGAGCTCTCCCGCGTGATGCTCGCCATCGAGGTGGTCTTCGCGGGAGCCGACCCGGTGCCGGTGATGGTCTTCGACGAGGTCGACGCGGGGGTCGGCGGCCAGGCGGCCGGTGAGATCGGCCGGCGGCTCGCCCGGCTGGCGCGCGACCACCAGGTCGTCGTCGTCACCCACCTGGCGCAGGTGGCCGCCTTCGCCGACACGCACCTGGTCGTCGACAAGTCGCCGGACACCGACGCCGGGGTGACGGCGACCGACATCCGCGCCGTCGAGGGCGAGGACCGGGTGCGCGAGCTGGCCCGGATGCTGTCGGGGCTCGCCGACAGCGACACCGGGCAGGCGCACGCTCGCGAGCTCCTGGCGGTGGCCGCCGACCGCACCTGAGCCTGCTCCGTCCCGAACGGGTGAGGGAAGCGTTTCGGTGGTGCGCAACGGGTAGGGGCGGGCGGTGACCTGCTTCTCCTCGGCCGACGAGTCGGCGCACTACGGCTTCTCGGTCTGCATGCTGCTGGAGCAGTACCGAGCCCAGCTGCGGTGGGAGGAGGAGGGCGTCGTCGAGCTCGGCACCGGCGACGCCACGGCCATCGCCGACGTCGTGCGCTCCCTGCCGGAGCTGCGGGTGCGCAGCTTCGACATCAGCGCGCCGTCGGTCGAGACCGCCCGCGCCAACATCGCCGCCCGCGGGGTGGCCGACCGGTACAGCGTCGAGCTCGGCGACTTCTTCGACCAGGCGGACTCCGCCTTCGGCCCGCCGGTGTCGACGGTCATCTCCAACCCGCCCTACATCCCGGCCCCCGACCGCGACATCCTCATGCCGGAGCTGTGGGGTGGCGTGCACGGCAACGATCTGGTGCTGCAGCTGCTGAAGGCCGGCTACGACAACGTCATCGCCGCCGTCGCCAGCTACTCCGACCCGCTCGAGACCCTCCGGACCGCCGGCGACCTCGGCTACCGGGTGGTCAACTTCCTCGCGATGGGGCTGGACTACGGCACCTACAGCAGCGAGCCGAAGGTCCGCGACCACATCCGGCGGCTGTGCGCCGAGGGGCGCGGCTGGGCCGGGGACGACGGCTACATGGTGGCCATCGCGCTGCTCACCCGGAACCCCGACCTCCCCGGCGACCGCGCCGACCAGCTCCTGCGCGCGCTGCAGGTCTAGTCAGCGGCGCTTGGCGTAACCGGCCAGCCCGAACTGCAGCAGCGACAGCCCGCGCCGCCCCTGGCGGCGCAGCTCCGCCCCGAGCTCCGGCCCCGTCACCCCCGCGAGCACCCGGTCGCGGGCCAGCTCCAGCAGCGAGGCGTACAGGCCGAGGACGGCGTGCGCGGCCAGCCACGGCTCCACCGCGTGCGGGCGGGCCCCGGTCTCCTCGGCGATCAGCGCGGCCAGCGCGTCGGTCAGCTCACCGAGGATCTCCCGCTCGCGCACCTGCAGGGTGCGGCTGCCCCGGACCACCCGCGCCATGCGAGCCACCCCACCGGACGCCTCCGGCGTGCCCAGCAGGCTGACCGCGCCCACGACGAAGCTCCCCGCGGCGGCCGACACCGACTCGCCCGCCGGGCGGCGGCGCACCGCGTCCAGCAGCGCCGCGCGCATCGGCGGGTCGGCGTCGAAGACCAGCCCCTCCTTGACCGGGAAGTGGTTGAAGACGGTCTTCTCCACCACGCCCGCCCGCTTCGCGATCTCCATCACGCTGACCGCGTCGAAGCCGCGCTCGGCGAAGAGGTCGGCCGCCGCGTCGACGATCCGCGCCCGCGTCTCCTGCCGCTTGCGCTCCCGGGCGCCGGGCTCCCCGGCGGCCTTCCGCCCTCGCCTGCCGGCCGGCCGCGACGCCGCTGCCGGAGCGGGCTCGACGGACGGGACTGCCCTGATCAGCGCGCCGGTGGAGGCCTGGGCCGGCGTGGTCTCACCGGCGGGGAGGGGGGTGTTTCGGGGCAGGGCGTGGGCCACTCCAGTCACACCCGCAACGCTAGTCACGAGGAGGTAACGGTCCCGTTGGCGCGCCGGACGCGCCGGATCGGGCGTGTCGCTGCCGCCGTGGTGTCGGACACTCTGCGTAACTGACGGGTCGCACAGGCGCGTCGGACGGCCAGGGCGTCCGGGCCTCGTGAAAGCATCGAGCCCATGCGCATCGGCACCCTTCGGCGCGGCCGGGGACAGGACACCGGACCCGGTGTCTCCGGCACCGTCCGGCTGGACCGCCGCACGAAGAACCTCACCAAGCGGCTCCAGCCCGGCGACATCGCCGTCATCGACCACGTCGACATCGACCGCGTCGCCGCCGACGCACTGGTGAGCCGGAAGGTCGCCGCGGTGGTCAACGCCGCGCCCAGCATCTCCGGCCGCTATCCCAACCTCGGCCCCGAGATCCTCATCAACGCCGGCATCCCGCTGCTCGACGACGTCGGCAAGGAGGTGTTCGCCCGCGTCAAGGAGGGCGTGCACCTCCGGCTGGACGGCGACCAGCTGCTCACCGACGAGGGCGAGGTCGTCGCCAAGGGCCGGCTGCACGACCGCCCCTCCGTGGCCATGGCGATGTCCGAGGCGAAGGCCGGGCTGTCCACGCAGCTCGAGGCGTTCGCGACCAACACCATGGAGTACATGAAGCGGGAGCGCGCGCTCCTGCTCGACGGCGTCGGCGTCCCCGACGTGGCCACGCCGATCGAGGGCCGGCACGTGCTGGTCGTCGTCCGCGGCTACGACTACAAGGAGGACCTGCAGGCCCTCCGCCCCTACATCCGCGACTACCGGCCGGTGCTGATCGGCGTCGACGGCGGCGCGGACGCGCTGCGCGAGATGGGCTACCAGCCCGACATGATCGTCGGCGACATGGACTCGGTGAGCGACGACTCGCTCACCTGCGGCGCCGAGGTCGTGGTGCACGCCTACGCCGACGGCCGTGCCCCGGGCCTCGCGCGGGTGCAGGACCTCGGCGTCGAGGCCATCACCTTCCCGGCGTCGGCCACCAGCGAGGACATCGCGATGCTGCTCGCCGACGAGAAGGGCGCCACGCTCATCGTCGCCGTCGGGACCCACGCCACCCTCGTGGAGTTCCTGGACAAGGGCCGCGGCGGCATGGCCTCGACCTTCCTCACCCGGCTGCGCCTGGGCGGCAAGCTCGTGGACGCCAAGGGCGTGAGCCGCCTCTACCGGAGCCGCATCTCCACCACCGCCCTGGTGGTGCTGGTCCTCGCGGCGTTCCTCGCGATCGGGTCCGCGCTGGCGGTGTCCGCGGCCGGTCGCGTCTACCTCGACCTCCTGCTCGACCAATGGAACAGCTTCGTGTTCTGGTTGGAGAACCTCTTCTCGTGATCGACTTCCGCTACCACCTGGTGTCGCTGATCGCCGTCTTCCTGGCGGTCGCCCTCGGCATCGTGATCGGCACGACGGCGCTCAACGAGCCGATCCTCGCCGACATCGAGAACCAGGTCGCCGACCTCGAGCAGGACAAGCGCTCCCTCGAGGACCAGACCCAGCGGCTGCAGGCCGAGGTCGAGACCGCCGACGCCTTCGAGGCGGCCATCGCCCCGGTGCTGGTCGAGGGCAGCCTCGCCGGCACCTCGGTCCTCCTGGTCCGCACCACCGAGGACGTCGCCCCGGAGGTGGTCGAGCAGGTGACGGCCCTCATCGGTGACGCGGGCGGGACCGTCAACGGCTCCCTCACCCTGCGCCCGGAGTACAGCGACCCCTCGACGTCGTCGAGCCTGCAGAGCTACGCCACCGGCGGTGGTCTGCCCGCCGGCGTCGAGCTGCCGGCCACCGACGACGCCGGGCAGCTGATCGGCGGCCTCCTCGGCGAGGTCCTCATGATCCCGCCGGGCGGAGCGGCGCCGGACGCCGCCGCGGTGTCCTCGGTGCTGTCCGGTCTCAGCTCGCTCGACGTGCTCTCGCTCGACAGCGACACCGTCCAGCCGGCGGACTTCGCCGTCGTCCTCACGGCCGGCGCCTTCACCGGCGAGGACGCCGCGGAGCGCAACCAGACCCTGGTGGAGCTCGTGTCGGCGCTGGACGCGGCCGGCTCCGGCGCGGTCGTGTCCGGCGACTCGGCCTCCGCGGGGGAGAACGGCCTGGTCGGCGCGATCCGGTCCGACCCCACCGTCTCCGCGGCGGTCTCGACCGTCGACAACGTCGGGACGGCGGCGGGCCGGATCAGCACGGTGCTGGCGCTGGGCTCCGAGAGCGACGGCACGTCCGGCAAGTACGGCACCGGCGAGGACACCCAGCCGGTGCCGCCGGTGCCCGCCGCCACGCCGTGAGCACCGCGCGGAAGGCGGGGCTGGCCCTCGCCGGGGCGGCGGCCGCCCGTGCGGCGCTCGCCGGCGCCGCGGCCCTCACCGCCCGCCCCGCCGGCGCCTCCTGGCGCCGGATGAACTACGCCGGGCGGCCGGTCACCCTGCTCGGTGGTCCGGCGTTGGCCGCGGCCGCCACGACGACCGCCGTCCTCGGCGCCCCCGCGGGCACGCGGGCCGCCGCGGCCCTGGTGGGCACCGTCTCCGGGGTCGTCGGCGCCTACGACGACCTGGCCGGTGCCCGGCCCGAGCAGGCGCGGGACAAGGGCCTGGCCGGCCACCTCGCCGCGCTGCGCGCCGGCCGGGTCTCCGCCGGGGCGGTCAAGGTCGCCGGGATCGGCGCGGCCGCCGCCGCGGCGGCCGTCCTGACCCGCGAGCCGCGCGATCTCGTGGACGGCGTGCTCACCACCGGCCTGGTGGCCGGCACCGCGAACCTGGTGAACCTCCTCGACCTGCGTCCCGGCCGCGCCGGCAAGGCCGGCGCGCTCGTCGCGGCGGCCGGGCTGGGCGGTCCTGCGGGCACCCTGGTCGCCGGCCCGCTGGGGGCCACCGTCGCCACGCTGCCCGACGACCTCGGCGAGAGGGTGATGCTGGGCGACGCCGGGGCCAACGCCCTCGGTGCGCTGCTCGGCCTGCGGCTGGCGGCCATCCCCGGCCGGGGCCCCCGCGCGGGTCTGCTGGCGGGCGTGGTGGCGCTGACCCTGGCCAGCGAGAAGGTCAGCTTCACGAAGGTCATCGAGGCCACGCCGGGCCTGCGCGAACTGGACCGCCTCGGCCGCCGCCCGTCGTGAACCGCCGCACGGTCGCCCAGGGAGTCGCCGGTGCCGCGGCCCTGATCGCCGTCCTCACCCTGCTGGCCCGGGTGGCCGGGTTCGGCCGCACGCTGGTGTTCACCAACACCGTCGGCGCCGGCAGCACCGGGGACACCTACCAGGCCGCGAACACCGTCCCGAACATCGTCTTCGAGGTGGTCGCCGGCGGCGCGCTGGCCAGCCTCGTCGTCCCGATGCTGGCCGGCGGCATCGCCGCCGGCGACCGCGAGCAGGTGCGGCGGACGGCGTCGGCCCTGCTGGGCTGGACGCTCCTGGTGCTCACCCCGCTGGCCGTGGCGATCGCCGTGCTCGCCGAGCCCATCGCCCGGCTGCTGCTCGGCAGCAGCGACGAGGCCGAGATCGCCCTGGCCGCCCGGTTCCTCCTCGTATTCGCGCCGCAGGTCGTCCTGTACGGCATCGGCATCGTCCTCACCGGCGTGCTGCAGGCGCACCGGCGTTTCGCCGGCCCGGCGGTCGCGCCGCTCCTGTCGAGCCTGGTGGTCGCGGCCGCCTACCTGACCTTCGCCGCCATCGGCGGCTCGCAGGACGTCGAGGACCTCTCCCGCCCGGCCGAACTCGTGCTGAGCGTGGGCACGACGCTCGGGGTGGTGGCGCTGAGCCTGAGCCTGCTCGTGCCCGTGCGCGGGCTCCGGCTGGGACTTCGCCCGGCGCTGCGCTTCCCGGTCGGGGCTGCTCCGCGGGTCCGGCGGCTGGCCGTCGCGGGAGTCCTGACGCTGGCCGGGCAGCAGCTGGTCGCCGCCGTCGCCATCCGGCTGGCCGCCGACGGTCCCGACGGCACCCAGGTGGTCTACGCGGCCGGGCTCACGCTCTTCCTCGTGCCGTGGGCCGCTCTCGCCGTCCCGCTGGCCACCTCGGCCTACCCGGGCCTCGCCGAGCGCGCCGACGCCGGCGACGAGCCGGGCTACCGCCGGGCGCTGGCGCCGGTCAGCACGCTGGTGGTCGCCGCGGCCGCCGTCGCGGCGGCGCTGATGGTGGCGGTTGCGGGTCCCGTGGCGCGGATCTTCCTCGCCAGCGCCCCGGCGCCCGAGGTCGCCGCGCTGCGCGACACGATCATCGCCTTCGCGCCCGGCCTGCCCGGGTACGCGCTGGTCGCCGTCCTCACCCGGGGGCTGTACGCCCGCGGCCTGTGGAAGGCGCCGACGGTCTGCGTCGTGGGCGGCTGGCTGCTGGCCGTGGTGGCCGACGTCGTCCTGGCGCAGCTGCTGCCGGTGGAGGACCGCGGGCTCGCGCTGGGGGCCGGGCACAGCCTCGGCGTCACGGTCGCGGGGCTCAGCCTGCTGGTGGCCGTGGGGCGGGCGGCCGGCCCGGGCGCCCTGACCGGTGTCGGTCGCGTCGGCGTGCCCGCCCTCGCCGGTGCGGCGCTGGGAGCCGCCGGCGGCCTGCTCGCCGTCCGCGCGCTGGACGCCGACCCGGTTCCCGAGGGGCTGCTGCACGCCGTCGGGGCCGGCCTGGTGGGCGCAGGGGTCGTGCTGGTGATCGCACTGAGCGTCATGATGGGCACGGCGCGGCGCCCCGTCACGGAGTCCTGGCGGGCGCTGCGGGCGGCAGACCGTCCGGCCGCGGAGCCGGAGCGACAGGAGGTGCACGGTGACTGAGCGGCCGCCCCTGCACGGCCGCCGCATCGTGGAGGCGCTCGCCACCAGCGCCGGTGGCGTGGGCAGCCACATCCGCACGATCGTCCCGGCCATCCGTGACGCCGGCGCAACGGTCCGCGTCTGCGGTGCGCCCGCCACCGAGGATCTCTTCCGCTTCACCGCCACGGGCGCCGAGTTCCGGCCCGTGGGGATCTCCGCCGGCCTGGCGCCGGTGGCCGACGGCCGGGCGGTGCTGCAGCTGCGGGCCGCGGCCGAGGGCGCCGATCTCGTGCACGCGCACGGGCTGCGGGCCGGGCTGGTCGCGGCGGCCGCCCGCCGCCTCTCCGGTGACCGGGCCCGGCCGCTGGTGCTCACGCTGCACAACGCGCTGCAGGAGGGCTCCGGCCCGAAGCAGCGGCTCCTCCGGGCGCTCGAAGGGACGACGATCCGCGCCGCCGACATGGTCCTGGCCGTCTCCGGCGACCTGGCCGACAACGCGCGCCGCCTCGGCGCCCGCGACGTGCGCGTCGTCCCCGCGCTGGCGCCACCGCTGCCGCCGGCGCAGCGCTCGCGCGACGACGTCCGGGAGGAGCTCGGCCTCGACGCCGGCCGCCCGCTCGTCGTGGCCGTCGGCCGGCTGCACCCCCAGAAGGCCTACGACGTCCTGCTCGACGCCGTCGCCGGGTGGGAGGCCGACGGGCGGCTGGACCCGGCGCCGCTCGTGGCCATCGCCGGCGACGGCCCGCTCGAGGACGAGCTCGCCGCCCGGATCCGCGAGCAGCGCCTGCCCGTGCTGCTGCTGGGCCGCCGCTCCGACGTCGCCGACCTGCTGGGCGCCGCCGACCTGTGCGTGCTGCCCTCGCGGTGGGAGGGCAGCCCGTTCACCGGTCAGGAGGCCCTGCGGGCCGGCACCCCGCTCGTGGCCACCCGTGCCGGAGGCATGCCCGAGCTGTTCGGCGACGCCGCGGCCTTCGTCCCGGTCGGCGACCCCGCTGCCCTCGCCGACGCCGTCGTCGAGGTCCTCACCGACCCGGAGCGCGCCGCCGCCCTGGCCGCCGCCGGTCCGCGGCAGGCCGCCGGCTGGCCCGACGAGCAGGCCGCGGGGCGGCAGCTGGTGGCCGTCTACCGCGAGCTCCTCGGCGCCCCGTGAGGACCGCCGGCCGCGCGGCGGTCCTGCTCGCCGTCCTGCTCGCGCTCCTCCTCGGCCTCCTCGTCCCGGCGGGCGCGGCGGAGGACGACGCGGCCGACGTCGCCGCCGACCGCGTGCTCGTCGTCGGCGTCCCCGGGCTCACCTGGAGCGACGTCGACCCCGGGGGGACGCCGGCGCTGTGGGCGCTCGCCGAGGACGCCGCCGTCGGCGCGCTGTCGGTCCGGGCCGCGCGCGGGACGACCTGCGTGCTCGACGGCTGGGCCACGCTCGGCGCCGGCAACCGCGCGCGCGTGCCGGGGCCGGACGACGGTCTGCCCCCCGTGCCGCTGCCGACCGTCCCGCTGCCCGAGGACGAGCTCCCGGCGGAGACGACTGCGCCGGTCACGGAGACCCCGGCCCCCGAGCCGCAGCTGGACACGTCGCTGTCCTACTGCGGGCTGCAGGAGCGGGCCGCCAGCGTGGGCCTCGCCGATCCCGAGGCGGCCGTCACCCGCACCGCCGAGGACGAGGGGACCCGGCGCTTCGGGGCGGAGCCGGCGGCGCTGGCGCGAGAGGTCGGCTGCGCGACGGCGGTGGGCCGGGCGGCGACGCTCGCGGCGGCCGTACCGGAGGTCGAGCTCAGCCGGGCCGACGTGCTGCCCGACGACCCCGACGAGCTGGCCGGCCTGCTGGAGGGCTGCCCGCTCACCCTCGTCACGCTCAACCAGCTGGCCGACGCGGGACGGCCCGGCGTCGAGAAGACAGACGACGGCACCGACCCCGAGCCGCGGGCGGCCGCGCTGCTGCGCATCGACGCCGCCGTGGGGCAGCTGCGCGCAGCGGTGGCGGCCCTGCCCGGCGAGACGCTCCTGCTGCTCGCCGGGATCTCCGAGGTCAACGACGGCCGTCCGCAGCTGCACGTCGGCATGGCCGCCGGTCCGGGGTTTCCCGGGGGGGCCTGGCTGAGCTCGGCCAGCACCGGCCGGACGCCCTACGCCCAGCTCATCGACCTGGCCCCGACCGCGCTGCGCGCGCTGGGGCTCGACCGGCCCGCGTCGATGAACGGCCAGCCGCTGCGGCCGGCGGGGGAGCGGCCCGACCTCGCGTCGGCGGTCGGCCAGCTGGAGGACATGAACACCGCCGCGACCGTGCACCACCGCAACGTCGGCGCCTTCTTCTGGGTGCTGGTGGTCCTGTCGGCCGCCGTGGTCGTCCTCGGCGTGGTCGCGCTGGGCGGCTGGCAGCGGCGCCCGGTGGCGGCGTCGCCGGGGAGCCGCGCCCGGGGCCTGCTGCGCCTGCTCGCGCTCGTGGTCGCCGCCGTCCCCACGGCGACCTACCTGGCGGGGCTGTTCCCGTGGGAGCGGGCCGGCGCCCCGGTGCCGGCGCTGGTGGCCGCCGTCGCGACCGCGGACCTCGCGGTCGTCGCGCTCGCGCTGGCCGGACCGTGGCGGCGGTCCCGCGTCGGACCGGCGCTGGCCGTCCTGGCCGTCACGCTGGCGACCCACCTGCTCGACGTGTTCACCGGCTCCACGCTCGAGCTCAACGGGCTGCTGGGCTACGACGCCATCGTCGCCGGACGCTTCACCGGGTTCGGCAACCTCACCTTCGGCACGCTCTCGACCAGCGCGCTGCTGGTCACGGCGGCGGTCGCCACCGCGGCCGGGCGCCGTGCCGGTCCGGGCCGGGCGCGCACGGTCACCGGCGCCACGGTGGTGGTGATCGGCGTGGTCGTGGTCGCGGTCATCGGCGCGCCGTCGCTGGGCCGTGACTTCGGCGGCGTCCTGGCGGCGATGCCCGGCTTCCTGCTGCTGGGCATGCTGCTGGCGCGCGTCCGGGTCACGCTCCTGCGGCTCGCCGCGATCCTCGCCGTCGCCGTCGTGGCGGTCGGCACGGTCGCCGTCCTGGACTGGACGGGTCCCGCCGACGACCGGAGCCACCTCGGCCGGTTCGTCGAGCAGGTGCTGACCGGCGAGGCGTGGACGGTGATCAGCCGCAAGGCGCAGGCCAACCTCGACATCCTGCTGGGGAGCCCGCTGGCGTGGATGCTCCCGGTGGCGCTGGTCGCCGCGGTCTGGCTGCTCCGGCCCGGCGGGCTGCTGCGCGGAGGTGCCGGGCTGCCGCCCGCCGACGCCGCCGTCCTCCGCGCCGGTCTGCTGGCCACGGCCCTGAGCCTCGCGCTGGGCGCCGCGGTCAACGACTCCGGGGTCGCCCTCCCCGCCGCGGCCGCGGCGCTGCTGGTGCCGCTGCTGGTGTGGCTGGCGGCGGGGCGCGGTGCCGAGGCCACCGTTCCGAGGGAGACAGCGGGTGGCGCTCCCCACTCCGGCCCGGCCGACGACCCGGATCGTGTTACGGTCGTCTCCCGTGGATCGACCGTCGGGAACGCCTGAATCCCTCTCGTCACCGTCCCTCTCGACCCGGGGCCTCCTGCACAACTCCCAGCCGACGAAGTTCGTCTTCGTCACCGGCGGCGTTGTCTCCTCGCTGGGCAAGGGGTTGACCGCCAGCTCGCTCGGCGCCCTGCTGTCCAGCCGGGGCCTGCGGGTCACGATGCAGAAGCTGGACCCCTACCTCAACGTCGACCCCGGGACGATGAACCCGTTCCAGCACGGCGAGGTCTTCGTCACCGAGGACGGCGCGGAGACCGACCTGGACGTCGGTCACTACGAGCGCTTCCTCGACATCGACCTGTCCGGCCGGGCCAACGTCACGACCGGCCAGGTCTACTCGGACGTGATCGCCAAGGAGCGGCGCGGGGAGTACCTCGGCGACACCGTGCAGGTCATCCCGCACATCACCAACGAGATCAAGTCGCGGATCATGGCCGGGGCCGAGGGGCCGGAGCGGGTCGACGTCGTCATCACCGAGATCGGCGGCACCGTCGGCGACATCGAGTCGCTGCCCTTCCTCGAGGCCGCCCGCCAGGTGCGGCACGAGATCGGCCGGGACAACTGCTTCTTCCTGCACATCTCGCTGGTGCCCTACATCGCGCCCTCCGGTGAGCTGAAGACCAAGCCCACCCAGCACTCGGTCGCCGCGCTGCGCAGCATCGGCATCCAGCCCGACGCGCTGGTGTGCCGCTCCGACCGCGAGATCCCGACCGGGCTCAAGCGCAAGATCAGCCTGATGTGCGACGTCGACGCCGAGGGCGTCATCTCCTGCGCCGACGCGCCGTCGATCTACGACATCCCCAAGGTGCTGCACCGCGAGGGCCTCGACGCCTACGTGGTCCGCCGGCTGGGCCTGCCGTTCCGGGACGTCGACTGGACCGTGTGGGGCGACCTGCTCGAGCGGGTGCACGCCCCCAAGGAGACCGTCACGATCGCGCTGGTCGGCAAGTACATCGACCTGCCCGACGCCTACCTCTCGGTGACCGAGGCCCTGCGCGCCGGCGGGTTCGCCCACCGCAACCGGGTCCAGATCCGCTGGGTCCCCTCCGACGACTGCCAGACCCCCGAGGGCGCCGAGAAGGCGCTGGCCGGCGTCGACGGCGTCTGCGTGCCCGGCGGCTTCGGCGTCCGGGGCATCGAGGGCAAGCTCGGCGCGCTGAAGTACACGCGGACCAACGGCATCCCGACCCTCGGGCTGTGCCTGGGTCTGCAGTGCATGGTCATCGAGTACGCGCGCAACGTCGCCGGGCTGGAGAAGGCGAACTCCGCCGAGTTCGACCCGGAGACCCCCGACGCCGTCATCGCCACGATGGCCAGCCAGGTCGACGTCATCGCCGGCGAGCGGGACCTCGGCGGCACCATGCGCCTGGGCAGCTACCCGGCCAGCCTGGAGAAGGGGTCGGTCGCCGCGGCCGCCTACGGCTCCACCGAGATCACCGAGCGGCACCGGCACCGCTACGAGGTGGCCAACGCCTACCGCGACCGGCTCTCCGAGGCCGGGCTGGTCTTCTCCGGCACCTCGCCCGACGGCCTGCTCGTGGAGTTCGCCGAGCTGCCGCGCGAGGCGCACCCCTTCTACGTCGGCACGCAGGCGCACCCCGAGCTGAAGAGCCGCCCGACCCGCCCGCACCCGCTGTTCGCGGCGTTCGTGCAGGCGGCGATCGAGTACCAGGACGGCGAGCGCCTCCCGGTGACGTTCGACGAGGCGGAGAAGGTCGGCATCTGATGGCGGGCGAGCCGGCTCCGCATGAGTTCCGGCTGCTGGCCAGCGAGACGGTCTACGACGGGCGGGTCATCTCGCTGCGCCTGGACACCGTCGCGATGCCCGGTGGCGGGGACAGCGTGCGCGAGGTGGTGGCCCACCCGGGCGCGGTCGCCGTGGTGGCCCTCGACGACCAGGACCGGGTGGTGCTCGTGCGCCAGTACCGCCACCCGGTCGGCCGCCACCTGTGGGAGCTGCCCGCCGGCCTGCGCGACGAGGACGGCGAACCGCCGCTGGAGACCGCCCGGCGCGAGCTGGCCGAGGAGGTGCAGCTGTCGGCGGCACGCTGGTCCCTGCTCACCACCACGTACAGCACCCCGGGCTTCTGCGACGAGCAGGTGCTGGTCTACCTCGCCGAGGACCTCTCCGACGCCGCCCGGCCGGACGGCTTCGTCGTCGAGCACGAGGAGCTCGACATGACGGTCGAGCGGGTGCCGCTCGCCGACGCGGTCCAGCGGGTGTTCGACGGGGACATCCGCAACGCGTCGGCGGTCGTCGGGCTGCTCGCCGCGGCGCAGGTCCGCAGCGCCGCGCCGCGGCTGCGCCCGGCCGACGAGGGCTAGCCCCGACCGGCAGCCGCCGAGCCGGCGCCCTCCTCGGCCGGCAGGCGCAGACCCAGCCGGCGCAGCTCCAGGCCCGCGAGCGCCCGGACGGCGGCCGGGTCGCCGGCCTGCCAGGCGGCGCCCGTGCCGGGCGGCAGGGCGGCCAGCTGGGGGAGCGGGGCGGTCGCCAGCGCGCGGGCGGCCAGCACGTGGAGGTCGGGGGTCCCGCGGAGCAGCGTCCGGGCGGCCTCCGCCTCGCGCGCCCACCGCAACCGCCAGGGCAGCCAGCGCAGCAGCAGCCAGCCGACCGGCAGGAGGACGAGGACGACGGCCAGCACGGTCGCCAGCGTTCCCACCGCGCCCTGCGCCGCCTGCCCGGCGCCCGACACCGACCCGCCGGCGTCGGACAGCGCGCCGAAGGGGGCCGACAGCTCGTCGCCCACGAGCGGCACGTCCTCCGCGGCGCCGGCGGCGGAGTCCATGGTGCCGGCGACCGACCGGCCGAGGTCCTCGACCGCCTGGCCGGGTTCGGCCAGCACGAGCACCGCGCCGTGGACGACGCGGGCGACCAGGACCCAGAGCACGGTCCAGGCGAGCACCCCGAGGTCGGCGGTCACCTGACGCGTGCGGTGGACCGGGTGCTGGGCGTAGAGCTGCATCGCTCGATCCTGCGGTCGGGACGCCGGGACCGCAGCCCGCGAATCGCCGACGGATCCGGGGCCGGCGCGCGTCCGTGCCTACACTCCGCCCGAGGCGCACCCCGACCGGGTCGCCTCCACCGCGGGAACGGACCCCGTCACCATCGGGGGAGTGCCCGCCGACACCAGGGAGTGGACACATGCGGGTCGGGGTTCCCCGAGAGGTCAAGAACCGTGAGTACCGGGTGGCGCTGACGCCGGCCGGTGTGACGGAGCTGGTCCGTGCCGGGCACGAGGTGCTCGTCGAGCGCGGCGCGGGGGAGGGCTCCTCCATCCCGGACGACGACTACGTCGCCGCCGGCGCGCGCATCGTCGCCGCGGCCGACGACGTCTGGGCCGACGCCGACCTGCTGCTCAAGGTCAAGGAGCCGATCGCCGAGGAGTACGGGCGGCTGCGCGCCGACCAGACGCTGTTCACCTACCTGCACCTGGCCGCGTCCAAGGAGTGCACCGACGCGCTGGTCACGTCCGGCACGACCGCGATCGCCTACGAGACGGTGCAGACCGCCGACGGCGCGCTGCCGCTGCTCGCGCCCATGTCCGAGGTGGCCGGCCGGATGGCGCCCCAGGTCGGGGCGCACAGCCTCGAGCGGGCCCACGGCGGGCGGGGCGTGCTGCTGGGCGGCGTGTCGGGGGTGTACGCGGCGAAGGTCGTCGTCATCGGCGCCGGGGTGTCGGGCATGAACGCCGCCGCGATCGCCCTGGGCATGCAGGCCGAGGTCGTCGTCCTCGACCGCGACATCGACAAGCTGCGCGCCGCGGACAGGATCTACCAGGGCCACCTCCAGACGGTGGCGTCCAACGCCTACGAGGTCGAGCGGGCCGTCCTCGACGCCGACCTGGTCATCGGCGCGGTGCTCGTCGCCGGCGCCAAGGCCCCGGTGCTGGTGAGCAACGAGCTCGTGTCCCGGATGAAGCCCGGCTCGGTGCTGGTGGACATCGCCGTCGACCAAGGCGGCTGCTTCGAGGACACCCGGCCCACGACGCACGACGACCCGACCTTCCGGGTCCACGACTCGGTCTTCTACTGCGTGGCCAACATGCCGGGTGCGGTGCCCAACACCTCCACGCACGCGCTCACCAACGTGACGCTGCCCTACGTGATGGAGCTGGCCAACGAGGGCACCGCCGCGGCGGTCCGCAGCCACCCGGCGCTCGCGCACGGGGTCAACGTGGTCGCCGGGCAGGTGGTCCTGCCCGAGGTGGCCGAGGCGCACGGTATGGCCGCCGTGCCGTGGGAGGAGGTGCTCGTCTGACCGCCACGGCCACTGCCAGGCAGACCGGGGCCGGCGCGATCGAGCGGGTCGTCACCGGCTACCTCGACCACCTCACGGTCGAGCGCGGCCTCGCCGCGAACACCATCGCCTCCTACCGGCGCGACCTCCGGCGGTACACCGAGTACCTGGCCGCCGCCGGGGTGACCGGGCTGCGGGAGATCACCGAGTCGGACGTGTCCGGGTTCCTGTCAGCGCTCCGCGAGGGGGATGACGACCACCCGCCGCTGTCGGCCACGTCGGCGGCTCGGGCGGTCGTGGCCGTCCGCGGGCTGCACAGGTTCGCGCTGCTCGACGGGCTCGTCCCCGACGACGTCGCCCACGAGGTGCGGCCGCCGACACCTGCCCGGCGGCTGCCGAAGGCGATCCCGGTCGAGTCCGTGGTCGCCCTCATCGAGGCCGCGGGGTCGGTGGAGGGCCCCCGGGGCCTGCGGGACCGCGCGCTGCTCGAGCTGCTCTACGGCACCGGCGCACGGATCTCCGAGGCGGTCGGCCTGGCCGTCGACGACCTCGACCGGGGGCAGGCGGCCGTCCGCCTGGCCGGCAAGGGCGGCAAGGAACGCGTGGTCCCGGTGGGCAGCTACGCGCTGCGCGCCGTCGAGGACTACCTGGTGCGCGCCCGCCCCGCCCTGGCCGCCAACGGCCGCGGCGGGGTCCGGGGCGGCACGCTGTTCCTCAACGTGCGCGGCGGCCCGCTGTCGCGCCAGAGCGCCTGGGCGATCCTGCGCTCGGCCGCGGAGCGCGCGGGCCTGGACACCGCGACGGTCTCGCCGCACACCCTGCGGCACTCGTTCGCGACCCACCTGCTCGACGGCGGGGCCGACGTCCGCGTGGTGCAGGAGCTGCTCGGCCACGCCTCGGTGACCACCACGCAGGTGTACACCCTGGTGACCGTCGACCGCCTCCGCGAGATCTACGCGACGAGTCATCCGCGGGCGCTCACCTGACACCCTCCGGGCCGGGTTCTTGGCAGGTTCTGGCACCGGTTCGGCTTGAGCAGTCACAGCTGTTGTCATGTGGCGCCATGTCGACATGTGGTCCGGCGTGCCGCCTCGGCAAAGCTGGCCGACGTTCGTAGCGTCCTCATCACCCGAGCGGGCAGGACGGCTGACCGCACCCGGATCGACCGGGACCGGGCACGAGGTGGAGGCAACAGACCCATGGCTACCCGAGCGGACGCGGCCTCTGCCGTCGCGCGCCCGCACGACAGCGACGCGGAGATGGGTGCGGCGTCGCGGCTGGACCCGGCGCGGGCGCGGCAGCGTCCCCTGCCCGACCCCAAGCCCCTCACCCAGCACGGGCCCGCGCGCATCATCGCGATGTGCAACCAGAAGGGCGGCGTCGGCAAGACGACGTCGACCATCAACCTGGGCGCCGCCCTGGTCGAGTACGGCCGGCGGGTCCTGCTCATCGACCTGGACCCGCAGGGCGCGCTGTCGGTCGGGCTGGGCGTCCCGGCCCAGAACATGGACCGGACCATCTACAACGCCCTCATGGAGCGGAAGACCACGCTGGCCGACGTCCGCGTGCCGACCGACATCCCCGGGCTCGACCTGGTGCCGAGCAACATCGACCTGTCGGCCGCCGAGGTGCAGCTGGTCAGCGAGGTCGCCCGGGAGCAGACCCTGCTCCGCGTCCTCGCCGACGTGCGCGACGAGTACGACTACATCCTCATCGACTGCCAGCCCTCGCTGGGCCTGCTCACGGTCAACGCGCTGACCGCGGCCCAGGGCGTGATCATCCCGCTGGAGTGCGAGTTCTTCTCGCTGCGCGGGGTGGCGCTCCTCGTCGACACGATCGACAAGGTCAAGGAGCGGCTGAACCCGTCGCTGGAGATCTCCGGGATCCTCGCGACGATGTACGACTCGCGCACCGTGCACTGCCGCGAGGTGTTCAGCCGCGTCGTCGAGGCGTTCGACGACGTGGTCTTCCAGACCGTCATCCAGCGCACCGTGCGGTTCCCGGAGACCACCGTCGCCGGCCAGCCGATCACCACGTGGGCTCCCACGTCGTCGGGCGCCTCGGCGTACCGCGACCTCGCGAAGGAGGTGCTCAGCCTGTGATCGAGCTCGCGAGATCACCGAGGGACACAGCACGCGGCGGCACGCCGACGACGAGCGCCAGCGAGGAGGAGAAGTGACGCGTCGGCCGATCCTGCCCGGTGCCTCGGAGCTGTTCCGCCGCACCGACTCGGCTCCCTCCACCCCCGAGGTGACCGAGCTGCCCAGCCTGAGCTCCACCACCAGCTCGCCGGCGCTCCGCGGCGCCTCCACCGCTCGCCGCGAGGAGGTGGGCGAAGCGCAGCAGAGCATGCCGCTCACGCTCGTCCCCGGCGGCGCGGCGGCCGGCGGCGACGAGCTGGCCGGGTTCCGCGCGGTGCCGCAGCAGATCCCGGCAGCGCAGCCGGTCCCGACGCTGCAGCCGCACGTGCCGACCCGCGGCCGCCCGACCCGGCGGACCGAGCGCACCAAGCACGACGAGAAGATCACCGTCTACATCTCGGCGGACGAGCTGCTCGCCCTCGAGAGCGCCCGGCTGACCCTGCGCGGTCAGCACGGCGTGGCGGCCGACCGCGGTCGCATCGTCCGCGAGGCGATCTCGGTCCTGCTCGCCGACCTCGGGGAGCGCGGCGACGAGTCGATCCTGGTCCGGCGCCTGAAGGGGTGACCGGGATGCCGGGCATAGGCTCGGCCACCGTGAGCAGCGAGAGCGGCGCGGCATCGGGGCGCGTGGGGGAGGACCCCGCCCCCGATGCCGCGCCGTCGCGGTTCACCGTCCGGCTGACCAACTTCGAGGGCCCGTTCGACCTGCTGCTCCAGCTGATCGGCAAGCACAAGCTCGACGTCACCGAGATCGCGCTGTCGAAGGTCACCGACGAGTTCATCGCCCACCTGCGGGCCCTCGGCGACCAGCTCGACCTCGACCAGGCCAGCGAGTTCCTCGTCGTCGCCTCGACGCTGCTCGACCTCAAGGCGGCCCGGCTGCTCCCGGCCGCCGACGTCGACGACGAGGAGGACCTCGAGCTGCTCGAGGCCCGCGACCTGCTGTTCGCCCGACTGCTCCAGTACAAGGCCTACAAGCAGGCCGCCCAGTTCCTGCGCGAGCGCGAGGCCCGGGCCGCGCAGCGCTTCCCGCGGTCGGCCGCCCTCGAGCCGCGCTTCGCCGACCTCGTCCCGGAGGTCGTGCTCGACCTGAGCCCCGCGCAGTTCGCCGCGCTGGCCGCCCGCGTGCTCGCGCCGAAGGCGCCGGAGGTCGTCAGCGTCTCCCACCTGCACGCGCCGCCGGTCAGCGTCTCCGAGCAGCTGCTCGCCGTCCGCAACCACCTGGTCCGGTCGGGGACGGCGACCTTCCGGGCGCTGACCGCCGACTGCGGGCACACCCTCGAGGTGGTCGCCCGCTTCCTGGCGCTCCTGGAGCTCTACCGGCAGCAGCGGGTGGTGTTCGAGCAGCTCACGCCGCTGGGCGAGCTGCACGTGCGCTGGACCGGCGCCGGCGCGCCGGCCGACCGGCACAGCGACGACGTGGACGGTGCCGTCGACGACCCCGACGACGGGACGACGGCCCTGGACGAGGAGTACACGTGACCGAGCAGGACCGGCAGGCCCCCGAGCCCGCCCCCATCTCGTGGGAGGCGCTGGCCGCCGAGCTGGCCGCGACCCGGGAGCTGGCCCAGGACCGCGGCGAGGAGGACCCGGCCGCCTGGGACGCCGTCGCCGCCGAGCTGGCCGCCCGGGTGGCCGACCAGCCGCTGGAGGTCCCCGAGCCGCCGCCGGTCCCGCAGGAGCCGGACCCCGACGTCGAGCCGGCGCCGGAACCGCCGCAGGACCCGACGCCGGCCGACGTCCCGGCGGGTGAGCCGGCCCCCGACGAGCCCGAGGAGCAGCTGGAGCTGCTCGCACCCGAGGAGCTGCACGGCGGCCTCGAGGCGCTGCTGTTCGTCATGGACGACCCGGTCGACGAGCAGACCCTCGCGGGCGCCCTGCGCTGCTCCGTCGAGCAGGTGCGCGGCGGGCTGGCCGAGCTCGCCGAGGGGTACGACCGGCGTCGCTCCGGCCTGGCCCTGCGCCGGGTGGGGGAGGGCTGGCGGCTCTACACCCGCGAGGAGCACGCGCCCGTCGTCGAGCGGTACCTGGTCGACGGGCAGCGGAGCCGGCTCACCCAGGCGGCCCTGGAGACCCTGGCCGTCATCGCCTACCGCCAGCCGGTGACGCGCGCCCGGGTGTCCGCGATCCGCGGGGTCGGGGTGGACGGCGTCATGCGCACCCTGCTGACCCGCGGGCTCGTGCACGAGGTCGGGACCGATCCCGACAGCGGCGGCGGCCTCTACGCCACGACGCCGCTGTTCCTGGAGCGCCTCGGGCTCGAGAGCCTCGCCGACCTGCCCGAGCTCGCGCCGCTCCTGCCCGAGACGTCCGCGATGCTCGACGAGCACCCCGACAGCTAGCGCGGCGCGTCCTCGCCGAGCGTCGCGACGAACTCGGCGACGTCGGCCGCCAGCCAGTCCGGCTGCTCCTCGAGCACCAGGTGGCCGGTGTCCGGGTACTCGGCCCACTCCGCGCCCGGGACGGCGGCGACCAGGCTCGCGGTGTGGTCGCGCGCCAGCAGCTCGTCCCGGGCGCCGCTGACCACGAGCGTGGGAGCGGTGATGGCGGCGGCGTCGGTGGGCGGGCTGGAGCGGTTGAGGCCCTCGAAGGAGGCGGTCCAGACGGCCGCGGGAAGCCGCAGCGCGTCCTCGACCATGACGTCGACGTACCAGGCGGGCAGCCGATCGAGGTCGGTGAAGCCCGCGACGAACGCCCTGGCCCACACCGGGTCGACCGGGTCGCTGATCCGGGCCAGCTCGTCGGCGAAGGGTGGCCGGCCGCGCAGGTCCCGCGGCGCGCCGGCGAGCACCAGGCCGGCCACCCGCTCCGGCGCCGCGACGGCGACCTGCTGCCCGACGTAGCCGCCGCTCGAGGCGCCGACCAGCACCGCTCGGGCGATGCCCAGCGCGTCCAGGACGGCGACGACGTCGGCCGCGAGGGTCGGCAGGTCGTAGCCGTGCAGGGGCTTGTCCGCGTCGCCGTGCCCGCGCAGGTCGACCGTGAGCGCCCGGACCGACGCCGGCAGGAGGGGCAGCAGGGCCGCGAAGGAACGGCGCGAGCCGGCCCACCCGTGCAGCAGGAGCACGGGCGGATCGCCGTCCGGGCGGCCGTGCTCGGACACCGCCGTGCTGATGCCGGTCGACAGCCGCAGGAGCTGTCCCGGGGGTGCGGGCTCCATGCGGGGACGCTAGCCCGCCGCCCGGGGTGGGAGACTGGCGGGTGATGAACGCCGGACCGGACGACCTGACCCACGACGACGAGCGCACCACCTCCGGCGGTGAGGGCTGGTCCGCGGACATGGAGCTGGCCCCGGCGCACCCGGGCGACCGGCCCGCGACCGACTCCGACGACCGCGACGGCGAGCGGCTGCAGAAGGTGCTGGCCCGCGCCGGCGTCGGCTCCCGCCGGGTCTGCGAGGACATGATCGAGGCGGGCCGGATCAGCGTGAACGGCGCCGTCGTCCAGGTGCAGGGCATGCGGGTGGACCCGTCGCGGGACCGGATCGCCGTCGACGGCGTGCGGATCGAGATCCGCGAGGACCGCGTCACCTACGCGATGAACAAGCCCCCGGGCGTCATCACCGCCATGAGCGACGACCGCGCCCGGCCCACCGTCGGGGACATGGTCGGCGACCTGGCCAAGGGTCTCGTGCACGTCGGCCGGCTGGACCAGGACACCGAGGGCCTGCTCCTGCTCACCAACGACGGCGAGCTCGCCCACCGCCTGGCGCACCCGTCCTACGAGGTGCGCAAGACCTACCTGGCGCAGGTCTCCGGCTCGGTGCCGCGCGACCTGGCCCGCCGGCTGCGCGCCGGCGTCGAGCTGGAGGACGGCCCGGTGAAGGTCGACTCCTTCCGCGTCGTCGACACCCACGCCGGCCAGTCGGTCGTCGAGGTGGTGCTGCACGAGGGCCGCAAGCACATCGTGCGGCGGCTGCTCGCGCACGTGGGCCTGCCGGTCTCGCGGCTGACCCGCACGGCGGTCGGTCCCATCCAGCTGCAGCGGATGCGCTCGGGCTCGATCCGCAAGCTGTCCAAGGAGGAGCTCGGCACGCTCCAGGAGCTCGTGGGCCTCTGAGCCCTCAGCGCTTCGGGGGAGCGGTGGACGCCCGCACCACGACCGAGGTGTCGAGCGTGCGGTGCGGGCCGCTCGTCTCCTCCCCGGAGATGAGCGCCAGGAGCATCTCCGTCGCCTCCTGACCCATGCGCCGGATCTGCTGCTGCACGGTGGTCAGCGGCGGCTCGGCCATCGCCGACTCGGGGATGTTGTCGAAACCGACCACCGACAGCCGGCCCGGGACGTCGAACCCGAGCTCCCTGGCCACCTCCAGCGTGGCCAGCGCCGAGAGGTCGTTGGCCGCGAAGATCGCCGTCGGGGGCGAGGACAGCGACAGCAGCTCCCGGGCCGCCCGGCGAGCGAGCTCCGGCTCGAAGCCGCCGGAGGGCATCAGCGTCTCGTCGACGGGGAGCCCCGCCGCGGCCAGCGCCTCGCGGTAGCCCTGCTCGCGCTGCTGGGCCGAGGCCAGGTCGGAGCGGCCGGTGATCATGGCGATGCGCGTGTGCCCGAGCCCCAGCAGGTGCTCCACCGCGAGACGGGCGCCCTGCAGGTTGTCCGCGGCCACCGAGGGCAGCCCCGAGGGGCCGGTGTGCGGGTCGACCGCCACCACCGGCCCGTCGGCCTGCACGTCGGTCACCGTCGGCGTGACCAGGACGGCGCCGTCCACGAGGCTGCCCATCAGGCGGGACAGGGACCGCCGCTCCCACCCGACCTGGGCCTCCACGTGCCCACCGGCCGAGTAGGCGATCAGCTCGTAGCCGGAGCCGTGGATCGCGTCGGCGACGCCCTTGAGGACCTCGGTGCTGAAGGGCTCGAAGTCCATCACCAGGACGCCGACGACGTTCGTGCGGCGGTTGCGGAGGCTGCGGGCGACGAGGCTCGCCTCGTAGCCCAGCCGCTCGATCACGCGGGTCACGTGGTCGACGGTCTCCGAGGAGACGCCGTACCGGCCGTTGATCACCTTGGAGACGGTGGAGATCGAGACGCCGGCCTCCGCGGCCACCTGCTGCATCGTCACGCGACCGCGCAGGGCCGGCGACGGGACGATCTGGGGTCCCGTGGTGGGACCCACCGCGACGCCGTCGCGCGATGTGTGGAGCGTCATGAACAACCTCTCGTCGTCCGGGAGCCCGGCGGACAGGCTCGCAGGCCCGACCGCAGAAGGCACGCACGATCCCCGCGGCCGGTGCCGGCCGCGGCGCGGCTCAGCCCTTCACCGCCCCTTGGAGCCCGCTCACGATGCGCCGCTGCATCGCGAGGAACAGCACCAGCGCGGGGATCATCGCCAGCGTCGTGAAGGCGAGCACGCCGGCGGTGTCGGCCGAGTGCTCGGTCGAGTAGTCGGCCACGCCCAGGGGAAGGGTGCGCATCTCGCCCTGCAGCAGCAGGAGCGGGAGCAGGTAGGCGTTCCAGGACGCGACGAACGCGAGCACGCCCACCGTCACCAGCCCGGGCATGCACAGGGGCAGCGCGATCCGGTAGAAGATCCGGATCCGGCCGGCGCCGTCGAGCATCGCGGCTTCCTCGAGCTCCTTGGGCAGGGCCATCAGGAAGGGCCGCAGGATCACGACCGTGGTCGGCAGCGCGAACGCCGCCTGCGGGAGGGCAACCCCCCACCAGGTGTTGCCCAGCTGCAGGTCGCGGGTCACGAGGATGAACAGCGGGACGATCGCCACCGCCGCCGGGAAGAGCAGACCCAGGACGAACACCAGGAACAGCGGCTCCCGGAGCTTGAACTGGTAGCGCGCCAGCGGGTAGGCGGCCATCACGCCCGCGATGACGGCCACCGCGGTCGTGATGAGCGCGATCACCGTGGAGTTGACGGCGTACTGCCAGAAGTCCGGGTTGGTGAGGACGCCCTCGTAGTTGCGCACGACCCAGGGGTCGGGGAGCGCGGCGGGGTCGCGCGCCAGCTGCTCGTTGCTGCGGAAGCCGCCGAGCGCGCCGTAGATGACCGGCCCGAGGGTCAGCGCCACCACCGCGAGCGCCACGAGGTAGACGAACGGGCCGCCCCGTCCGTACGACGTCGACCGGCGGGCCCGCCCGCGGGCCGTCCGCGCCGGTGCCTGCGCTGTCGCGGTCATGCGTCCGCCTTCGTGTCGCGCCGGAGGACCAGGAACTGGTAGGCGACGGCCATGGCGAACCCGATCAGGAACAGGATCACCGACGCGGCCCCGGCGATGCCGAAGTTGCTGCGCTGGGTGCCCTGGCTGATCAGGTAGGTGGCCATCGTCGTGGTCGCGTTCGCCGGACCGCCGCCGGTGAGGATCCAGACCATGTCGAACAGCTGGAGCGACCCGATCATCGAGAGGAAGCACCAGGTCCGGATGGTCGGGGCGATGAGCGGGATCGCGATGCGCCGCTGCACCTGCCACCACGAGGCCCCGTCGAGCTGGGCCGCCTCGTGCAGCTCGTCGGGCACGCCCTGCAGCCCGGCGAGGAAGAGCAGCACCGCCAGCCCGAGGTACTTCCACGTCAGGACGACGAACACGGTGGCCAGGGCGATGTCGGGGGTGCCGAGGAAGCCCTGCTCGGGGGCCGGGATCCCGACCCACCCGAGCATGGTCTCGAGCAGGCCGGTGCGCGGCTGGAGGAGCTGGAACCACACGACGCCGGCGATCACCTCGGCCAGCACGTAGGGGACGAAGATGATCGTCCGCAGCAGGCCGCGGCCGCGGATGCGGCGGTTGAGCAGCAGTGCCAGCGCCAGGCCCAGCGGCAGCTGCACCAGGATCGACGCGAACACGATGAGGAAGTTGTGCATGACCGCGTCGGTGAAGACCTCGTCGTTCAGCACGCGGACGTAGTTGTCCAGGCCCACGAAGTCGTCCATGGGGCCGAAGCCCTTCCAGCGGAAGAACGACATCCGGGCCGCGGAGTAGACCGGGTAGACGACGAAGGTCGCCATCAGCGCGAGGGCCGGCGCCACGAAGAGCAGGATCTCCAGGCGCTCACGACGCTTCCCCGCACCGGAACGGCCGGTCACCCGGCGCCCGTCCGAGCGCCGGGTGACCGCTGCGCCGGGGGTTGTTGCCTCCGTCGGCGCAGCGGTCACCGGTGTGCTCATCGAGAGATCACTTCTCCTGGTCCGCAGCCTCTTGCGTCTCCGTCACGATGTCCTCCGGGGTCGCCTGACCCGCGAAGAGCAGGGCGACCGCGTCGTTCATCGCGCCACCGACCGAGGCACCGAAGGCCGTGTCGAAGTAGAGCTGGACGAACGGCGCCGCGTCGCGGACCGCGAGGAGACCGGCCAGCGCCGGGTCGGTCACGGAGTCCGAGGCGGCCGGGTTGGTCGGCAGACCCATGTCGTTCTCCGCGAAGCCCTGCTGCACCTCGTCGGAGAGCAGGTACTTGACCAGGTCGACGGCCTCGTCGGGCGCGGACTCCGCGACCGCCCAGGCGTCACCACCGCCGAGCGCGGCCTCGGGGTCACCGTCGCCGCCCTCGACCGCCGGGAACGGGAACCACCCGGTCTTGTCGCCCAGGCCCTCGCCGTTCTCGGTGAGGCCCTGCATGACGCCGGGCTCCCAGTGGCCCTGCAGCTCCATCGCGACCTGCCCGGTGGCGAGCAGGCCCGAGGCGGAGGTGGCACCCTCCTGCGCCGGCGTCGTCAGGAAGCCGGGGTTGAAGGGCTCGGTCTCGACCAGGCCCTGCACCGCCTCGCCGGCCTGGACGAAGCACTCGTCCGAGAAGTCGAGGCTGGTGACCGCGTCGGTCAGCACGTCCTCGCCGCAGGAGCGCAGCGCCGTGTAGTACCAGTAGTGGGCGGCGGGCCACTTGTCGCCCGCGCCGACCGAGATCGGCGTGATGCCCGCGCCCTTGAGCGTGTCGACCGTGGACGCCAGCTCCTCCATCGTGGTCGGCGGCGCCGTGATCCCCGCCTGCTGGAAGAGCTCGGTGTTGTACCAGAAACCGACGACGCCGACGGAGAACGGCAGCGCGTAGGTCTTGCCGTCGACCTGCCAGCCGGCCAGCGTGCCGGCGTTGAGCTTGCCGATCTCCTCCGACGCGTCCTCCGACAGATCGCGGACCAGGCCGGCCTCGACGTGGTCGGCCAGCTCGCCGCCGCCACGCTCCATGTACACGTCCGGCACGTCGCCGCTCTGGAAGGCGGCCTCCAGCTTGTCGACCATGTCCTCGTGCGCCATGGCGACGACCTCGACGTCCACGCCGGGGTGGTCCTTCTCGAAGTCCTCGGCGACCTGCTCGTAGTAGCCCTTGCCGGGCTCGTTGTTCGAGTTGTGCCACCAGGTGATCGTGTTGTCGTCTCCCGACGCGCTGCTGTCATCCCCACCGCCACAGGCAGTGGCCGTCAGCAGCACCGCGCTGCTGCAGAGCACCGACAGAGCTGCTCGCCCCGAACGCCGCATTCTGAAACCCCTTCGTTCCACCGCACGCCGCCAGTGGCGTGGGACACAGCGCAGAAGATGGCAGGGCGCGCTTGGCAATGTCAAACGTTGTCGATAACGTTTTCGCTGTGACCTGCTCCACTGCCGCCGACGAGCTGCGGCGATCCGACGTCATTCTGACGGTGCGCCGCCCCGACGGCTCGCCCTGCCCGGACACGGACGTGCTGGTCGAGCAGGTGCGGCACGAGTTCGCCTTCGGGAACATCGGCTTCGACTTCGTCGGCCTGGCCAACGGCGAGCACGGCGAGGGGCGGGAGAACGTCTTCGGCGGCGCCGACCCCGAGGCTGCCAAGCGCCTCGAGGAACTCTGGCTCGACGTGTTCAACACAGCGACCCTCCCGTTCTACTGGGCGGGCTTCGAGCCGGTGGAGGGCGAGCCGGACACGCGGCGCCTGCAGGCCGCGGCCGCCTGGTTCCGCGACCGCGGCGTGTCGGTCAAGGGCCACCCGCTGGTCTGGCACACCCTCGCGCCCGACTGGCTGAGGGGCCGCCCCGCCGACGAGGTCGAGCAGACCGTGCGGGCGCGGGTCCGGCGCGAGGCCGGCTCGTTCGCCGGGCTGGTCGACACCTGGGACGCGATCAACGAGGTCGTGATCATGCCGGTCTTCTCGAACGAGGAACGGCAGAACGCGATCACCGCGCTGTGCCGGCGCATCGGCCGGATCCCGACCATCCGGCTGGCCTTCGAGGAGGCGCGCGGGGCGAACCCCGCGGCCACGCTGGTCCTCAACGACTTCAACCTGTCGACGGCGTACGAGTGCCTGATCGAGGGCGTCCTCGAGGCCGGCCTGCAGGTCGACGCCATCGGCCTGCAGAGCCACATGCACCAGGGCTACTGGGGCGAGGAGCGCACGCAGGAGGTCCTCGAGCGCTTCGCCCGCTACGGCCTGCCGCTGCACTGGACGGAGACGACGCTCGTCTCCGGCGACCTGATGCCGCCGGAGATCGTCGACCTCAACGACCACCAGGTCGCCGAGTGGCCCTCCACGCCCGAGGGCGAGGAGCGGCAGGCCGACGACGTCGCCCGCCACTACGGCACGCTGCTGGCGCACCCCGCGGTCGAGGCCGTGACCTACTGGGGCATCACCGACCGGGGCGCCTGGCTGAACGCGCCCGCCGGTCTGGTGCGCGCCGACGGGACGCCCAAGCCCGCCTACGACGCCCTCCGCGGGCTCGTGAAGGGCGACTGGTGGCTGCCGCCGACCCGGCTGCGGACCGACGCCGACGGTCGCGTCGCGGTGCGGGGCTGGCCCGGCGAGTACAGGGTGTCGGCCGGGGACTCCTCCGCGACGTGGACCCTGCGACGCGGAGAGCCGTCGCCCGAGACCACCCTGGCCTGACGGCCGGACCCAGCACCACCCAGACCAGGCGACGGCCCCGGCCGGTCGCAGCTGCAACGACGGACAGGACGGACTTCCACGCACATGGGCACCAACGTCGACATCGATCCCGCGCCGTGGCGCGACCGGGAGGTCCCGGCCGAGGCGCGGGTCGCCGACCTCATCGGGCGCATGACGCTCGAGGAGAAGGTCGCCCAGCTCTACGGCGTGTGGGTGGGCATCGACGCGACCGAGGGCGAGGTGGCCCCGCACCAGCACGAGATGGCCGCGGCGCCGGTCGACTGGGACGCCCTCATCGCGAGCGGCCTCGGTCAGCTGACCCGGCCGTTCGGCACGGCGCCGGTCGACCCGCTCCTGGGCGCGAAGGGGCTGGCGGAGAGCCAGCGCCAGATCATGGCGGCCGGCCGCTTCGGCATCCCCGCGCTGGTGCACGAGGAGTGCCTCACCGGCCTGGCGGCGTGGACGGCGACGGTGTTCCCCTCGCCGCTGTGCTGGGCGGCCAGCTTCGACCCCGAGCTCGTCGAGCGGATGGGCGCGCAGATCGGGGCGAGCATGCGGAAGCTCGGCGTCCACCAGGGGCTCGCACCCGTCCTGGACGTCGTCCGGGACCTGCGCTGGGGTCGGGTCGAGGAGACCATGGGCGAGGACCCGCACCTCGTCGGCACCATCGGCAGCGCCTACGTGCGCGGTCTGGAGTCCAGCGGCGTCGTCGCCACGCTCAAGCACTTCGTCGGCTACTCGGCGTCCCGCGCGGGGCGAAACCTCGCGCCGGTCTCGGCCGGTCCCCGCGAGATCGCCGACGTCCTCCTCCCGCCCTTCGAGATGGCGCTGCGCGCGGGCGCGCGGTCGGTCATGAACTCCTACACGGACATCGACGGGGTGCCCTCGGCCGGCGACCCGGCGCTGCTCACCACGCTGCTGCGCGGCACCCTCGGGTTCACCGGCACCGTCGTCGCCGACTACTTCTCCATCGCCTTCCTCCAGACCCTGCACGGGGTGGCCGCGTCGCCGGCCGAGGCGGCCGGGCTGGCCCTGGAGGCGGGCATCGACGTGGAGCTGCCGACGGTCAGCACCTTCGGCGACCCGCTCGTCGAGGCGCTCCGGAGCGGCGCCGTCGACGAGGCGCTGGTCGACCGGGCGCTGCGCCGGGTCCTGCTGCAGAAGTGCGAGCTCGGCCTGCTCGACCCCGACTGGTCGCCGGACGCGCCCGCCGTCGTCGACGGCCAGGTCGACCTCGACTCGCAGGCATCGCGGGAGGTCGCCGGCGAGCTGGCGCGCCGGTCGGTGGTGCTCCTCGCCAACGACGGGACGCTGCCGCTGCGGGACGGTCTGCGCCTGGCGGTGGTCGGCCCCCGCGCCGACACCGCGCAGGCGATGCTCGGCTGCTACTCGTTCCCCATGCACGTGGGGGTCCACCACCCCGACGTCGCCGTGGGCGTGGACATCCCGTCGGTCGCCGACGCGCTGCGGGCGTCGCCGGCGGCCTACGACGTCGTGGTCGCCCAGGGGTGCCCGGTCCTCGGTGGCGACGACGAGGGCATCGAGGCCGCGGTGCGTGCCGCCGCCGACGCCGACGTGTGCGTCGCGGTGCTGGGCGACCAGGCCGGCCTGTTCGGCAACGGCACGTCCGGCGAGGGCTGCGACGCCGCCGACCTCCGTCTCCCTGGCCGCCAGGAGGAGCTGCTGGAGGCCCTCCTCGCCACCGGCACCCCGGTCGTGCTGGTCCTCCTCGTCGGCCGGCCCTACGAGCTCTCGCGGCAGGTCGACCGGCTCGCCGCGGTCGTCTGCGGGTTCTTCCCCGGTGAGGAGGGCGGCCCCGCGCTCGCCGACGTCCTGAGCGGGCGGGTGTCGCCCTCGGGACGGCTGCCGGTCAGCTTCCCGCGGGCGGAGGGCAGCCAGCCCGGGACCTATCTGGCGGCGGCGCTGGGCCGGCGCACCGACGTGAGCGTCGTGGACCCGACCCCGCTGTTCCCGTTCGGGCACGGCCTGGGCTACGGCTCCGCGACCTGGACCGGGGTCCGGGCGGTGAACGGGCCGGAGTGGTCGACCGACGGCACCGGCGAGATCGAGGTCGAGCTGCGCAACGAGACCGACCGCGAGGTCACCGAGGTCGTCCAGGTCTACCTGCACGACGTGGCCGCCGAGGTGGTCCGCCCGGTGCAGTCGCTGCTCGCCGCCCGTCGGGTCGACCTCGCGCCGGGCTCGGCCGCGACGGTCCGGTTCGCGCTGCACGCCGACCTCACGTCCTTCACCGGGCGGGACGGCGCACGGATCGTGGAGCCGGGTGAGGTGGAGCTGCGGGTGGGCGCCTCCAGCGCCGACGTGCGGGAGGTGCTGCGGTTCACGCTCACCGGCGGCCGCCGCACGGTCGGTCCGGACCGCCGGCTGCACCCCGAGAGCGCCGTCCGGCTCACGACGGGCGACTGATGCCGCACACCGACCTCCCGCTGGAGGAGCTGCGGGGCTACGACCCGCAGCTCCCCGCTCCCGCCGACCTCCGGGAGTTCTGGGACGCCACCCTCGGCGAGGCCGCCGGGCGGCCGCTGGACGTGACGTCCGCCCCGGTGGACTCGGGCCTGGTCGCGGTCGAGACCCACGACGTGTGCTTCGCCGGCTTCGGCGGCTCGCCGGTGCGGGCCTGGCTGCACCTGCCCGCCCGGGCGCTGCGCGGGGACGGCCCGCTGCCCGGCGTCGTCCAGTTCCAGGGCTACAACGGCGGCCGGGGGCTGGCCCACGAGCACGTCTTCTGGGCCGCCGCCGGGTTCGCCCACCTGGTCGTCGACACGCGGGGGCAGGGCAGCGGCTGGGCCGTGGGGGAGACCGGGGACCCGGTGGGGTCACCGGCCGCCCAGCCGGGCTTCCTGACCCGGGGGATCGAGGACCCGCACGACTACTACTACCGCCGCGTCTACACCGACGCGGTCCGGGCGCTCGAGGTGCTGCGGGGCCACCCGGAGGTCGACGGCGAGCGCGTCTCGGTGACCGGCATCAGCCAGGGCGGGGGCATCGCGCTGGCCGTCTCCGCGCTCGCGGACGGGGTGGCGGCGGTCCTGCCCGACGTGCCGTTCCTCTGCGACTTCCCGCGGGCCGCGCGGATCGCCGCCGGCGACCCGTACGGCGAGATCGCGCGCTACCTCAAGGCCCACCGCGACCGGGTGGAACTCGTCTTCGGGACGCTGAGCTACTTCGACGCGGCGGTGCTGGCCCGCTGGTCGTCGGCCCCGGCGCTGTTCTCCGTCGCCCTCATGGACGAGATCTGCCCACCGTCGACGGTGTTCGCCGCCCACGCCGCCTACGGCGGTCCGAAGGAGATCTCGGTCTACCCGTTCAACGACCACGAGGGCGGTGAGGCCCACCACCAGCGCGAGCAGCTCGCCTGGCTGCGCGGTGTCCTCGCCGTCCCCGCCCCGCACGCCTGAACGACCCGCACCACCCACGACACCCGACACCCGGCGACGCGGCCGGGGGAGCAGGAGCAGGACATGGCAACGGTCACCTACGAGAAGGCGACGCGGGTCTACCCCGGCGCGGAGCGCGCCGCGGTGGACGCGCTCGACCTCACCGTCGAGGACGGCGAGTTCCTGGTCCTGGTGGGCCCGTCCGGCTGCGGCAAGTCGACGTCGCTGCGGATGCTCGCCGGGCTGGAGGACGTCACCGACGGGCGGATCCTCATCGGCGACCGCGACGTCACCGACGTGGCGCCCAAGGACAGGGACATCGCGATGGTGTTCCAGAACTACGCGCTCTACCCGCACATGACCGTGGCCGACAACATGGGCTTCGCGCTCAAGATCGCCGGCATGGGCAAGGCCGAGATCGCCTCGCGGGTGAAGGAGGCGGCCGCGCTGCTCGACCTCGAGGAGTACCTCGACCGCAAGCCGAAGGCGCTCTCGGGCGGGCAGCGCCAGCGCGTGGCCATGGGCCGGGCGATCGTGCGCCAGCCGCAGGTCTTCCTCATGGACGAGCCGCTGTCCAACCTCGACGCCAAGCTGCGCGTGCAGACCCGCACGCAGATCGCCCAGCTGCAGCGCCGGCTCGGGATCACCACCGTCTACGTCACCCACGACCAGGTCGAGGCCATGACGATGGGCGACCGCGTCTGCGTGCTCAAGGACGGCCTGCTCATGCAGGTGGGCCGGCCGCGAGAGCTCTACGACCGGCCGCGCAACGTGTTCGTCGCCGGCTTCATCGGCTCGCCGGCCATGAACCTGTTCACGCTGCCGGTGGTGGACGGGGGCGTCGTCTTCGGCGACGTCGTGCACCCGGTCGCCCGGGACGTCCTGGGCCAGGCGACGGACTCGCAGGTGGTCCTGGGTGTGCGGCCGGAGGACCTAGAGGTGTCCGCGCACGGGCTGCCGGTCGAGGTCGACGTGGTCGAGGAGCTCGGCGCCGACGCCTACGTCTACGGGCGGACCCGGCTCGGCGACGGGGAGCACCAGATCACCGCGCGCGTCGACGGCCGGCGGCCGCCGGCCAAGGGCGAGGTACTGCACGTGACCCCGCGCGAGGGCCACGTCCACCTGTTCGACGTCGGGAGCGGCGAGCGCCTGGGCGGCTGACCGGCGGTCAGCTCCCGCCTGCTCCGGGCAGCCGGGCGTCGTCGGCGGTGACCCAGACCTCGACGATGCGGTCGCCGTCGAACCGGTACATCGAGAACTCGTCGGTGGTCACCGGCCGCCCGGTGGGCTCGGCGCCGCGCCACTGCCCGAGGTGGGTGCCGGTGTCCCGGAAGTGGACGGCGATCCACGGGTCCTCGACGACGGTGTGCCGGACCTCCCAGCGGTAGTCCGGGAAGGCCCGGTGCACCGCCTGCAGGTCCGCGACGTACTCGGCGGCCGTCCGCGGCGTCCCGTTCACCTCGACGACGTCGCCCAGGAACGGCGGCAGCTCGTCGAACGCGTGCCGGTTGCAGACGTCGTTGTAGGCCAGGTAGCGGGCGAGTATCGCCTCGCGGCCGGCGGTCACGGGAGCAGCCTGGCAGCCGCGGGCGCGGCGTGCTCGACGGGCGAAACTAGACTCGACGGGGCGCCGGCGATCCGGACGCCGCACCACGAACGAGGAGAGTGCATGGCCGTCCGAGCCATCCGGGGCGCGACGCAGGTCGACGCCGACGACCGGGAGCAGGTGCTCGAGGCCACCCGCGAGCTGGTCACCACCGTGCTGGAGCGCAACGAGCTCGGCCACGACGACGTGATCAGCATCCTGTTCACCGCCACGCCCGACCTGGTGTCGGAGTTCCCGGCGCTGGCCGCGCGCGAGCTCGGGATGGGCGACGTGCCGCTCATGTGCGCCACCGAGATCGACGTCGCGCACGCGCTCCCGCGGGTGCTGCGGCTCATGGCGCACGTCGAGACGGCGAAGCCGCGGTCGGCGATCCAGCACGTGTACCTGCGCGGCGCGACCGCCCTGCGACGGGACATAGCCCAGTGAGCGAGCGCCAGCGAGCGGCTCGCACCGGGCTGGGGGATCGCCCGGTGACCGCGACGTTCCGGGGGCAGGTGACCCTCGACGGGCCGTCGGGCACCGGCAAGTCCACCGTCGCCCGCGGTGTCGCGGCCCGCCTCGGCGCCGCCTACCTCGACACCGGCGCCATGTACCGGGCCGCCACGGTCGCCGTGCTCGACGCCGGGATCGATCCCGAGAACGCCGACGCCGTCGAGCGGACGGTGTCCGCCGCCCGCATCGAGGTGGGCACCGAGGCCGGGACGGAGGTGGTGCTCGTCGACGGCGTGGACGTCGCCACGCGCATCCGCGGCGCCGAGGTGACCCGGAACGTCTCCGCCGTCTCCGCGGTGCCCGCCGTCCGCCGGCAGCTCGTCGACCAGCAGCGCGCCCTGGTGGCCGCGGCCGACGCCGTCGTCGTGGAGGGCCGCGACATCGGCACCGTCGTCCTGCCGCAGGCGACGCTGAAGATCTACCTGACCGCGGCGCCCGAGGTGCGGGCCGAGCGCCGGGCCGGTCAGCTGGGCATCACCGACCCGGCGGAGATCGCCGCCCTCGCGGCGGACCTGCGGCGTCGCGACGAGTACGACAGCAGCCGGGCCGACAGCCCGCTGCGCCCGGCGGAGGACGCTGTGGTCGTGGACAGCACCGACCTGGACCAGCAGGGCGTCATCGAGCGCATCCTCGAGCTGGCGGCCGTCGGAGCGGGGGAGCGGGCATGAGCGAGGAGCAGAGCGGGCCGCTGCCGGTCGTCGCGATCGTCGGCCGGCCCAACGTCGGAAAGTCCACGCTGGTCAACCGGTTCCTGGGCCGCCGCGCCGCCGTCGTCCAGGACACCCCCGGGGTGACCCGCGACCGGATCAGCTACGAGGCGCTGTGGAACGGCAAGCGGTTCACCGTCGTCGACACCGGCGGCTGGGACCCCAAGGCCGCCGGCCTCGGTGCGGCGATCACCCGCCAGGCCGAGTACGCGATGAAGACCGCCGACGTCATCGTCTTCGTCGTCGACAGCCAGGTGGGCGCCACCGACACCGACCTGGCCGCCGCGCGCATCCTGCGCCGCAGCGACCGGCCGGTGATCCTGGTGGCCAACAAGGTCGACGACGAGCGCAGCGAGGCCAACGCCGCCGAGCTGTGGTCCCTCGGCATGGGGGAGCCGCAGCCGGTCAGCGCGCTGCACGGCCGGTCCAGCGGCGACCTGCTCGACCTCGTCCTCGAGGCCATGCCGGACGCGCCGCGCGAGCAGGAGGGCGAGGGCGGCCCCCGGCGGGTGGCGCTGGTCGGCCGCCCCAACGTCGGCAAGTCCAGCCTGATCAACCGGCTGGCCAAGGAGGAGCGCTCGGTCGTCGACTCCGTGGCCGGCACCACCGTCGACCCGGTCGACTCGATCGTCACCCTCGGCGGCGAGGAGTGGCGGTTCGTCGACACCGCCGGCCTGCGCCGCAAGGTCAACACCGCCAGCGGCATGGAGTACTACGCCAGCCTGCGCACCGAGGCCGCCATCCAGGCGGCCGAGGTGGCCGTCGTCCTCCTGGCCGCCGACGAGGTGATCAGCGAGCAGGACCAGCGGGTGATCAGCCAGGTCGTCGAGGCCGGCCGGGCCCTGGTCATCGCGATCAACAAGTGGGACACCCTCGACGAGGACCGCCACTACCAGCTGGAGAAGGAGATCGAGCGGGAGCTCGCGCGGGTCCGGTGGGCCAGCCGGGTGAACATCTCGGCGAGCACCGGGCGCGGCGTGAACAAGCTGGCCGGTCACCTCCGGTCGGCGCTGGCCTCGTGGGAGTCGCGGGTGCCGACGGCGGAGCTGAACACCTTCGTCCGGGCGCTCGTGCAGGAGACGCCGCCGCCCGCGCGCGGCGGCCGCGCGCCCAAGATCAAGTACGTGACGCAGGCCGACGTCCGCCCGCCGCGGTTCGTCGTGTTCTCCACGGGGTTCCTGGAGGCCGGCTACCGGCGGTTCCTCGAGCGCAAGCTGCGCGAGCGCTGGGGTTTCGAGGGGACGCCGATCGAGGTGTCGGTCAAGGTGCGCGAGGGCCGGGGGAGCGACCGGGGCAAGGGCTGACCCCGGCGACCCTCAGCCCCCCGGCCGGACGTCCTGGGCGGCGTCCTGGTCGCTCCGCGGTGACGGCACCTGCGCGCCGTCCGCCCCGGGGTGCCGCACGTACCCCGGCTCGTCCCGGTGCTGCGCCAGCCTGCTGGGCCACCACATCCACCGGCCGACGTCGAGGTTGAGCGCGGTGACCAGCACCGAGCGGACGACCATGGTGTCCAGGAGCACCCCGAGGGCGACCGCGATGCCCAGCTGGGTGAGGAAGGTCAGCGGCAACGTGCCCAGCACCGCGAACGTCGCCGCGAGCACCAGCCCCGCCGAGGTGATGACGCCGCCGGTGGCCGCCAGCGCGATCAGCGCCGCCCGCCGGGTGCCGTGGTCGTGCGCCTCCTCCCGCACCCGGGTCATCAGGAAGATGTTGTAGTCGATGCCCAGGGCGACGAGGAACACGAAGACGAACAGCGGGAACGCGCTGTCGGTGGCGCTGACGTCGATCGTCCAGTCGAAGATCAGCGCGCTGATCCCCAGCGCCGCGCCGAAGGACAGGACGACTGTCGCCACGAGGATGAGCGGGGCGACGACGGCCCGGAGCAGCACGCCGAGGACCAGCAGCACCACCAGCATGACCAGCGGGATGATCACCCGGTTGTCGCGCTGCGAGGCGGTCTGGACGTCGAGGTTGATGGCCGTGTTCCCACCCACCAGGGCCTGGCCGTCACCCACGTCGTCCAGCTGGACCCGCAGAGACCGGACGGTGTCGTAGGCGGCCTCGCTGTCGGCGGGGTCGGCGAGCTCGGCCTCGATGATGGCGTCGTCGCCGACGACCTGCGGCTCGGCGACGTCGGCGATGCCGTCGTTCGCCGCGACGGCCGCCGCGACCTCGTCCGCGTCGTCGGCGGTGGTGAGCACGTGCACGGGGTTGCCCGCCGCGGCGGGGAAGTGCTCGGCCGCCACCTCGTCGCCGGCGACCGACTCCGGGGTGCCGCGGAACGACTCGGCCGCGGTGAGGCCCTTCGCGTTGAGGGTGAACAGCCCCAGGCAGGCGACCAGCAGCACCGCGCTGGTCCCGACCCAGACGACGCGGGGCCGCGGCTGGATGCGGGTGCCGATCCGCGACCAGAAGCCGGAGGCGCTCGGCTCGGCGCTGCCGAGGGTCGGCCGCACCGGCCAGAACACCCACCGGCCGCAGATGACCAGGAGCGCCGGCAGGAGGGTCATGAGCACCGCGAGGGTCACCGCGATGCCGATGGCGGCGACGGGCCCGAGGCCCCGGGTCGAGTTCATGTCCGCGGCCAGCAGGCACAGCATCCCGAGGATGACGGTGCCGCCGCTGGCGAGCACCGCGGGTCCGGCGCGGTGGACGGCCTCCGTCATGGCCTCGTGCCGGTCGGCGTGCAGCCGCAGCTCCTCGCGGTAGCGGGCGACCAGCAGCAGGGCGTAGTCGGTGCCCGCGCCCACGACCAGGACGGTGAGGATGCTGGCGCTCTGGGCGTTGACGGTCAGGTCGGCGTACCGGGCGAGCAGGTAGATGAGCGCCTGCGAGCACTGCAGCGCGATGACGGCCGAGAAGATCGGCAGGATCCACAGGACCGGGCTGCGGTAGGTGACCAGCAGGATGAGGACGACCACGCCCAGGGCCGCGAACAGCAGGGTCGTGTCCAGGCCCGAGAAGGCCTCGGAGGAGTCGGCGGCGTTGCCGGCCGGACCGGCCACCCAGGAGTCGAGCCCGTCCGGTCCGTCGGAGGCCTCCGCACGCAGGTCGTCGACGATCGGGGCGATCGCCTCCCAGCCGTCCGCGCCGGGGTCGATGGGGACGATGACCTCCGCCGCCTGCCCGTCCTCCGACGGGATGGGCCCGACGACCTCTCCCTCGAGCCCCTCGGTGCTCCCGAAGGCCACGACGTCGTCCTGGATGGCGGCGAGGTCGTCGGCGGTGAGCCCGTCGGAGCGCTCGTAGACGACCACGGCGGGGACGACGTCGGGATCGGAGCCGAGCGCGATCTGCTGCTCCAGCGCGAGCGTGGACTCGGCGTCTCCCGGCAGCCACGAGGAGATCTCGTTGTCCTGCTGGTCGAGGAGACCGGCGGCCAGCGGCGTGGAGACCCCCGCCAGCACCAGCCAGAAGACCAGCACCACCCACTTCAGGCGTGGATGGCTGACCTTCGACGCGAACGACCTGCCCATGACGGAGACCTCCGGCACCCCACTGGCGTCCGCGCTCGGCTGCGCGGTGGAACCCCCGTGCCGCGACGCTATCGACGGCCGGGGGGAGCTGTCACCGGCTTTGCGAACGGTCCGGGGGGCGGCGAGGAGCGGAGAGCGGTGCGGTAACCTTCTCGGGCGGTCGAACGTCCGATCCGGACGGAGCGGCACGCGGGCTGTAGCGCAGCTTGGTAGCGCACTTGACTGGGGGTCAAGGGGTCGCAGGTTCAAATCCTGTCAGCCCGACAGCGCAGGCAGGGGCCGTGTCCGGACATCCGGGCGCGGCCCCTGATCTCGTCCTGGCCCGGCCCCGGCGGCGCGCTTGGGACCGGCCGGCCGTAGCGTCCGGGCCATCGGCGCCGAGGGCGCCCCGACGGCTGAGGAGCTCCGGCGTTGGCAGAGTTCGAGTACCTGTTCCGCGCACCGCGCAGCACCCCCGAGTCGCGCGGTGGCCGCCCACCGCAGCCGCGCGTGGAGCACCGCCCGGGCATGGTGATCGAGCGGGACGTCGCCGTCCCGTTCGGCGACGAGGGCCACGTGCTCTACGTCGACGTCTACCGGCCCGACACCGACGTCCCTGCGGCGCCGCTGATCAGCTGGTCGCCCTACGGCAAGCACAACCCGGCCCCGATCGGGCAGATCTACCCGAACGCCGGCGTCCGGCCGGAGTGGACCTCGGACCTGACCACGTTCGAGGCGCCCGATCCGGAGTACTGGCTGCCGCACGGCTACGCGCTGGTGCTCGCCGACTGCCCAGGCACCTGGTACTCCGAGGGCCGGGCCACCTACCACGCGCCGGAGGAGGCGCAGGCCTTCGCCGACCTGGTCGAGTGGGCCGGCACGCAGCCCTGGAGCGCGGGCAGGGTCGGGCTCTCCGGGGTCTCCTACCTGGCCAGCCTGCAGTGGCGGGTGGCCGCGCTGAACCCGCCGCACCTGGCGGCGATCAACCCGTGGGAGGGGTGGAACGACACCTACCGGGAGGTCGCTCGGCACGGCGGCATCCCCGAGACCTCGTTCTGGCCCTACATCTGGGAGCGGTGGGGGGCCAGCACCACCGAGATCGAGGACCTCGAGGCCGAGACCGCCGCCCACCCGTTCTTCGACGCGTTCTGGGCGTCCAAGGTGCCGCCCCTGGAGGACATCCGGGTGCCGGCCTACGTCGTCGCCAGCTGGGCCGACCAGGGGCTGCACTCCCGCGGCACGCTCGAGGGCTTCCGCCGGATCTCCTCGGAGCGCAAGTGGCTGGACGTCCACGGCCGGAAGAAGTGGGCGTACTACTACGAGCCCGAGCTGATCGAGCGCCAGCGGGCCTTCTTCGACCACTTCCTCCTCGACAAGCCCGACACCGGGATCGACTCCTGGCCGCGGGTGCGCGCCGAGGTGCGCGAGGCCTACTACCAGGGCACCTGGCGCGACGCCGAGGAGTGGCCGCTCGAGGACGTGGAGTACCGGCAGCTGTTCCTGCGGGCCGGGGACGGCTCGCTGAGCTGGGAGCCGCCGGGCGACGAGGAGGAGGTCGGCTACGACGGGCTGGGCAGCGGCCTGGCGCCCCGCCGGGCGACCTTCGAGATCACGTTCCCGGAGGCCGTCGAGCTCGTCGGCCACGTGAAGGCGGCGCTGTGGGTCTCGGCCGACGAGGCCGAGGACATGGACGTCTTCGTCGCGCTGTTCAAGCTCGACGCGCAGGGCCGGCAGGTCGGCTTCGCGTACTACGGGCAGTTCGACGACGGCCCGGTCGCCAACGGCTGGCTGCGGGTGTCCCACCGGGAACTGGACCCCGAGCGGTCCACCGACCACATGCCGGTGCTGGCGCACCAGCGGGAGCTGCCGCTCACCCCGGGTGAACCGACCCGGGTGGACATCGAGGTCTGGCCGTCGGGCACCCGCTTCGAGGCGGGGGAGAAGCTGCTCCTGGTCGTCCAGGGCAGCGACGTCATGCGCTACCCCGAGCACCTCACGTTCGCCCGGCACGCGCAGACGGTGAACGTGGGCCGCAACGTGGTCCACACCGGCGGCCGGTTCGACTCCCACCTGCTGGTGCCGGTGCTGCCCCCGCGCTGAGCTCCCGCCCGCGGTGCGGGTCCCGCGGTCATCCGGAACGGGTGGGTCGAGGCGGCGACGGGCGTCCCTACGGTCGCTGCGACGGCTCGTGGCCGGCCGCGGGGGCCGCCTCCCGGGCGGCGCGGCAGGGGAGGAGCGCCCACGGTGAGAGGCCCGGACCTCCGCACGACGGCCCGCCGGCTGGAGGGCTCGTTCCCCGGCCGCTGCCTCCGGCAGTTCGTCGCGATCCAGGGGCTCGATCGCGCCGTGGTGCTCTCGTCGCAGACCTTCACGACGCTCATCCCGTTGCTGCTGCTCGTGTCGGCCCTGGCCCCGGCCGGTCGACGGGACGTCGTGGCGCGCGCGATCATCCGGCGGTTCGAGCTGCGGGGTGACTCCGCCGACGCGGTGGAGGCGCTCTTCGCCCACGCGGGGGCAGCCTCGCTGGGAGTGGCCAGCGCGTCGCTGCTGCTCTTCTCCGGGTTCTCCCTGGCCCGCCGGATCCAGCGCATGTACCTGCAGGCATGGCGGCTGGACGCCGCTCCCGGGGTCGGGCACGCGATCGACGCGGCGTTGGGCCTCGCGGTGCTCGTCGCCGGGATCGCCGTGCTGTCCGGAGCGCGCGCGCTGGCCGGCCCCGGCCTGCAGGTGCCCGCGTCCCTGGTCGCCGGCCTCGTCGTCTGGACCACGCTCCCGTGGTTGCTGCTGCACCGCCGGATCGGCTGGCGGCGGCTCGTGCCGGGCGGCGCCCTGACCGCTGTGGGCACGAGCGTCTACGGCGCCGCCTCGACCGTGTACATGCCGCCGCTGCTCGAGTCCTACAGCGAGCGCTACGGGCTCTTCGGCGTCACGCTGGCCCTGATCGGCTGGCTGCTCGCCATCGCGCTGGTGGTGGTCGCCTCGACGGCGGTGGCCTCCGAGTTCGACCGGTTCGAGGCGCCCTGGGCACGTCGCGTCCGGCGCGGTCTGCGCGTTCCCGCGGGAGCCGGGCGGCAGGCACCCGGCGCCGGCCCGAGTGGAAGCGGTCTTGCGGGGTACTGACCCTGCGATCCGCGAGCGGATCAGCGGTCCAGTCCAGTCCGAGGGCGACCGAGCAGACGAGCAGGAGCCCACGTGGACCGGTCGCCGATCGGAGAGTCGGCAGCGGCGGTCGCCGTTGCGCTGGCATCCCACCCCTGGCGGGACTTCTCCGACCACATGCTGGCCAGGCGCGCCGTGGGCGCGATGGACCGGCACAGCGTCGTCGCCTTCCTCTCCGGTCTCCCCGGGGCCGACATCGGCGACGCGGACGAGCTCGAGCCGGTGGAGGCCGGCGACGGGCGCGTCGACGCGCTGGTCCGGGCGCTCGACGGCCGGCCGTGGCAGGACCGGTCCCTCGTCCACCTGTCGGTCGAGCTGACCTCCTCGGTGGCGGCCTGGCACGTCGCCCGCGACGCCGACGACCCGCGGCCGCGGAACGGCCGCTAGCCGCGTCGGCCGCGGGGCCGGTGGCGGTGGGTCCCCGTGCGGGACCCGGTGGTGGTCGGTGCCGGCGCCGCCCGCGCGTAGCGGGCGGCCAGCGGTCCCGCGCTCGCCCCGTGCGCCACGACGCTGAGGAGCACCGTGAGGGCGATGACCGCGACGACCTCGTCCGCCGCCGGGCCCAGCTCCTCCAAGGCGAGCAGGGCGAAGAGCAGGGACGCCAGCCCGCGGGGGCCGAACCAGCCGACGAAGGCCACCGTGGCGCGGGTCAGCCGGGCGCCGGCGAGGGCCAGCGCGACGGGCACCATCCGGACCACGGTCAGGCTGAGGACGGCGTACAGGACGGCGGACGCGGACGCACGGTCGACCATGATCGGCACCGCCACGGCGCCGAAGGCCGTCCACACGAGCAGCGACACGAGCGTGCCGGTCTGCTCCGTGAACGCCAGCTCGGCCGGCCCGCGCGGTCCCGCCGTCGCGCCGAAGGCCAGACCCGCGCAGAAGGCGGCGACGAAGCCGTTGCCGTGCGCGGCCAGAGCGGCGCCGTAGGCGGCGAGCGCGAGGGCGAGCACGGCGATCCCGGCGAAGCCCTCGGCGGCCCAGCCGCGCTCGCGCGAGCGGCGCAGCAGCCGCCCTCCACCCGCCCCCACGGCCAGGCCGGCGCCGGCCCCGACCAGCAGCTGGAGCAGCGCCTCGGGCAGGCCGGGTGCGTCGGCCAGACCGGCCGCGGACGCCGCGCCCGCCAGGGCGATCAGCACGACCGGGGTGGCGATGCCGTCGTTGAGGCCGCTCTCCACGGTGATCAGCCGGCGCACGTCCGCGGGCACCGCCGGATCGGTCACCACCGGGACGCCCAGGGCGGCATCGGTGGGGGCCAGCGCGGCACCCAGCAGGAGCGCCGTCCAGACGCCGAGACCCGGGACCAGCCAGGCGGCGAGGCCCCACCCCGCCAGCACGGTGAGCGGCAGGCCGATCGCGAGGAGGCGCACGCAGCGGGCGGCATCCGAGCGCAGCTCGCCGAGCGGGACGCGCGCCGCGTCGGAGAACAGGACCCAGACGAGCGTGATCTCCACCAGCGGACGCAGTGCCGGCACGACGTCGGCGGAGCCGACCACCCCGGTGGCACCGAGGAGAGCCCCGACCGCGACGAAGGCCATGGGAGCGGTGAGGTCCGCGCGCTGCAGCCGGGCGGACCCCGCACCCCACAGGAACACCGCGGTGGCGACGACGAGCACGGCCGCCTCCACGGCCGCCTACCGCCCCGCCGGGGGCACGCTCACAGCCCCCGCAGCCCCCAGACGGCGGCGACGAGACCGGCGAGGACCACGAGCGTGACCAGCAGCGCCCAGGCGGCGAGGGCCGGGCTGTAGTCGTCCCGGTCCTCGCCCTCGTCCGGCGGCCCCCCGGACGCGCGGGAGCGCGCGCCGGCCGTGGTCACGGCGTGCCTCCTGGCGCGGACGGGTGGGCGGCGACGGTCCCCGGGACGCCGACACCCGGGCGACCCGGCCGGGGCAGACCGAGCTCGTCCATCGCCTGCTCGTAGCAGTCGTGCAGGAGGTCGAGCCGGGCGACCAGCTGCCGGACGTGGGCGTCGGAGGGCGAGCGCCCGCGGGGCCGGTCGAGCGAGTCCCAGAACAGCCAGAACAGCTCGCCGCCGGCGCCGTACCGGAACGACGGAGGAGGCGGTGGCGGGTCCAGCGCGGCGACGAACCGGCGGGCCACGGCCCGGTGCAGCAGCGCGGTCTGCTCGTCGTAGCGGGCCACTGCCGCGCGCCGCTGCCGGCGCGCCTCGGCGCCGCGGCCCGGCGGCCTGCCCGGCTCCGGGGGCTCGACGGTCAGCCCGATGGCGCGGCCGAGCAGCTCGGCGAGCCGTGGCCGGTCGCGATCGGAGAGCTTGTCGTTGGCGGCCCGCAGGATCGCCGCGAGCTCCTCGTCCACGCAGCGCGGCTCGTCCGTGAACGGCTCACCGGCCAGCAGCGACGTGTACTCCATGAAGCACGCGCCCCGTGCAGGGTTGCGATGGCTGCCGCGCGCCAGCACGGGCATGCCCTCCGGCAGCGCCGTCCGGTCCGGGGTCCTCGTCATCGTGCGTCCTCCGTCGGGTCGTCGTCGGTCACCTGCGCTGTGCGGCGTACCGGTACTCGAGGAGCGCGTTCAGGTGCTCCTCGGCCCGTGCCTGGACGTCCCGGTTGCGGCTGCCGCCCTCGTGCCGCGAGGTGATCCGGGCCGACCGCAGCTCCACGAGGGCCTCGGTGATCAGCTGGTCGAGCACGTCGAAGCCGTCCCGGGGCGGCGCGGGCGCTGTCATCGCGGACCTCCGCGGTGGGAGGGGTGGTGTCCGGCCCGCAGCCTGCCGTCGTCGAGGGCCCCGGGCATCGTCCCGCACGGACGAGCCGGGAGGGGATCAGTCGTAGACGACCGACGTCCGCAGGAGCACGTCCTGCGCCGACCGGTTCTCGCCGCTCACCAGCACCCAGAGCAGGCCCACCGGGACGAGGGCGCACAGCACCGCCCGGACGGCGCACCGGCCCCAGCCGAGGCGGGCCCCCCGGTCGTCGGTCACCCGCAGCCCCATCAGCCGGTCACCGTAGGTCGCGCCCACCACCGCCCAGGTGACCGCGAAGTAGAGCACCTGGACGCCGAGCCCGACGAGGAGCAGCGCGGCCCAGTGCGGGGCGGGGAACCGGAAGGACGTCGGCCCGAGGAGGAACCGGGTCGCGGCGACGGCGGCGTACCCACCGGCGACCAGCAGGACGACGAGCGCGAGGTCGGCGACGTTGGCCAGGGAGCGGGTCACCAGCCCCGCCCGCGCACCCCGCGCGTCCCCCCGGGTGTCCGCGCGCACCGGCCGTGGGTCGTGCCAGGGGTAGGCGGCCGTCCCGTCGCGCCGGGTGCCGTCAGCGGTGGTCACCGCGGCTCGCCCCGCTCGCCGCCGCTGGTGGCCGTGCGGCGTCCCGGTCGTCCCAGGAGCCGGTCGACCACGCGCTCCACCGCGCGGTCGGCGTCGACACCCTGGTCCCGCACGCTGCGCACCATGTCCGAGGTCACCGTGCCGGTCGAGGCCCGGAGCAGGCCCGGCAGGTCGATCTCGCGCACGACGTAGCGGGCGATGCCGGCGACGTCGGTGCGCGCGATCACCCGGTCGAGGTCGACCCGCTCGACCACCCCGTCGACGTCGACCCGGTCGAGCACCCGGGTGACGTCCACGCGGTCGACCACCGCGTCGAGGTCGAGGCCGGCCGCGACCGCGTCCAGGTCGATGCGGTCGACGACCCGGGCCACGTCCACCTTGTCCACCAGGGTGTCGAGGTCGAGCCGGGCCGCGACCGCGTCCAGGTCCAGCCGCGCGGCCACGGCGTCGACGTCCACCCGGGCGAGGACGGCGTCGAGGTCGACGCGCGCGACCACGGCGTCCACGTCCAGCATCGCCGCGAGCCGGTCGAGGTCCACGTAGTCGCGGACGAGGGCCGGGACGTCGAGTCGGGCGAGAACCGCCCGGGTCAGCCCGGGGACCACGTCGTCGGCAGCCGTGCCGAGGGCGCGCACCGTCGCCGCCACCGGATGGGCGAGGGCGCCGGCCACCCGTCCGGGGAGCTCGTCGCGCAGCCGCCGCGCGACGCGCCGCCGTCCTCGCGCCGCCGTCCCGCCGGCGTAGCGGAGGAGCGCGAGGGCGACGGTGACGACGGCGGCCGCCGCGTCGACGACGTCCGCCGGCCGCGCGGGGGAACGGCCCGGACGCGGCGGCGGGAGCGGCCGGAGGCGCCCGGGGGGCGGGCCCTCCGTGCTCACGGCCACGACGGCGCGCCGCCAGCTACCCGACCCATGCGGCCTCCCGGTCCGTGGGTGCCCAGGATCGGGCACTCCGCGGGCCGCTCCCTCATCCGGAACGGGTGAGCCTGCCGGCCGCGGTCGGTGCTCGGATGACCACGCAAGTGACCTTCGGCCCTGACCTGTCGCGGTCCGGGTCACGAGGCTGGCAGCGGAGCCCGAGACCCGGCCGTGGGACGAAGGAGTGCGGGAGGCGGCGGAGTCGCGCAGCGAGGGGGAATGGCATGACGAGCCCGTCGACCGCGGAGGGCCTGCCGGGGCGCACCCGGCCGGCCCCGCCGCACGTGGCCCGGCCGCTGCTGGCGGCCAAGCTGGCCCCGCCCGAGGTGGTGCACGCCACCGTCGCGCGCCGGCGCCTGCTCGACCGGCTCACCTCCGAGGTGCGGCACTGCCCGGTCACCTTGCTCAGCGGCCCGGCGGGGTCCGGCAAGACCGTGCTGGCCGACTCCTGGCGGCAGTCGAGGGGGGCGGGCCAGCCGGTCGCGTGGCTGACCCTGGACGAGTTCGACGACGACCCCGCCGTCTTCTGGGGCTACGTCGTGGCGGCGCTCGCGGGTGCCGGCGTCGCCGTGTCCGAGGACCCGGTGACGGCGACGGGGGAGCAGTCCTCCGGCTGGTCGGTGGCCCGGCTCGCGGCGGACGTCGTGGCCGGTGACCACCCCGTCGTCCTGGTGCTCGACAACGCCGACCACCTCTCCGACCGCGGCCTCCTGGCGGGGCTGGACCTCCTCGTCCAGCTCGCGGGCAGCCGGCTCCGGCTCGTGCTGTGCGCCCGCGCCGACCCGCTCCTGCCGCTGCACCGGTACCGGGTCGCCGGGACGCTGGGCGAGATCCGCACCGACGAGCTCGGCTTCACGGCCGACGAGACCCTCGAGCTCTTCGCCGCGATGGGTGTGCCCGTGACGGCGGAGGTCGCGCGCGACCACCGCCCCCAGACGACGGGGTGGGCCGTGGGTCTCCGGCTCGCCGCGGCCCCGCTCAAGCACGGGGTGCCGCCGGATCGCCTGGTCACCTCCCTCGCCCGGGACGACGGGAGCGTCGCCCAGTACCTGTTCGCCGAGGTCCTCGCCGACCAGCCGGCCGGCGTCCGCCGCGTCCTGCTGCGGACCAGCGTGACCGCGGAGCTCTGGCCCGACCTGGTGGACCGGCTCTGCGGCCGCCGCAACGTCCGGCGCGTCCTGGCCGGCCTGGCCCACGCCAACGCGTTCGTCGAGGAGGCGCCGGGCACACCGGGCGGCTTCGTCGTCCACCCGCTGTTCCGGGAGATGCTCCAGGCCCAGCTGGCCTTCGAGCACCCGGCGGAGCTGGCCGGCCTGCACCGCACCTGCGCGACCTGGTACGCCGATGCCGGTCGCCCCCTGGAGGCGCTGTCGCACGCGACCGCCGCCCACGACTGGTCCTTCGTCACCCGCCTGCTGATCGACGACCTGTCCGTCGCCCGGCTCCTCGCGCACGGCACCGACCCGCTCCTGCGGAGCGTCCGCAACCTGCCGGCCGGGCTGCGGGGCACCGAGGCGGCGGTCCTCCGGCTGGCGGTGGCGCTCGCCGCCGGCGGCCGCGCCGACCCGGCCGACCTCGAGATCGCGAGGACGGCGGGAGCCGACGACGAGCGGCTCGTCCTGCGGATCTCGGCAGGCCTGGTCCGCCTCGTCGCGGAGGAGGGCGCCGGTCCCGACCCCGAAGCGGCCCTCCGTCGCGTCGAGGAGGTGGCCGGGCTGGTCGCCCTGCTGCCCGAGGGCGAGGCGCGGGCCCGCCGGGACTGCGCGGTGCTCCTCGAGGCCCTGCGGGCGGCCGCGGCGCTGCGGGCCGACCGGCCGCTGCCGGAGCTGCTCGTGCGGATGCGCGCCGCCGCCGCGGCGGCGCAGGCGGCGGGTGCCCGGCGGCTGCGGCTGCGCGCACTCGGCAGCCTGGCCCTCCTGGAGGCCTTGGAAGGGCACCTGACGCGCGCGGCGGAGCTCGCCGCGGAAGCCGAGGTGGAGGGGACCGCCGACAGCGCGGCCGCCACGGTCCCCGACCCGGCGGCGGCCACGGCGCTCGCCTGGGTCCACCTGCGCCGCTACAGCCTGGCCGAGGCCCGCGAGTGGCTGACCAGGGCACGGGAGCGGGCCCGGGCGGGCGGCCCGTGCGCCGTCCCGGTGGACCCGCTGGCCGCCGTGCTGCAGTCCCAGCAGCTGCGGCTGCGGCACGAGTACGACGCGGCCGAGCAGGCCCTGCTCCCGCACCTGCGCGGCCCCCGCCTCCCGCGGTGGATCGCGGAGCAGGTCGTCGGCGAGGTGGTCCGTCTCGCGGTGGCCCGCGGGCACGTGGCCGAGGGGCTGGCCATCCTCCGCGACAGCGGGGAGGACGAGCCGTGGGGCCGGCGCCTGCACGCGACGGTCGACCTGCTCGCGGGGGAGACCAGCACCGAGGTGCGGGGCGGCCCCGAGCCCTCGGCCCCGCTCGCCGGGGCGGTCGAGTGGTCGGTGGTCCGCGCCTGCCAGCTGCTGGAGGAGGGCCGCTCGGCCGCGGCGGTGGAGGAGCTGGCGGCGGCCCTCGACCGCGCCTGCCCGGAGCTGATGCGCTGGCCGTTCGTCGACACCCCTCCGCAGGCTCGCCGGCTGCTGCGCACCAGTCCCCGGCTGCAGGCGGCCGGGGCCTGGCTCAACCCGTCGAGCGGGCAGGTGCCCCGGCCCCGCGACGGCGGGCCGACGGTGACGCGGCGGAGCCCGGCGCCCGAGGGCCCGCAGGTGCTGGAGGCGCTGAGCGAGCGGGAGATGGAGGTGCTCCGCCACCTCGCGGACATGCTGTCCACCGCGGAGATCGCCGCGGCCATGTTCATCTCCGTGAACACGGTGCGCACCCACATCCGCAGCATCCTGCGCAAGCTCGCGGTGAGCCGGCGCTACCAGGCGGTCCGCAGGGCACGCGAACGCGGGCTCCTCTGAGCGGCGTCATGCGCGGCGGACGAGGCACGGCCCCGTCGTGAGCGGGCACCGTCAGCGGGGCGGGCACGGCGCGTTCCCGCGACGGGAGGGAGGACGTCCATGGAGCTGGCTCGGGAGCGGTTCGAACTCCGCGTCGGGACGCTGGTCAGCCCGGCAGCGCTCGCGACGTTCGGCGTCGCGGTGAGCCCGACCCCGGTGCCGCGGGACACCGTGTACCGGTTCCGCATCCCGGCCGACCGCGACCTGGCCGACGTCATCCGGCAGCTGACCGACAGCCGCGTGCAGATCCTGGAGATCCGCCGGTGCCCCGATCCGCCGTCCGGTCCGCCGCCCGGGGCTCCGGCCGTGCCCGCCCGCCGTGAGCCGGCTCCGCCGACCCGCGGGGAGGTCCTGCCCTTCCGCCGCGGGGGCCCGCGCGCGGCCCGCTGACCGCCCGCGCTCATTCGGTGCGGACGATGCCGCGGAGCGGCGCCGTCGCCACGCTGCACAGCACGGGGACCCCGGCCGCACGTCGCCGCTCCCGGGGCGGCCGGAACGGGGTCCGGAGCTAGGAGGACAACGGACATGACCGACACCTCGCACCGCGGGTACACCGAGGCGGAACGGCGGTACGACGCCGAACCGTCGGGGTGGACCGGCTGGATCGTCTTCGCCGGCGTCATGATGATCATGCTCGGCGCGTTCCAGGCGGTCGAAGGCCTGGTGGCGCTCTTCGACGACGGGTTCTACCTCGTCCGCCCCGACGGGCTCGTCGTCGACGTCGACTACAACACGTGGGGCTGGGTCCACCTGATCATCGGCGTCGTCGGGGTCGTCGTCGGTGTCGGGTTGCTGGCGGGCAACACGGCGGCGCGCGTCCTGGGCGTCATCGTGGCCTCGCTCAGCGCCCTGGCGAACCTGGCGTTCATCTCGGCCTACCCGGTGTGGTCGGTCCTGATGATCACCATCGACGTCATCGTGATCTACGCGATCATCGTCCACGGCCGGGAGCTCAAGGGAACCTACTGATCCCGCCGGCCGCCGCTCCGCGGCGCCCGTTCCGTCGGTGCTGCGCGCCCGGCGGGACGGGCGCCGCGGCGCCGTCCGGCGACTCGTCCGCGCGGGGTGACGCGGCGGCCGGGGCGCTCCGCGACGGTGGGCGCCGTCCGGATCGTCCCCCTGGAGGAGCCATGACCACCGCAGGCCTCGAGCAGTCAGCCGACCTCGACCAGATGGGGCCGGTCGACTACGTCGTCCTGGCCTTCCCGACCGACCGGATGACGGGTGAGGCCCTGCCGCTGCTCGTCGACCTCGTCGACCGGGGGATCATCCGCATCCTGGACCTGGTGTTCCTCCGCAAGGACGCCGACGGCACGGTCACCACGCTCACCCAGGTCGACCTGGAGCGCATGAAGGTGCTCGAGGCGGTGCTCTTCGAGGGGGCCACGTCCGGCCTGCTCGGCCCGGACGACGTGGCCGAGGTCGCCGCCGGGCTGGACCCCGGCACCGCGGCCGGCGTGCTGGTCTACGAGAACGTCTGGGCCGCGCCGTTCGCCGCGGCCGTGCGGCGTTCCGGCGGGCGGCTGGTGGCGGCGGGGCACATCCCGGTGCAGGAGCTCGTCGCGACGCTGGACGCGCTCGAGGAGCAGGACGGCACCTCCGTCGTCGCCCCGCGCACGTCCGCTGAGCCGATGGGCTGACCCCCGGGTCCGCTCAGCGGAACTCGGAGGTCCACCGCGGGGCCACCACCGCCCACTCGCGCGTCCACCGGTTCTCGCGGACGGCGTCCAGGGCGGTGCAGAGCAGGGCGTGCGCGAATCCGGCGCCCAGGGGCAGGCCGACGAGCACCAGCACCGCTCTCGCCGTCGCCGCCGCCGGGATGTCGTCCGCGTCCAGCGGAGCCTGCGTCGGATCGCCGTCCCGGTCGACCCAGATCAGGACGGCGGTTCCCTCAGGGGTGCCGGGCCCGACGTCCACGGCCCCCTCCCGCACCGACCCGCCGGGCGCGGTCCAGACGGCGCGGGCGGCGGAGGAGAGGTCCCCGGCCTCGACCTCGGCCGCCGTCGGCGCCGGTGCGTCCTCGAGCAGGACGGCGCGCACCTCGGAGCGCTCCGCGGCCTGGGCGGCGGAGAGGGCCGCGTAGTGCTCCGTCGTGGCCGACGCCGTCGCCACCGCGAGCGGCGGTGCGGCCAGGACCGAGAGGGCGACCACGAGGCGGCCGGCCAGCTGCAGCCGGTCGGACGGACGTGCCGACGGCCCGGCCCCCAGGGTGAACCGGCGCAGCAGCCCGGTCCTCGCCCTGCTCACGGCCCGGCCCGCTCGGCGCCCGGCGTCAGACGAGGGCCCGCCGCTTGAGCTGCTCGAACTCCTCGGGGCTGATGGCACCGCGGTCGAGCAGCTCCTTCGCCCGGCTGATCTCGTCCACCGGCCGGGAGCGCGGCGCGGGGACCGACACCTCCGTCCCGTAGCGCCCTCGGCGGACGTCGCGGTCGGCCATCCCGCGCCCCTGCGTGACCAGGTAGGTGAGCGAGCCGATCAGCGGCAGCACGAACACGAGGACGATCCAGCCGGTCTTCGCCCAGCCGGACAGGTCGTGCCGCCGGAACAGGTCGCCGAACACGGTGATGAGCAGCCAGAAGTAGACCATCAGCGAGAAGAAGAGGACGAAGGTCCACAGCAGGTCGACCAGCGGGTAGTCGTCGGCCGCGGTGATCATGGTCCACCTCCCGGGACGGGGGACGTTCCTCCCGTCAGGATCACGTCCGCGCGGCCCGTGGTCGTCGTCCGGCGGGGATGACCGCGCCGCCGCCCGGGCGGGCGCGGGCACCGCCTCATCCGGCGAGGGGGAGGCGTGCGTCGGTCCGCCCGACGAGGCTCCGGGGTGCTCCAGCACGGGCCGGGAACACGACGGCCGGCGCCGAACCAGGAGGAGCGCGCAGATGCCAGGACAGGTGTACGAGCTCAGGGTGCGTGGTCCCGTCCCCACGGCGCTGCTCGAGGAGATCGGCGCGACGGACTTCGGCCAGGAGCCGCCGCTGACCATCCTCCGCACCGAGCCCACGGACCAGCCGGGGCTCCACGGCATCCTGCAGCGGCTGCGGGCCCTGGGGCTGGACCTCCTGGAGGTCCGGACGACCCCGGAGCAGTCCGGCCCCCTCGCCTGACCGTCAGGCGGCGGCCGGCGCCCGGTCCTCGTGCTGGTGGGGGAGGAGCAGGGCGGCGACCCAGCCGACGACGGCGAAGGCGCCCACCACGACGATCGCGGTCAGGAACGGGGCGTTGCCGGCGGTCGTCGCGGCGACGAGCACCGAGCCGGCGATCGCGACGCCCAGCGAGGACCCGAGGTTCGACACGCTGCGCGAGACCCCGGAGATGTCGCCCTGCACCTCCTCCGGCCACGCCGACTGCACCACGTTGACCGACGCGGTGAGCATGGCGCCGACCCCGAAGCCCATGAGGAAGAGGCCGGGCCAGAAGGTCCACACGGCGGAGTCCTCGCGGGCGAGCAGGAGGAGCAGGGCGATCCCCACGACGGTCGTGGTGAAGCCGGCCCGGACCAGCAGCCGCTGCGGGTGGCGGCTGGCCATGCGCTGCGCCATCGCGGACGACGTCAGGATGCCGATCGTGGCGGGCACGAGCATCAGGCCGGTCTGGATCGCCGAGTAGCCGCGCTCCTGCTGCAGGAACACCGAGATCACGAAGAAGACGCCCTGCAGCACGAGCCACTGCACGTTCTGGGTGAGCAACCCGAGGTTCGACGTGCGGTTGCGGAACAGCTGCGGCGACACCAGCGGCGTCCGGCCGGTCCGCTCCCGGTGGCTGACGTAGAGGAAGAACGCGGCGAGGACGACGACGCCGGCGGCGACGAGGACCCAGACCCGCGCCGCGCCCCAGCCCACGGAGCTGGTCTGCAGGATGCCGAAGACGACGAGGAAGAGGCCGGCCGCGGAGAGCACCGCGCCGACGAGGTCGAAGTGCGGGCGGGCGCCGGTGCGCGGCGGGTCGGGCAGCCGGCGCGCCAGGACGGCGATGACCAGCACGACGAGGACCTGCAGGAGGAACGACGCGCGCCAGCTGACGTAGCTGGTGATCAGCCCGCCGATCAGCGGCCCGGCGGCCGACCCGAGCCCCGCGGCGCCGCTGACCACGCCGAACCACTTGGCGCGGGTCTTGACGTCCTCGAAGTAGACGGTGACCAGGATGTAGATCGGCGGGATCAGCAGCGCGGAGCCGACGCCCTCGAGCAGCGAGTAGCCGACTGTCAGCAGGCCGAGCCCCTGGGACACCGACGCGAGGAGGGCGCCGGCGGCGTAGACCAGCAGCCCCAGGATGAAGCAGTTTTTCCGGCCCCAGATGTCGGTGAGCTTGCTGCCCGGGATCATCAGCGCAGCCATCGTCAGCGTGAACAGCGTGATCGTCGTCTGGATCCCGGTCACGTCGGTGCCGAGGTCGTCGGCGATGGTGCTGATCGCCACGTTCATGTTCGACGCGGCGTAGCTGGCGATGAACTGCGCCAGCGCGAGCGGCAGGACGACGGCGCCCGCCGTCGCCACCGCCGTGCCGCCGCCGGCACCGGTCCTGGTCATGGTGGTCTCCGCTTCCGGGATCGGCGCCGGGCGACGACGCGGCGGCTGCTACTGGGTGCGCTGCTGGGGGACGGCGGCGTCGGCGAGCGCCTCGGCACCCAGGACACCGCGGACGATGGCGCCGGCGGCCGCCGTGACGCGCGCGCTGCCGACCACGGGAGCGATCGCGACGAGGACCGCCTGCGCCTTCTCGACCGTCAGGCCCGCCTCCGCGCCCGCGCCGAGGGTGATGAGGTAGGACACCGGTGCCGCATCCATCGCGACGAGGGCGGCCAGCCTCACGGCCAGGTAGGTGTCCGGGTCCAGCCCCGAGCGCTCCGCGGCGTCGAGGTTCATCGCGAGAAGGGTCTCGAGGACGGGCGCGTCACCGGCTGCGATCCGGCTGAGCGAGTTCTCCGGCGCGGTCTGGGTCATGGCTGCTCCTGGGGACGGGGGGGACGGGCGACGCCCCAGCGTCGCGAACCGGGCGGCCTGCCGTCCTCACCCGCTCGGGACGAGGACCCGCAGATGCGCCGGCGTCGAGCGCGGCGTCCAGGCTGATCGCGGCGTCGATCAGCGCCAGGTGGGTGAACGCCTGGGGGAAGTTGCCGATCTGCTCCCCGGTCAGGGCGATCTCCTCCGAGAAGAGCCCGACGTGGTTGGCGTAGGTCAGCATCTTCTCGAAGGCGTTGCGTGCGTCCTCGACCCGCCCGGCGCGCGTCAGCGCGTCGACGTAGGCGAACGTGCACAGCGAGAAGGTCCCCTCCGACCCCCGCAGCCCGTCGGGCGACGCCTCCGGGTCGTAGCGGTAGACCAGGCTGTCGGTCACGAGCTCGTCGTCCATGGCCGCAAGGGTGGAGAGCCAGCGGGGATCGCGGCCGTCGATGAACCCGACGGTCGGCATGCGCAGCAGGGCCGAGTCCAGGACGTCGGTGTCGTAGTGCTGGACGAACGCCTGGCGGCCCTGGTGGAAGCCGCGCTGCATGATCTGCTCGTAGATGGCGTCGCGCTCGGTGGTCCAGCGCGCCACGGGAGCGGGCAGCCCGCGTTCGGCGGCGAGCCGGATGCCCCGGTCGAAGGCCACCCAGCACATGAGCCGGCCGTAGGTGAACGGTTGCCGGCCCCCTCGGGTCTCCCAGATGCCCTCCTCGGGCTGGTCCCAGTTGTCGGCGAGCCAGTCGAGGACGGCGCGCATGGCCTGCCAGCCCTGGTAGGGGACCGGTAGCCCGGCGCGCACGCCGGCGTAGAGCGCGTCGATGGCCTCGCCGTAGATGTCGAGCTGCAGCTGCTCGGCGGCACCGTTGCCGACGCGCACCGGTGCCGAGCCGCGGTAGCCCCGCCACTGGTCGAGGACGTCCTCCGCGAGATCGGAGGAGCCGTCGATGCGGTACATGATGTCGAGCGGCCCGGTGGCACTGTCCTTGCGCTCGCGGATCCGGGCGCCGAGCCAGGAGCCGAACTGGGCCGCCTCGTCGACCAGGCCGAGGTGCAGCAGCGCGTGCACGGAGAAGGACGAGTCCCGCACCCAGGTGTAGCGGTAGTCCCAGTTCCGCTCGCCGCCGACCTGTTCGGGCAACGCCGCCGTCGGCGCCGCCACCAGCCCGCCCGTCGGCGCATAGGTCATCAGCTTCAGGGTGATCGCGGAGCGGTTGATCATCTCCCGCCAGCGGCCACGGTAGGTCGACCCGGCCAGCCACGAGCGCCAGAAGGCGACGGTCTGGTCGACCATCTGCTGGATCTCGGCAGAGCGGATCTCGCGCGGTGGCCCGTCCGCCGCCGTCTCGAGCACCAGGCCGCGCACGTCGCCGGCGGCGAGGTCCAGCGTCGCGTGCACGTCGTCGTCGTCCGCGTCGACCGTGACGCGCGCGAGCCGCTCGTCGTCCGGTTCGCGCACCAGGTGCACGGTCAGCTCGCTCCCGCCGGCACGGAACACGCCGCCGGTCGCGGTGAGCTCGGTGCGGTGCGGGCGCCGCCCGTAGTCGAACCGTGGTGCGACGTCGACACCGAACGTCATGCGGCCCCGGACGCAGTGCACCAGCCGGACCAGCCGGTGGCGATCGGTGGCCGCCCCCTCGGCGGGCGGCATGAAGTCGACGACCTGGCCGAGCCCCTCGGCGGTGAAGAAGCGGGTGACCAGCACCGCGGTGTCCGGGAGGTACATCTGCTTGCTGGTGTAGTCGGCGCCCGTCGGGCGGATCCGGAAGTGGCCGCCGCGTTCGTCGTCGAGCAGGGCCCCGAAGACGCTGGGGGAGTCGAAGCGGGGGAAGCAGAACCAGTCGATCGACCCGTCCGTGGTCACGAGCGCGGCGGTCTGCAGGTCCCCGATGATGCCGTGGTCGGCGATCGCGGTCTCGAGCGTGGGTGTCTGGGTCATGGCTGTCTGGGTCATGGCGGCGACCGTGACGCCGGGAGGCCGACGGCCACCTCATCCCCGGCGGGTGATGAGCCGCGGACGCCCGGCGACGAGTCTGGGTCGCCGGTCGGCCGGGCGCCGCGCCCGCCTGCCCCACGGGAGGGGAGAGGTCATGCGCCGCTTCGCCGTCGGACTGCTCGTCCTCGTGAGCGCGATCTCCGTCGTGCTCGCCAGCATGTCGCTCTGGACCCGGCGCAACGTCGTGAACACGCAGGTGTTCGTCGGCAACGTGGAGGAGGTCATCGATCTCCCCGAGGTGGAGGCGCGCATCACCGAGCAGGTCACCGCCACGGTCATGGGGAACGACGAGGTCACCGGGGCTGTCGACGGCGTCGTCGAGGCCCTGCCGCCGCGGCTCCAGCGGTTCGAGCCGACGATCACCAGCGGCATCGAGTCCGTGGTGTCCGCCGGGGTCCAGCGGCTGCTCAGCAACGACCCGTTCCGCCCGCTGACGGAGGCGGCGCTCACCTCGGCGCACGACCAGCTGGTCGACGGGGAAGCGGTCGAGTTCACCCTGGGGATGGCGAAGGAGCGGGTGCCCGCATCGCTCCAGGACGGGCTCGCCGGTCAGGTGCTGGACCTGCTCCCGGACGACGCGGGGGTCACGCTCCTCACGCCGGCGGAGGCCCCGCAGATCTACGACGCGGTCGACCTGCTCGAGTCGGTCTGGTGGTGGTTCGGCCTCCTCGCCCTCGCCACCCTGGCCGGCGCGCTCGGGGTCTCGCGGCACCGGCGGGCGACCCTGCGCGGCTGGTCGGTCACCGTGGCCGTGCTGGCGGTGCTCGTCCTGCTCACCCTGCGCCTCGCTCGCGGACAGCTCGTCCTCCAGGCGCGACCCGAGAACCGGGACGCCCTGGGTGCCGCGTACGACGTGTTCGCGCAGAACCTGCGGGTGTGGATCCTGTGGGTGTTCGCCGCCGCGCTGCTCGTCGTCGTCCTCACCCTCGTGTGGGGTCGGCTGGGCCTCGTCGCCGGTGTCCGGCGCGGTGTCGGGTCCGCGCGGACCCAGTTGCGCCTGCGGCGCGAGGAAGCCGCAGCCGCCCCCGCGGCGGACGGCACCCCGGCGAGCAGCGAATCGTGGACCCGTCGCGTCGCGACGTGGAGCCGGGCCTTCGCCGACGGGCTGGACGTGCCGGAGCGGTCGGCCCGGGTGGGGGTCCTCGTGCGCGACCACTACCGGCCGGCGCGGTGGACGGGGATCTCGGTCGGTGTCCTGGTGCTGCTGCTCTGGCCGGCCCCCACCCTGTCGGTCCTCATCTGGATCGCGGCACTGGTCGGGCTGTACCTGATCGCCCTCGACTGGCTGAGGGGTCGTGCGCCGGCGGCCGCTGCGACCGAGGCGCCCTCGGCGACCCCACCCCCGGCGACCACGTCGGCCGAGGTCCACGGGGTCGTGCCGGTCCCGCGGGGATCCAACGGCCCCGAGCCGTTGGTGCCGGCGGCCCTCACCCCGGCGGTGATGTCGACGCTCAGCGGCCGGCTCGACCTGCTGGTCCGGCTCGGGGAGGCGCGGGAGGCGGGCGTCCTCACCGAGGAGGAGTTCACCCGCGAGAAGAGCCGCCTGCTCGGCGTCTGAGGGAGCTCAGCGGGACGGGTGCTGCGAACCGGCGTCCCGCAGGTCCGCCGCCCGTCGGCGCCCCCGCTCGACGGCGGCGAGGAAGAGCCGGACCACCAGCCCGATCAGCACCAGGTCGGCGACCATCTGCACCGTCGTCACGACCCGTGCCGCCTCGCCGACGGGCGCGATGTCGCCGAACCCGACGGTGGCGAACACGGTCACGGCGAAGTAGACGCCGTCGGTCCGGTCGAGCGGCTCGGTGAAGTGCGACGGGTCCGATCCGGACATGAGCACGTAGGACGCGGCGAAGAACACCAGGAACAGCGGCAGGGACAGCGCCATGCCCTCGACGGCGCGCAGCGCCGGGTGCTGAGCGCGGACGATCGCCCGCACCTGCCACCCGACGAGCACACCGATGCCGGCCAGCCCGGCCACCAGCCACACCCCGCCCGCCCGGAAGCCGCGGTCGAGGGGGAGGACCGCGTACAGGACCAGGACCACGAGAACGGTCAGCGCCGTCCGCACCAGCCCCAGGACGAGCGGCCGGCGCCCGGGCGCCGGCGGCTCGGGGTCGCTCACGGGTCGGCGCGCGCCTCGACCCGGCCGGAGGCCGCGGCGTCGGCGAGCGCGCGGTGGTCGTCGTCGGTGAGATCGGCGTACGCCTCGCCGAAGTCCGCGACCGCGTGCTCGAACGCCGGCGAGGAGCCCAGGTACCCCGCGATGGCCATGCGGTCGCCCGATCGGGCGTGGGCCCGTGCCAGGGACCACGCGCAGATCTCCCCGTAGGTCCGCAGGCCCTCCGGGCGCAGCTCGCCGATCTCGAGAGCGCCCTTCCAGTCCCGCAGCTGGCGGACGTAGAAGTCCCGCTCGACCCCGTCGATCCCCGTGGTCCGCTGCCACCCGAGGAAGATGTCGCTGGCCTGCTGCATCAGCCGCTGGCCGGCCACGACCCGCTGCCCCTGGTTGGCGTACCGGCTCCGGCCGACGAACTCGGCGTGCACCGACGCCGCGGCCTCCTTCACCTGCAGCAGCAGGGGGTCGTCGTCGTCCCGGCCGGTCAGCAGGACGACCCAGCACCGGGTGCCCACGCTGCCCACCCCGACCACCTTCCGCGCCATGTCGACGAAGGAGTAGCGCTCGAGGAGGCTGCGCCGGTCGGCCTGCAGCGAGGACCGGTACTGGCGGATCATGCCGCGGAAGGCCGACTCGAGGTCGCGCTCCTCGTCGGCCGGCAGGAGGTCGCGCAGGGGGACCAGCAGGGGCGGCTCCGCCCGGATCCGCAGCCGCCCGCCGACCACCTCGGTCAGCTTGCCGAAGGCCTGGAGGGTGTCCCGCGTGCGTGCCCGCTCCAGAGCCCGGGACAGGCGCTTCCGGGCGCCCGCGTCCAGCTGACCGGCGAGCCGCTGCTGGAGCTGGTCGGCGTCGACGTGGGAGTACCAGACCTCGAGCTCCCGGGCGTCGGCGAACTCGGCCATCGCGCGCCGGTACCGCGCGCCCGCGGCGACCGCCACGGCGTGCCGCTCCTTGCGCCGCAGCCCCTTCTCGCGGGCGGCGATGACCAGGCTGGCGACCAGCCGCTTGACGTCGTGCTCGAAGGGGCCCGGCAGCGTCTCGTCGAAGTCGTTGGCGTCGAAGACCAGCCGGCGCTCCGGCGAGCCGAAGAGCCCGAAGTTCGACACGTGCGCGTCTCCGCACATCTGCACGGTCAGGCCGGCCCGCGGGCTGCGGGACAGGTCCGCGGCCATCACCCGCGCCGCGCCCCGGTAGAACGCGAACGGGGACTGCAGCATCCGCCCGTAGCGGATCGGCCGGAGCTCCGGCAGCCGGGCGGCGGCCTGCTCCTCCAGCAGCGCCACGGGGTCGCGCCCCGGGCCGGCCGGGGGGACGGCGGCCTGCGACTCCAGCGGCACCGTCGCGCGCAGCGCCTTGCCCGCGGCGCGCCGCTCCTTCGGCGTCGGCCGGGACGACCGCGCCTTCCCGTCCTGCGCCGGCCTCGGCCGGTCCACTGTCAGCACGTCGAGCCCACCTCGTCCAGGAAGGCGCCGGCGCCCTGGAGGAAGGCCTCCAGGGTCGACGCCACGGTCGCCAGCGTCGCGGCGGACGGGTCGCCGGTCGCCGCGGTGACGGCCGACTGGACGGCGTCGGCGTCGGCCTGCACGCCGTCGACCTCCTCGGAGTAGGAACTCCGGGCGTCGTCGGCCAGCTGCGCCCAGTAGTCCTGCACGACCGACCACTGCTCCGCCAGCGCGTCGGTCCCCTCCGAGACCACCCGGCCCGCGCTCAGGCCGGTCAGCGAGGTCCGCAGCGCGTCGGCCGACCGGCACAGGTCCGGCGTCGCCGACGGTTGGTCGCCCGTCGTGGCCGCCGTCGTCGCCGTGTCCCCGTACGACGAGCAGCCGCACAGCCCGGCGACCACGACGGCGAGCCCCACCACCCACGTCCGCATGCGCCGACCGTGCCCGTCACAGGTGGCGCCGTGCGTCATCCGCGGGGGATGAGGTCGCCGGCGGCCGCGGGGACGAGCCTCGCAGCAGGTGTCCGCACGTCGGGAGGAACCGGGATGACCGCGAACGTCTCCAGCCCCTACGCGCACGCGACGCCGTCACGGCATTCCGGCACCCGGGTGGTGGTCGGGCTGCTCGGCGTGGCGGCCCTGGTCGTCGGCGTGGTCCTGCTGTTCGACCCGGTCGCTGCCGCACGGACGCTCGCGCTCCTGCTCGGGCTCTCCCTCGTCGTCGGCGGCCTGCTGGAGGTGGCCGTCGGGTGGGACGCGGAGAAGCGGCGGACGGCGTCCGTCGCCCTCGGCGCGGTCCTCGTGGTCGGCGGCGTCCTCGCCGTGGCCTGGCCCGGGATCACGCTCTACACGCTGGTCCTCATCACCGGGCTGTCCCTGATCGTGCACGGGGCCGCCCGCGTGGGACTGGCCGTCGTCGAGCGCCAGGAGATCGCCGGCTGGGGCTGGCTCGCGCTCGCCGGAGCGGTCAACGTCCTCGTCGGTGTCCTCGCCATCGCCTGGCCCGACGCCACCGTGTTCGTCCTGTCGCTGATCCTCGGCGCGCAGATCGCCGTGTTCGGCGTCCTGCTGCTCGTCTCCGCGTTCTGGCGGGGCGACCGGCGCGCCGACGCCGCCGCGGCGGCCTGACCCGCCACCGACGACGCCGGGCGCCGGCCGCCCGGCCCGACCCCAGGGAGTCACCCATGCCCGGACTGCTGCGCGGGATGGCCCGCACCGCCGTCGTCGCCGGCACGGCCACCGCCGTGTCCAACCGGGTCTCCCGCCGCCAGGCGGGCCGGTGGGCCAGCCAGGGGGGCGGGTACGGCGCGCAGCCCCAGTACGCCGAGCCGGCCCCCCGGCGCACCGACACCGACACCAAGCTGGCGCAGTTGCGCGAGCTGGCCCAGCTCCGGGACTCCGGCGTCCTCGACGAGGCCGAGTTCGAGCTGCAGAAGAGCCAGATCCTCAACTCCTGACCCCGGGCCGACCGGTCCGGCCGAACCAACGCGAGGAGAAGTCCATGGCCACCATGACCGTCTGGAAGTTCCCCACCCCCAACGGGGCGGCGATCGCGGAGGAGACGCTCAAGGACCTGCAGCGCAGGGAGCTCATCCAGATCCACGACGCCGCCATCGTCACCTTCCCCGAGGGGGCGAAGAAGCCGAAGACGCGTCAGCTCCGCAGCCTCACCGGAGCAGGGGCCCTCGGGGGCGCGTTCTGGGGGATGCTCTTCGGGCTGATCTTCTTCGTGCCGCTGCTGGGCATGGCGATCGGCGCCGGGATGGGCGCGCTCACCGGCAGCATGACCGACGTCGGCATCGACGACGCGTTCATCCGCCGGATGCGCGACGAGATCCAGCCGGGCACCTCGGCGCTGTTCGTGCTCTCCTCCGGTGCGGTCGTGGACAAGGTCCGGGACGCCTTCGAGGGCCAGCAGATGGTCCTCGTGGAGACCAACCTCAGCCACGAGGAGGAGGCCAAGCTCCGCGAGGTCTTCCTCGAGGAGGAGAAGGCGCCGGCGGCCACGAGCTGACCCGACGCACCGACCCGGGGCCCGGCCGCCGTGGCGGCCGGGCCCCACCTCACCCGACGACCACCCGGAGCGCCCCATGTGCCGCTGGATGGCCTACACCGGCTCACCGCTGCTGATCGAGGACCTCCTGTACGTCCCCGAGAACTCGCTGATCGTGCAGAGCCTGCACGCGCAGCTCGGCGTGGAGCCGACCAACGGGGACGGGTTCGGGGTCGGCTGGTACGGCGAGCCGGCGGTGCCCGGGCTTTTCCGGAGCACCGAACCCGCCTGGAACGACCGGAACCTGCGCGAGCTGGGCGCCCACATCCGGTCGCGGATGGTGCTCGCGCACGTGCGCGCCTCCACCGGGACGCCCGTCCAGCAGACCAACTGCCACCCCTTCCGGTACGACCGGTGGCTGTGGATGCACAACGGGGCCCTGGCCGGCTTCCGCGACGTGAAGCGGGAGCTCGCGCTGGCGGTCGACCCGGCACTGTTCCCCGACATCGAGGGCTCCACCGACTCCGAGCTGTTCTTCCACCTGGCGCTCACCTTCGGTCTCCGGGAGGACCCGCCCGCGGCGGTCGCCCGCGCGGTCGGGCTGATCGAGGCGGTCGGCCGGCGGCACGGCCGCCGGTTCCCGGTCCAGATGACCGTCGCGACGACGGACGGCCAGACGCTGTGGGCCTTCCGGTACTCCACCGAGGGCCGGTCCCGCTCGCTGTTCCACAGCACCGACATCGCGACGCTGCGCGCCCAGTACCCGGACAACCCGGTGCTCCACCGCCTCTCCGACGACGCGCGGATCGTCGTCTCCGAACCCCTGGGCGGCCTGGTCGGTGCGTGGCAGGAGGTGCCGGAGGGCAGCTGCGTCGTGGTCCGCGACGGCCGGCAGGAGATCCAGCCGTTCGCGCCGACGGTCCTCGAGCCGGTCGGCTGATCGCGGCGCGCTCGGTGGCCGGCGAGCCCTGGACCCTGCTGCGCCCCACGCCGGCGCCGGGCACCCCGGTACCGACCCTCGGCGTGGAGGAGGAGTTCTTCCTCGTGCGCCCGGACGGGCGGGTCGCCGACCTGGCACCCGAGCTCATCGCCGCGGCACCGCCGGAGGTGCGCGCCACGACCGAGTTCACCCGCTGCCAGATCGAGACGTCGACCGGGGTCTGCGAGCACCTCACCGACGTCGGCCGGGAGCTCTCCGTCGCCCGGAGGGTGCTCGCGCAGGCCGCCGCCGACCGGCGGGCCCGGCTGGTCGCCGTGGGCACGCCTCCCGTCGACGTGCCGGGCTTCGCGCTCCTCTCCGACGACGAGCGCTACCGGCGGCTGGTGACCGAGACGAGAGGCGTCACGGAGGACGTCGTCACCTGCGCCGCGCAGGTGCACGTCGAGGTGCCCGGCCGCGACCTGGGGGTGGCGGTGCTGGCCCGCTTGCGTCCGTGGCTCCCGGTGCTCATGGCGCTGGGGGGCAACAGCCCGATCCGGCAGGGCAGGGACACCGGCTGGGCGAGCTCCCGGTTCGTGTCCCAGCGGCTCTGGCCGTCGTTCCGCCCGCCCCCCGTCTGCGCGGACGCCGCCGCCTACGGGCGCCTCGTGGACGACCTCGTCGCCGGTGGGCAGGCCATCGACGAACGCGGCGTGTACTTCTGGGCGCGCGTCTCGACCCGGTACCCGACCGTGGAGGTCCGGCTCCCCGACACCGGGCTGACCGTGGCGGACGCGGTGCTGCAGGCCGGGCTCGGGCGGGCCGCCGTGATGACCGCCCTGGCCGACGAGGCCGCCGGACGCCCGGTGCCCGCCGTCCCCGACCGGATGCTGCTCGCAGCCGCCTACGCCGCGGCCCGGCGGGGGCTGGCGGCCGCCGTCGTGGACCCCGTGGACGGCGGCTGGGCGCCGGCCACCGCCGTGCTGCGGCAGATGCTCACGTCGTTCGCGCCCGCGCTCGAGGCCGCCGGCGACCGCCGCCTGGTCCGCACCCTGCTGGTGCTGCGGCTGCGCCGCGGGTCGGGGGCCGACCGCCAGCGCGCGCTCTGGCACCGCGGTCCCCGCGCCTCGTTCGTGCAGGCGCTCGCCAACCTCAGCGCGGGGCTCGACACCTGACCCGGGGTCAGTGCACGAGCGCCTTCAGCGCGATCAGGCCGGCGCCGATGAGCGCGACCAGCGCGCCCTTGACCAGGGCCCGGCGGATGTCGGCTCCGGCGAAGCGGGCCGCCCAGAACCCGTAGAAGCCGATCAGCGCGAGCCCGGACCACTTGGCGACGGTGAACGCCGTCGCCACGCCGAACAGGCCCAGTGCCGACAGCAGGAAGATTGCGGCCGGCCCCGCGACACCGGACCCGACGGCGAGGGCGTCCTCGGCCATGACCCGCACCTCGGCGCGGGTGACCGGCCGTCGCGCGCGGGTCTCGGTGCCGACCACGTCGCTGTAGACCTCGGCGAGACCGACCGCGACCGCCGTCCCCACCAGCCAGACGGCCATCACCCCTGGCTCCGGCGGGTGCGACTCCAGCGCGACCACCAGCGCCAGGCCGATGATGGCGCCGTAGACGACCCGGCCCACCTGCCGGGACCCGAGGTGCTGCTCCAGGCTGGTCCGCATGTCAGCCGACGGCTCCCGGGACGTCGGCGAACAGCCGCTCGCGCACCGTCTCGCGGACTTCGAGGGTCTCCTCGATGCGGCGCAGCTGCTCCTCGGTCGCCGATAGCCCGTACACCTCGGCGAGGAAGCGCGGCAGGTCCGCGCGGTAGTCGTGCTGGAAGGCCCCGAAGGGCCCGGCGGTCTGCGCGTTCTTCATGTCGACGAGGCTCTGGAAGAACGTCGTCAGCGGCCGCCACCGCATGGCCGGCGGGATGCCCCGGGGGCTCCCGGAGGGGACCGGCTCGGGGCGCGGCCGGGAGGGGCCCAGCCACTCCGGCGGGTACCAGAGCAGGTCGGGGCCGAACTTCGTCACGCCGTCGTTGTCGTGGCTCAGCAGCACGAAGCGCGGCCGGGTACCCCGCGCCGCGGTGCGCTCCCGCAGCTGGTCCAGGTCGTTGACGACGGCGACGGCCTCCGGGTCGACGTCGAGCCGGCCGCCCCGGGTCACCTGGCGCATCCACCCGCTGCCGTAGGGCGTCCCGATCCACAGCGCCCGGTCGATCCCCATGGCGTCGAGGCCGAGCGTCCCCCAGTGCAGGAACACGTCCTGGCTGGTATGCGCGCCGAGGCTCTCGCCGAACAGCACCACCCGCGGCCGGGGGCCGGGGCGGTCCCGCAGGCGCTCGAGGACGCGGAGCCACAGGAGCCGGTTCTGCTCCCGGGCGCCGCGCACCATGCCGAGCGACAGCGGAGAGGGCCGGCGCGAGTACTGCAGGGTGACGGTCGCGACGTCGCCGAGCGCGAGGTACTGCAGCGCGGCGGTCGCGACGTAGTTGACGTAGCCGGTCCCGGTGGGGGAGACGAATGCCAGCAGCGACCTGTCGAACGCGCCCGTCCGCTCGAGCTCGGTCATCGCGAGCTCGACGCGGTCGCGCGGTGTGGGCGCGTTGTCCAGGCCCACGTAGACGGCCACGGGGGCGGCACGGGCGGGGACGCCCATGACCGTCTCGATGGACAGGTCGGGGGTGCCGTCGGGGCGGTCGGCGACCGGCCGCGGGTGCACGGTCGCCAGGGCGTGCAGGCGTCCGTCACGTCCCATGCCGGCCCACGACACCCGGCTGCCGGGCCCGCCGCTGACCGTCGGCGGCACCCACCGCTCGGCCTCGTCCGGCCCGAACACCGGCACGTCGGCCGACGTCATGCCCTCGATGCGCCGCATGGCGCGGTGCCACACCGACGAGGCGCCGGCACCGAGCACGGCGAGGAAGCCGGCGTGCCCGGCCAGCCGCCACAGCTCCGGGGGCCCGGGTAGCGCGGCGCCGAGCCGGCGCGCCACCAGGTCGGCCACCGCCTGCTCGCCGTACGCCGCCGCGCCGACGCCGCCCACGATCCCGGTGGCCACGGCCAGCGAGGACAGCGGGGAGGGCCCCGAGGAGGTCGCCGGCTGCTCCCGGTGCCCCCGGGCGGCGAGGCGGTCCAGGGCGTAGGCGGTGCCGAGGCCCACGGGGACGGCCAGCGGGAAGGCCGCCAGCCGGCCGTGCAGCCGCCACCGGGCGTCGAGCGCCTGCGTGCCGAGCTGCGCGGCGCCCAGCAGCGCCCCACCCAGACCGGTCGCCCCGAGCCGCCAGGCTGCCTGGCGCACCGCTCCCCGCAACGGGTCCTCGGCACGGGGTGGAAGCGCCCGGAGCACGGCGAGCGCCACGGGTACCGCCGCACCGTCGACGGCGACGAGGGCGCCGCCCCGCGCCCGCGACGGCGTGGTGCCGTCGCCGGCGAGGGACCGGGCCGCGGCCTCGAGCACGTCCTGGGCGGCGGCGGTGAGCAGGTAGTGCAGGCCCGTGGACAGCCCGGTCACCAGACCCTGGTCGACGACCGTGCGCGCGGAGAGGGAGGGCGCGAACGTCCCCGGGGCCGTCGCGGCGGCGACCACCAGGCCCACGTCGGTCGCCGTGCTCCCCGTCCGACCGCCGCTGCGCCGTCCCGCCGCACGTTCCATGACGGCGATCGTGGCGGGACGGAGCCGGCCGCGGGTCATCCTCCAGGTGTGAGTCCGCCGCCCGTCGCCCCGCTCTAGCGTCGGCCGACCGGCGAGCGGAGGCGCGATGACGGCGGAACCGACGGCGGGGCACGCCCCCGGCCGCACCGAGGTCACCTCCGTCCCCGCGCCGAGGGCGCCGTCGCAGCCGGCAGGGGCCACCGAGGGCCCGCCGGCCGCCCGGTGGAGCCGCTGGCTGCCCCGCTACACCTGGAGCGGGACCCTGGCGGCGCTGCTGTTCGGCTGCAGCTCGCTCACCCCCTCCCTGCTCCCGCGCGGATGGCTGCTGCAGGGCCTCATCGCGGGCATCACCGCCGCCATCGGGTACGGGGTCGGCGTCACCGTGGCGTGGTTCGTCGCGGAGGTCACCGACCGCCGCCTCTCCGCCGGCGTGCGCCGCCGGGCCTGGCAGGTGCTCGCCATCGGCGCGGCCCTGCTGGTGGTGATCACGCTGGTCCTCGGCGCCCAGTGGCAGCGGGACATCCACGAGCTGATGGGCCTGGACCCGCCGTCGGGCTACTCCGCCCTCGGCATCGTCGTCGTCGCGGTGCTGGTCTTCGCCTTCTTCGTCGCCGTGGGCCGCGGGATCCGCGCCCTGGCGCGGTGGCTCGTCCGGGTGCTCGGCCGGGTGCTCCCTCGGCGGCTGGCCCGGCCGCTGGGTGTCGTCGTGGTCACGGCGCTGGTCCTCTTCCTGCTCAACGGCGTGCTGTTCCGCGGCTTCGTGGACGCGATGAACTCGGCGTTCAGCGTCAAGGACGACGGCACGGAGGCCGGCGCCGTCGAACCCGTGGCGGCCGAGCGGTCGGGGAGCCCGGCATCGCTGGTCCCGTGGGAGGACCTCGGCCTCCAGGGGCGCAACTTCGTCGGGACGGGGCCGACCGCCGCGGACCTCACCGCCTTCTCCGGGCAGCCCGCGCTCGAGCCGGTGCGGGCCTACGTCGGGCTCGCGTCGGGCGACGACGTGGCCGACCGCGCCGCGCTCGCCGTCCGGGAGCTGGAGCGGGCCGGCGGCTTCGACAGGTCCGCCCTCGTGGTGGTCACCACCACCGGCACCGGGTGGGTCGACCCGGCCGCCAGCGACGCGCTCGAGTACGAGCTCAACGGCGACTCCGCGATGGTGGCGATGCAGTACTCGTACCTGCCCAGCTGGATGTCGTTCCTGGTCGACCAGGTGAAGGCGCAGGAGGCCGGGCGCGCGCTGTTCGACGCCGTCTACGGCACGTGGGCCCAGCTGCCCCCGGACGCCCGCCCGCAGCTCTACGTCTTCGGCGAGAGCCTCGGGACGTTCGGCGGGGAGGCGGCGTTCAGCGGGCTCGCCGACATCGTCAACCGCACCGACGGGGTGCTGTGGGCCGGCCCGCCGAACTTCAACCAGCTGACGCGGTCGATCGTCGACGACCGCGACGAGGGCTCGCCGGAGTGGCTGCCGGTGTACGAGGAGGGCCGCACGGTGCGCTTCGCCGACGAGGCGCCCGACCTCGACCGGCCCGGCGGCCGCTGGGGGGAACCTCGGGTGGTCTACCTGCAGAACGCCTCGGACCCCATCGTGTGGTGGTCGCCGCGGCTGATCCTGAGCCGTCCCGACTGGCTGGAGGGCGAGCGCGGGCCGGACGTCTCGCAGGGGATGGTGTGGCTGCCCTTCGTCACGTTCTGGCAGGTCACCGCGGACATGGTGTTCGCCGTCGAGGTGCCCGACGGCCACGGGCACGCCTACCGGGCCGACTACGTCGACGGCTGGGCCCAGGTCGTCCGGCCGCCGGGCTGGGACGACGCGGACACGGAGCGGCTCCGCGCCCTGGTGGGAGGCTGACGGGGTGCGGTCCGGCCGGACGGGGAGTGCCGGGTGAGCTCGTCCGCAGCGCTCCGCACGCGGTACCGCTCGTTCTCGGGCGCCGTCGTCCTCGCCCTCGTCGCGATCAACGTGACCGACCACCTCCTGGATCCGCCGTGGTGGGTGCGCACCCTGGAGGGAGCCGCCCTCCTGGCCGCGGCACGGGCGGCCGGGTTGTCCTGGTCCCAGCTCGGGCTGGGCCGCGACCGCTTCCGCACCGGGCTCCGGTGGGGGCTGGGCGCCGTAGCGCTGGTGGCGAACGTCTACGTCGTCGGGATCCTGCTGCCGCCCACGCGGACGGCCTTCCAGGACGCCCGCTACGACCTGCCCCTGCCCGACGCCCTGTACACCGCGTTCGTCGTCATCCCGCTCGGAACGGTGCTGCTGGAGGAGATCGCCTTCCGCTCGGTGCTGTGGGGAGCGCTGGCCCGTCACCTCCAGGAGTGGCAGGTGCTGGCCGTCACGTCGGTGCTCTTCGGGTTCTGGCACGTGCTGCCGTCACTCGGGCTCGGGAGCTCCAACCGCGCCGTCTCCGACGCCGTCGGGGGCGTGGGCACCGCGGTCGTCGTCGCCGGCACCGTCGCGCTCACCGCCCTCGGCGGGGTGGTCTTCGGCGAGCTCCGCCGGCGCACCGGCAGCGTGCTCGCCCCGACGGGGGCGCACTGGGCCACCAACGCCCTCGGGGTGCTCTTCGGGCTGGTGTCCCGGTGGCTGGACCCGCCCGGCTGACCGACGGGGAGCTGGCTGCTCATCCCGCTCGGATGATGCCCGCGCCCCGGCCCGGACGGGACGCTCGGCCGATCCGTCCGGACCGCCCGGGGGAGGAGGTGCACCGTGACCGCGATCGCCGACGAGGACGTCGGTGCCGCGCGGGGCGAGGGTGGGTTCGTCGACGCCCTCGTCGTGCGGCTGCACGCGCAGTACGGGGTCGACCCCGAGGCCATCCGGGTCCTCGCCGGCGAGGTGCTCGCGTCCTTCGCCGGCGCCAGGGTGCAGGCCTTCGTCCCGATCCTCGTCGAGAAGCGGCTGCACGCGGTGTACCGCCGGATCTCCGCCCGCCCCGGTCTGACCGTCCTGCCCACCCCGTCGGGTCCGTGAGCCGGCCGTGGCGCCCGTGCCGCCCGGCCTGCGTGCGTTCGCCGGCTACCGGCGTCCCTGGCTGGTCAAGGACGTCGTCGCGGGGGTGGTGCTGACCACGCTGCTCGTCCCGCAGGGGATGGCCTACGCGCAGCTGGCGGGGCTGCCGCCGATCACCGGGCTCTACACCACGATCACGTGCCTGCTCGGGTACGCGGTGTTCGGCCCGTCCCGCATCCTCGTCCTGGGGCCGGACTCGTCCCTCGGGCCCATGATCGCGGCCACGATCCTGCCCCTGGTGGCCGCCGGCGGTGATCCCGAACGGGCGGTGGCGCTGGCGTCGATGCTGGCCCTGCTGACCGCCGTGGTCATGATCGCCGCGGGCGCCGCCGGGCTCGGCTTCGTCGCCGACCTGCTCTCCAAGCCCACGATGATCGGTTACATGAACGGGCTGGCCCTGACGATCCTGGTCGGCCAGCTGCCCAAGCTGTTCGGCTTCTCGGTGGACGCCGACGGCGTGATCGGCGAGTTCGGGGCGTTCGTCGCCGGCCTGGCGGGGGGCGACGTCGTCCCCGCCGCGGCCGCGGTCGGGCTCGGCGGCATCGCGGTGATCCTGGCCCTGCGCCGGTGGCTGCCCAAGGTCCCCGGGGTGCTCGTCATGGTGGTGGGGGCGATCGGGGTCAGCGCCGTCTTCGACCTGGGGGAGCGCGGCGTCGACCTCGTCGGCACGCTGCCGGAGGGGCTGCCCCCGCTCACCTTGCCGTCGGTGGACTGGTCCGACGTCGGCCCGCTGGTGGCCGGCGCGCTGGCCATCGCCCTGGTGTCCCTCGCCGACACCATCTCCACGGCGTCGTCGTTCGCCGGCCGCACCGGCCAGGAGGTGCACGGCAACCAGGAGATGGTCGGGATCGGGGCGGCCAACCTCGCCGCGGGCCTGTTCCAGGGCTTCCCGGTCAGCACGAGCGCCTCCCGCACGGCGGTGGCCGAGCGGGCCGGTGCCAGGTCGCAGCTCACCGGCGTCACGGGCGCCGCGCTGATCATCGTGATGGTCGTCTTCCTGCCGGGGCTCTTCCGCGACCTGCCGCAGTCGGCCCTCGCCGCGGTCGTCATCACCGCGTCCCTGTCGCTGGCCGACCCGCGCGGCACGGCCCGCCTCTGGCACCAGCGCAAGGTGGAGTTCAGCCTGTCGATCGTCGCGTTCCTCGGGGTCGCCCTCCTGGGCGTGCTCCCCGGCATCGGCATCGCCGTCGGCCTGTCGATCCTGAACGTCTTCCGCCGCGCCTGGCGGCCGTACCAGACCCAGCTGGGCCGGGTCGACGGCCTGGACGGCTACCACGACGTCCGGTCCTACCCGGGGGGCCGGCAGCTGCCCGGGCTGGTGATCTACCGGTTCGACGCGCCGCTGTTCTTCGCCAACGCCAAGAGCTTCCGGGACGAGATCACGGCGCTGGCGCGCAACGAGCCGGAGACGCGGTGGATCGTGGTGGCCGCCGAGCCGATCACCGACGTGGACACCACGGCCGCCGACATGCTGCTGGACCTGGACGCGTTCCTCGACGGCCGTGGCCAGACGCTGGTCTTCGCCGAGCTCAAGGACCCGGTGCGGCGGAAGATCGAGCGCTACGGGCTGACCCGCGAGATCGAGCCCCGGCACTTCTTCCCGACCCTCGACGAGGCCGTGGCCGCCTGGCGTGCCCGCACCGGGGCCGACTGGAGCGCGCCGCCGCCTGAGGCCCCCGTACCGCAGCTGCCGGAGGCCCGGCCCCCCAGCGATCCGCGCAGGAGCGCCCGGCCGACCTGACCTCAAGCCTCGCGCGCGCCGGCGGCGGCCGGGCTGCCTCCGGTGCGACCGGCGGGTTGCGCGCCGGCGCGGCCGGTGGCGAGGGACCACAGCACCGCCCAGTCCGGCCGCGGCCGCGGTGCCCGGACGCCGGGCCGCCGGCGGGGCAGCCGGACCCGCAGCGCGCCGGGCCGGACCGTGCACCGGACCGGCGTCGGGAGCTGCACGGTCTCGCCGTCGATGCCGACAGGGACCGTCGCGGCGTCCGCGCTCACCACCACCTCCGGGGCCTCCGCCACGCGCAGCCCGCGCTGGTGCGCACCGTTGAGCAGCCCGACCGCCTGCCGGGCGCCGTCGACGCGCACGGCCACGACGCCGAGGACCCCGCGGTCCAGCCGGGCCCGGCGGCCGAAGCCGGCCAGGTCCGAGGCGTCGTAGGGGTTGTTGCTGACCAGGAGGGCCTGCGGCGCGTCGACCCGCTCCCCGCCGACGTCGGCCACGAGGTGGGCGCCCCGCCTGCGGCTCAGCAGCTCCGGGAGGGCGTCCAGCGTGGTGCCGCGCTTGTCGTCGCGGTACGCGGGGTTTTCCACGATCTCCGCGTAGACGCCGAAGGACGCGTTGTTGACGAAGGTCCGCCCGTTGATGTCGCCGAGGTCGATGCGCGTCTCCACGCCGTCGCCGAGGGCGTCGAGGCAGCGCGCCGGGTCGTCGCGGTCCAGGCCGAGGTCCAGCGCGAAGTGGTTGCGGGTCCCCGCGCTGACGACGAGGAACGGCACGTCGTGCTCCGCGGCCACCTGCGCCACCAGGGCCTGGGTGCCGTCACCCCCGGCCACCCCGAGCAGGTCCGCGCCGCGCCGCACGGCGTCCCGGGCGAGCTGCTGGACGTCGACTCCGGGCCGGTCCAGCAGGGCCACCTCGGCGCCGAGCTCCTCCGCCCGCTCGCGCAGGCGGAACCGGCCCACCTTGCCCCCGCCCGACCGCGGGTTCATGACGAGGAAGGGGTGCCGTGGCGCCGGCGTGTCCAGGACGGCCGGGCCCTCGTCCGGGTGGTCGGGCCGCAGCGCGGCGCGCCCCGCCGCGAGCGCGAGCGTCCACAGCGCCGCCGCCACCACGGCGACCCAGAGCAGCCGTTCGGCGACGAAGACGCCCAGCACCACCACCGGAGCGGTGACCGCCACCGCCAGCGAGATCCAGCGCACCGGGCCCCGGTGCAGCAGGAACCAGTACAGGGCCGCGACGACCAGGGCCACCGCGGCGGTGGTCAGCAGCACCAGCCAGAGGCTGCGCAGCCCCGCGACGGCCAGCAGGAGGACGACGGCCAGGCCGGCGAGGGCCAGGGCACCCCGCGCCTCCCACCGCCGCGCACGCATCGATCCCACGACGACCTCCTCGGGACGCTCCTGGCCCGACGCTCGTCCCGGCCGTCCCGCCCGTCATCCCCCCGCCGGGACGGTCGGGGCAGCCGGGTCAGCGGTCCAGCGCCGCCCGTCGCCAGTCCTTGGGGGTGGTGCCGAACCGCTGGCGGAACCACCGCGAGAACGCACTGGGCGCCTCGAAGCCGAGCAGCTGGGACACCTCGGTCAGCGAGTAGCGCTCGTTGGGCAGGTAGCGCTCCGCCAGCCGGGCGCGCGTCGCGTGGGCGACGGAGGAGAACGTCTCCCCGCGCTCGGCCAGGGAGCGCTGCAGCCCGCGTGGCGTGAGCCCGAGGTGGCGGCTGACGTCGTCCACCGAGTGGCGGCCCAGGGGGAGCAGCAGCTCGATCGCTTCCTCGACCTCGGCCACGTCGGACGACGACGGTTCCTCGGGCGTCACGACCGCACCGAGGTACTCCTGGGTGTAGGGGCGCAGCGAGGGATCGGCCGACACGAGCGGCGTGGCGAGGTCCGCGGGATCCAGGACGAGCCCGGTGAACGCTGCCCCGAAGACCACCGACGGCCCGAACAGCCGGTGCCAGGGGGCGGGGTCCGGTGGGGCCCGGCGGACGAAGCACGCCCGCAGCGGCCACCAGTCCTGCCCCAGCAGGGCACGGACGATGCCGGCCACCGCACCCATGGCCAGGTCGTGGATCTCGTCGCCGGGTGCCGGCTCCCCGAACTCCAGCCATACGTCGATCGTCGCGACGTCGCCGGACTCGCGCAGGCGCAGGTGCGTCGACTCGTCGTAGGCGTGGTCGTACCGCACCAGGAGGTCGAGCACGCTGCGGAGGTCGGGCTGGTCGCGCAGCACCACGCTGATCGGGCCGAGCGTCCCCAGGTGGCGCGACGCGGCCAGCCGCAGGCCGAAGTCGGCGCAGCCGGACTCCGCCGCCGAGAGCCCGAGGAGCCGGGCGACGGGTGCGGCGGGGATCCAGCGGTCGGGCAGGTCCAGGTCGGCCAGGTGCAGGCCCACGCGCGCCATCAGGTCCGCCGGGTTGACGCCCAGGGAGGTGGCCAGGCCGGGGTACCCGGTCAGCATGCTGGTCCTGATCCGAGGCCTCATCGCGAGTTCCCTCCGCGGAGCGAAACCGTAAAGCCGCGCGGCCTGATCGGTAAAGCGATCCGGTTGTGCCGCGCCTACCTTGTCCCGCGCGGGTCTTCTCGGAGGTGGTGGTCATGTCCGGTCCGACGGCGGTGGTGCCGGGCCCCCTCGGCGACCGGGACGTGCGGCTGCTGCACCTGCTCGCCGAGGGGCGGTCGACGGCCGAGATCGCGAGGGCGCTGTCGGTGTCGGGCAACACCGCCCGCACGCGCGTCCGGCGGGTGCAGGGGAAGCTGGCGGTGACCGGCCGGGGCGCGGCCGTCCGGGCGGCTGCCGAGCTCGGCGTCCTCCCGGTCCCGGCGCCGCGGCGTCCACCGGACTGACCGGCGCGCCGTAGGTCACACTGGACCCACCTCGCCAGGCGGGCGACAGAGGGCCGTCCGGTCCGGGGTGCGCCCGCCTGGCGGGGCCGTGCATCCGCCGGGCGCCGTGGCACCTCCTCCCGGGGGGACGATGCGGACGGGCCGGGCCGCGCGGACACTGCGCGAGGGACGGGAACCCGGTCCAGGCACGGGCGAGAAGGAGCCGGTGTGATGGCCGACCGAGGGCGTGCGAACCGGCAGGCGACCGCCGAGCCGCCCGGCGGACGGCCGCCGTCGGGACCGGAGCTCACGGTGCGGGTCGACTTCGTCTCGGGGTGGCTGACCGCCACGGGGCGGCTGTACGGCCGCACCGCGCACCTGCTGCACGACGCCGTCTCCGCGCTCCTCGGTTCGCAGAGCGGGAGGTGGGGTTTCGACGTCCGCGGGCTCTCCGTCGCCGACCACGCCGGCCTGCGGGCGCTGGTCGGCGCATACCTGCGGGCGCTGCGGCACGGGCGCCGGCTCACCCTCTACGGCGCGTCGCCAGCGGTGCGCAACGCCTTGGCCCGCCTGCGCCTCGACCGCCACCTGCTCCCCGGCGACGACGACACCCAGCCCAGCCGCGTCGTCGAACCGTGAGGTCCGCCGGGGCGCCGGGCGGTGCGGGGGAGCGCCGGCGCCCTCCCTAGCCTGCTCTCGTGGCGGAGGACGCGCGGCTGGTCGCGACGAGGAACGGCTACGACGCGATCGCCCGGGCGTACGCCGAGCTGTTCCGCTCCGAGCTCGACGACGCGCCGCTGGACCGCGCCGTGCTCCAGGGTTTCGCGGAGCTGGTCGGGCGCGACCACCCCGGCGGGCAGGTCCTCGAGGTGGGCAGCGGCCCCGGCGGCGTGACCGCGCACCTCTCCCGCCTGGGGCTGGACGTGTCCGGCATCGACCTGTCACCGGCGATGGTCGACCTCGCGGCGCGCGAGCACCCCGGCCTGTCCTTCGCGGTGGGCGAGATGGGCGCGCTCGACCACGCCGCCGGCAGCCTCGCCGGGCTCGTGTCGTGGTACTCGCTCATCCACGTGCCCGAGCCGCGGAGGCCCGCCGTGGTGGCCGGGTTCGCGCGCGTGCTCCGGCCGGGCGGGTACCTGCTGCTCGGCTTCCAGGTCGGCGACGGCACCCTGAACCTGGACGAGGCGTTCGGGACGGCGGTCTCGCTGGACTTCCACCGGCTGCGCCCCGATGCGGTGGTGGGGCTGCTGGAGGACGCGGGCTTCGACGTGGTCGCCCAGGTGGTCCGTGCCCCCGAGCCGACCAGCAACGCCGCGAAGCTCCTTCAAGGCTCGGTGATCGCCCGGCGGCGACCCTGACGCTCGACCGTTATCCCCAACACCCCTACGGGTTACCGGGAAGACGGCGGACCACGCCGGCAACGGGGCCTCAGCCCGGCGCCAGACGTGTGCAGTCCGGGCACGGGTCGGCGGAACCGAGGCCCCGCGGCCCGTTCCACCTGCCCTGGACGACGTCCACGGACGCGCCGCAGATGGCCGCCCACGGCGCCGGCTCGTCGGCGGTGGTGGCCAGCACGGCGTGCGCCCGCCCCGTTGTCTGGTCGCGCCCGGCCGCGTGGTCGCTGCTGCTCATCCCTCCAGCATCCCGCCGCGGGTGACGGGGGAGGAGGTGGGGTAGGCCCGCCGCATGGCGGCGGCAGCGCGGACGACGGCAGCGGGACCCCCGGCCCGGGCCGCGGGCCTGCTGTTCGGCCTGGGCCTAGGCGGGTTCGTCGACGGCATCGTGCTGCACCAGATCCTGCAGTGGCACCACATGGTCAGCGCCGAGCGCTCGCCGGCCACCCTCGCCGGGCTGGAGGTCAACACGCTCGCCGACGGCTTCTTCCACCTCGCGACGTGGCTGTGCGTCCTCGCCGGCTCGCTCACCACGATCCGCGACTGGCAGCGCGGGAGGCTCGCGCCCAGCTGGTCGTTCCACCTCGGCCTCGTCCTGGCCGGCTGGGGACTCTTCAACCTCGTCGAAGGGCTCGTCGACCACCAGCTGCTCGGGGTCCACCACGTCCGGGACGACCTCGGTGCGCCGCTGAGCTGGGACCTCGCCTTCCTCGCGTCCGGGGTGCTGCTGATCGGCGGGGGGTGGCTCCTGCACCGGCGTGGCGCCCGGGAACCGACGCGCCGGACCGCCCGCGGCGGGTGAGGGCGGAGGGGGTCTTGTCGGGCCCAGGGATCACGGGCAGGCTGTGAAGCACGCCACAGTCGCACCCCGCAGGAGGCCGCCGTGGAAGCTCATGTCGGAGACCGGATCGTCGTGCGGTCCACCCACCAGGGAGAGCCCGAGCGGGTGGGTGAGGTCATCGGGTGCGCCGAGCCCGGAGGAGGGCCGCCGTACCGCGTGCGCTGGGAGCCCGACGGGCACACCGGCCTCTTCTACCCGGCCGGCACCGCCTCGGTGGTCCGTGCCGAAGCCGCGCACGGCTGAACGCCCGGCCCGATGGCGAAGGACAACGGGACGGCGCCGGCACCACGACCGGCCGCGCGCGTGCGCAACGTGGCACTCGTCGGCCACGCCGGGGCGGGGAAGACCACCCTCGCCGAGGCACTCCTCGTCGCCACCGGTGCCCTTCCCCGGGCGGGACGGGTGGAGGACGGCACGACCGCGCTGGACACCGAGGACGTGGAGATCCGGCAGCAGCGATCGGTGTCCCTCGGGGTGGCCACGATCGAGCACGCCGGCCACCGCATCACCCTGCTCGACACCCCGGGCTCGCCGGACTTCGTCGGCGAGCTGCGGGCCGGTCTGCGCGCGGCCGACGCCGCACTGTTCGTCGTCTCGGCGGTCAACGGCGTCGACGCCGCCACCGTGCAGCTGTGGGAGGAGTGCGCCGCGGTCGGCATGCCCCGGGCCGTCGTCATCACCCAGCTCGACCGTGCGCGGGCCGACGTCGAGGACGCCGTCCGCCTCTGCCAGCAGCTGCTGGGGGAGGGCGTCTACCCGGTCCACCTGGTCGACCGTGCCCCGGACGGCTCGGTCCGCGGGCTGGTCAACCTCCTGCAGCCGGCCGCGGACGCCCCCGAGGCCGACCGGCTCCGGTCCGAGCTGATCGAGGGCATCATCGGCGAGAGCGAGGACGAGGCGCTGATGGAGCGCTACCTCGCCGGCGACCAGCTGGTCCAGGCCGACCTCATCGCGGACCTGGAGACGGCCGTCGCCCGCGGCCACTTCCACCCCGTGCTCTGCGCCGCCCCGCTGAGCGGGATCGGCGTGGACGACCTGCTGGAGCTGGTCGTCTCCGGCTTCCCGTGCCCGATGGAGCACGGGTGCCCGCCGGTCTCGCGCCCCGAGGGCGCGGCGACGTCGTCCCTGGAGTGCGACCCGGACGGCCCGCTGGTGGCCGAGGTCGTCAAGACCACCACCGACCCGTACGTGGGGCGGGTCAGCCTCGTGCGGGTCTTCTCCGGCACGCTGCGCCCCGACGTCCCGGTGCACGTCTCCGGGCACGGCATGACCGACCGCGGCCATCCCGACCACGACGTCGACGAGCGCATCGGGGCGCTGTCCTCGCCGCTCGGGGCCACGCTGCGCCCCGTCCCGTCGTGCCCGGCCGGCGACATCTGCGCGGTGGCCCGGCTGGGCAGCGCCGAGACCGGCGACACCCTGTCCTCGCCGGAGGACCCCCGGCTGGTCCCGCCCTGGGACCTGCCCGTCCCGCAGCTGCCGGTCGCCATCGAGGCGGCCTCGCGCTCCGACGAGGACCGCCTGGCCACGGCGCTGGCCCGGCTGGTGGCCGAGGACCCGACGGTGCGGCTGGAACGTCGTCCCGACACCGGGCAGCTGCTGCTGTGGTGCGTCGGCGAGGCGCACGCCGAGGTGCTGCTCGACCGCCTGCGCACCCGGCACGGCGTCGCAGTCTCGACCGTCCCCGTCCGCGTGCCGATGGTCGAGACGCTGGCCCGGCCCACCCGGGTGACCGGCCGGCACGTCAAGCAGTCCGGCGGGCACGGGCAGTACGCCGTGGTCGTCATCGACGCCGAGCCCGGAGCGCCGGGGTCGGGCATCGTCTTCGAGCAGAAGATCGTCGGCGGCACGGTGCCCAGCCAGTTCCACGGCAGCGTCGAGAAGGGGATCCGGACGCAGGCGGAGCGGGGCATCACGGGCGACCGCCCCCTGGTCGACGTCCACCTGACCCTCGTCGACGGCAAGGCGCACTCCGTCGACTCCTCCGACGCGGCCTTCCAGGCCGCGGGTGCGCTGGCGCTGCGCGAGCTCGCCGCGGCGGCGGGCACCCGGGTGCTCGAACCGTGGTGCGAGGTCGACGTGGTCGTGCCGGGGGAGTACGTGGGGGCGGTCATGAGCGACCTCTCCGGCCGGCGCGCTCGGGTCACCGGCAGCGACGCCGACCCGGTCCGCGACCGGACGACGGTGCGCGCCGAGGTGCCCGAGGTGGAGCTGCTCACCTATCCCGGCGTGCTGCGGTCCGTGACGCACGGGACGGGCAGCTTCTCGCGCCGGCCGCTGGGCTACGAGCCGGCGCCGGCCAACCTGGCGGTCCCCGCGTAGCGGCTCACGAGTGGACGCGGTTGCGTCCACTAGCCTCGTGGATGGTGCAGCACGCTGTCGGTCGAGGTGGGGGAGCAGTGACGTCGTCGAACGGGCCGTCGGCGGCCGTCCCCGTTCCGCCGTCGGGTTCCCTGCCGATCGCCGGCTCGCCGCCGGTGACCGACCGCGACACGCTGCCCGACCGCATCTGGACCGTGCCGAACGCCCTCTCGCTGCTCCGGCTCCTCGGCGTCCCGGTCTTCCTCTGGCTGCTGCTGGGCCCCGAGGCCGACGGCTGGGCGGTGGCCATCCTCATGGTCTCCGGGTTCACCGACTGGCTCGACGGCAAGCTCGCGCGGTGGCTGGACCAGAGCAGCAAGCTGGGCGCGCTGCTGGACCCCGCGGCCGACCGGCTCTACATCGTCAGCACCCTCGTCGCGCTCGCCCTGCGCGAGATCGTCCCGCTGTGGCTCGTCGCCCTGCTGGTCGGCCGCGAGGTCGTGCTGGCGCTCGCCCTGCTCGTCATCCGCCACTACGGCTACCCCCCGCTGCAGGTGCACTACCTGGGCAAGGCCGCCACGCTGCTCCTGCTGTACGCCTTCCCCGGCCTGCTGCTGGCCGACGGGTCGGGGTGGCTGGCCGTCGTCATCGAGCCGTTCGCCTGGGCGTTCACGATCTGGGGGACGGCGCTCTACCTGCTGGCCGGGGTCTTCTACCTCGTGCAGGTCGGGGGCATCCTCCGCGCCGAGCGGGCGGCCCGCCTGTCCCGGACGGCGCGGTGACCGCACCCCCGCGGGGCGGCGGGCCGCGCTCGATGGGCGCGTCGCTCCTGGACGCCGTCCTCGCCGAGACCCTCGACCCCGCCTACGCCCAGGCGGCCGCAGCCCGGTCGGCCGGTGCGCCGCGGCGCCGCCGCTGGGGGCGTGCCGCCGTCGCCGTGACGATGGTCGTCGCGGGGCTGCTGGTCGCCGTCACCTACGACCAGGCCGCCGCCACGGTGCAGGGCCGCGACCAGGTGCGGGCCGCGCTCATCGACGACATCCACAGCGCGTCCGCGGTCAGCGACGACCTCGCCGCCCAGCTCGAGGCGCTGCGCACCGAGGTCACCAGCACCCGGGACGACCTGCTGGCGGCCAGCGCCGTCGGCCAGCGAGCCCGGGACGCGCTGGCGCGCGCCGAGCAGGGCGCCGGCGCGGTGCCGGTCACCGGCCCCGGGCTGCTGGTCACCCTCGCGAACGCCGACCCGAGCGCCGACGAGGACCCGGTCGGTGGCGGCACCACCGAGGAGGACCCCCGGGAACAGGTCCAGGACGGCGACCTGCAGCTGGTGGTCAACGCCCTCTGGGCCGCCGGCGCCGAGGCCATCAGCATCAACGGGCAGCGGCTGGGCCCCACGACCGCCATCCGCTTCGCCGGCGAGGCGGTGCTGGTCGACTTCCGCCCGGTGACCAACCCGTACGAGATCAGTGCGATCGGCGATCCGGACACGCTGGTCTCGGAGTTCCTCGCCAGTCCCGAGGTGGGCGCGCTCGCGGTCATCTCGCAGACGTTCGGGCTCCGGTTCGACTACGCGGAGCAGGAGGAGCTGAGCGTTCCCGCGGCCAGCGTCCCCGAGCTGCGCTCCGCCGTCCCCGAGGACGGCGATGACCCGGACCCCGGCCCGGACACCGACCCGGACACCACCCCCGACCCCACCGCTGGAGGCTGACCCCGTGATCCCGATCCTCGGACTCGCGGCCGGCGTCCTCCTCGGCCTCTTCTTCGACCCCACCGTGCCGGTGTGGCTGCAGCCGTACCTGCCGATCGCGGTCGTGGCCGCGCTGGACGCCGTCTTCGGCGGCTTCCGGGCCCGGCTGGACGGCATCTTCGACGCGAAGGTCTTCGTCATCTCCTTCGTGTCCAACGTCGTCGTCGCGGCGCTGATCGTCTTCCTCGGCGACCAGCTGGGGGTCGGCGCCCAGCTGTCCACCGCGGTCGTGGTCGTGCTCGGGATCCGCATCTTCGGCAACGCGGCCGCCATCCGACGGCACGTGTTCCGCGCATGAGCGGCGACGAGCGGCCCGTCCAGGGGCCGGACCCCGCCGACGACGACGTCGTCGTGCCGCACCCTTTCGGGCCCGGCTCGCGGGCGGAGCAGGGGGCCGCGCAGGACGACGCCCCGGCCGGGGACGCCGACGAGCCGGCGGACGCCGTCGAGCCGGAGGACGCGGACACCGACGTGGAGGCGGCGCCTCCGGCGGTCACCGAGGCCGCCGACGACGAGCCAGCCGACGAGGAACCCGCCGCCGCGGTGGCGGCGGAGCCGCCCCGCCGGCGCACCCGCGATCCGCTGGCCGCGGCCCTGATCGGCGTCCTGACGCTGCTGCTCGGTTTCGCCTTCGCCGTCCAGGTGCGGGCCGTGGGGGAGGACCAGCAGTACGCCGGAGCGCGCGAGGAGGACCTCGTCCGCATCCTCGACGACCTCGACGCGCGCGAGGAGCGCCTGCGCGGCCAGATCGCCGACCAGCGCGGTGCGCTGGAGGACCTCACCGACACCGACAGCCAGTCGGCGACCGCGCTCGAGGAGGCCCGCGCCCGGGCGGAGGCGATCGGCATCCTCAACGGCACCATCGCCGCGCAGGGCCCGGGGCTGACGATCACGATCCGGGATCCGGAGGAGGAGGTCCGGGTGAGCGACCTCCTCGACGCGATCCAGGAGCTGCGCGGCGCCGGCGCCGAGACGATGCAGATCGACGGCGTCCGCGTCGGGGTGTCGTCGGCCGTCACCGGGAGACCGGGCGAGCTGATGGTCGACGGCCGGCCGATCACGGCGCCGTACGAGGTCGTCGTGATCGGGTCACCGGAGAACATGCGGACCGCCCTGAACATCCCCGGCGGCGTGGTGCAGGATCTGACCCGGCAGGGCGCCTCGGTCGACATCGTGCCGTCCGAGCAGGTCGTGGTGGACGCGTTGCGGCCGCTCGACACGCCTCAATACGCTTCGCCCACCACCGACTGAGCCCCAGGAGACGATCGCCCGCATGGCCACGCCTGACGACCGCCGCTACACCGACCAGCACGAGTGGGCGCTGGTGCAGGGGACCGACGGGACCGCGAGCGTCGTCCGCGTCGGGATCACCGACCACGCGCAGGACGCCCTGGGTGACATCGTCTTCGTGCAGCTGCCGGAGGTCGGCGACGAGGTCGGCCCGGGCGCCCCGATCGGTGAGGTGGAGTCGACGAAGTCGGTCTCCGACATCTACGCGCCGGTGGCCGGTGTCGTCGCGGCGGTCAACGAGGCCCTCGCCGACGCACCCGAGACCATCAACGCCGACCCCTACGGGGCGGGCTGGCTGGTCGAGATCAGCGTGCCCGGGGAGGGCGGCGACCCGATCGGCGGCCTGCTGGACGCGGACGCCTACCAGGCGCTGGTCGACGCGTCCTGACGGCCCCGCCGCCGGGCCCCGGCGGCACCCTGATCACTATGATCGTCACAGCTCACCGGAACCTCGGTTCCACACCCTGAACGTCCGGTTGACCCTCGGGCCGACCGGCTGGTTCCATGACCAACGGTCCGCCGCCTCCGCGGCGGCCGACCCACGACGGGCCGTCCGGTCCGTCGTCCGCCGGCCGCTCGCGGCCCGTTCCGAGGCCCGCGGCGGGGCCCCTCGCACAGGAGGAGACAGACGTGCACTGCACTCGATGTGGCCACGAGAACCCCGAGGGCAGTCGCTTCTGCGCGCAGTGCGGCTCGGCGCTCTCCCAGGAGCGGGTCGGCGAGTCGACCAGCGTGATCCCCAAGGTCGGCGGTGAGGACACCAGCGACCAGCCCGAGGTGACCGAGGCTGCCGCCGACGCGCACGCCGGTGCCGTGGAGTCGCTGCCGGCCGGTTCGGCGCTGCTCGTCGTCAAGCGCGGGCCCAACGCGGGCAGCCGCTTCCTGCTCGACCAGGACGTCACCACGGCCGGCCGGCACCCCGACAGCGACATCTTCCTCGACGACGTCACGGTCAGCCGCCGGCACGTCGAGTTCCACCGCGAGGGCGGCGGCTTCTCGGTGCACGACGTCGGCAGCCTCAACGGCACCTACGTCAACCGCGAGCCGGTCGACGTCGCGAGCCTCGCCGGGGGTGACGAGGTGCAGATCGGCAAGTTCCGCCTCGTCTACCTGACCGGCCCCCGCACCGGCGAGCCGGCCGCTCGCTAGTGAGCGTGCCCGAGCGCGAGAGCGCGCTCGGGGACGCCGCCGACCAGCGCACGCCTCGTCTGACCATCGGCGAGGTGCTGGCTGTTCTTCGCGACGACTTCCCCGACGTGACGATCAGCAAGATCCGGTACCTGGAGTCCGAGGACCTGGTGCACCCGCAGCGCACGCCGTCGGGGTACCGGAAGTTCTCGCGCGCCGACGTGAGCCGGCTGCGCTACGTCCTGGCCGCCCAGCGCGACCAGTACCTGCCGCTGCGGGTCATCAAGGAGCACCTCGAGGCGCTCGACCGCGGTGAGCCGCTGCCGAGCGGCGCGGGCGGTCCGGGGTCGACGCCGCCACCGCCCGCCGTCGACACCGACGACGAGGCGGGCGTGCCCCCGCTCTCCCCGGAGCAGTTCGCCCGCGCCGCCGGGCTCGACCCGGGGCAGCTGGCCGACTGCGTGCAGTTCGGCCTGCTGGCGACCGACGCCGACGGCCGCCACCCGGCCGCCGACCTGCCGATCGCCCGGGCGGCCGCCGGCCTGGCGCGGCACGGCATCGAGCCGCGCCACCTGCGCGTGTACCGCAGCGGCGTCGAGCGCGAGGCCGGGCTGGTCGAGCAGCTCGTGGCCCCCGTGCTGCGGGCCCGGTCGGAGGAGGCGCGGACCCGCGCCGCCGAGAAGCTGCGCGAACTCGCGACGCTGTCGGCCCAGTTGCACTCCGCCCTCCTGGAGGCGCGCCTCCGGGATCTCCTGCGCCCCTGACTCCGGCGTACCGTGAGGACGTCGCAGCGCTTCACCGCGTGACGAGACCGACCGCCCGCTTTCCCCGGGCCAGCAGCCGAGGAGCCACACCGTGCAGGAGCTTCGAGTCGTCGGTGTACGCGTCGAGCTGCCCGGCAACCAGCCGATCCTGTTGCTGAAGGAGACGCAGGGGGAGCGGTACCTGCCGATCTGGATCGGCGCGGTCGAGGCGGCCGCCATCGCCTTCGAGCAGCAGGGGGTCCGGCCCGCCCGGCCGATGACCCACGACCTGCTGCGCGAGGTCGTGACCGCGCTGGGCGCGACGCTGGAAGCCGTCAACATCACCGAGATGCGCGACGGCATCTACATCGCCGAGCTGGTGTTCGGCGACGAGCGCGTGGTCAGCGCCCGCCCGTCGGACGCGGTGGCCCTCGCGGTGCGGACCGGCGCCCCGATCTACGGCGCCGACGAGCTGCTCGACGAGGTGGGCATCGAGATCCCCGACGAGCAGGAGGACGAGGTCGAGAAGTTCCGCGAGTTCCTCGACCAGATCTCGCCGGAGGACTTCGGTGCGGGCTCCGGCTCGGGCGGCGCGGCCTAACCCCTGGGTATCGGCAGGGTCGGTACGCGGCTCCACTCGAAATGATGAGCGGGACGACACGCCGCCCCGCTCAGTTGACCGCACCCCTGGCCCGGCTTACGGTCGGCGAACAACAACGGTGTGACATCTGAGGTCAGTGGGTGCAACACCCCGCAGGTGCACGGCCGTCGACCCGCACCGCGCGAGCGGCACGGGACCAGAGGAGGACGCTGGACGTGAGCGACCAGAGGGACGGCTCCCAGGGTCAGCTGTTCAGTGATGCGGCCGTCGGAGCCCCGCCGTACGACGAGGTCGACACCGACCTGGTCGGTTACCGCGGCCCGACGGCGTGCGCCGCTGCAGGGATCACCTACCGCCAGCTGGACTACTGGGCCCGTACCGGCCTGGTGGCTCCGTCGGTGCGCAGTGCCACCGGCTCCGGCACGCAGCGGCTGTACTCGTTCCGCGACATCCTGGTGCTGAAGGTCGTCAAGCGGCTGCTCGACACCGGCGTCTCGCTGCAGAACATCCGCAAGGCCGTCGACCACCTGCGCACCCGTGGGATCAAGGACCTCGCCAACGTCACCCTGTTCTCCGACGGCGCGACCGTCTACGAGTGCACGTCCGCCGAAGAGGTCGTCGACCTCCTCGCCGGTGGCCAGGGCGTCTTCGGCATCGCGGTCAGCGGTGCCCTGCGCGAGCTCTCCGGTGAGCTGGCCGAGCTGCCCGCCGAGCGCCTCGACGGTGGCCCCGTGCACGCGGGCGACGACGAGCTCTCCATGCGCCGTCGCCGCCGCGCCGCCGTGTGAGGTTACGCCCCGACAGTGGGCGCTGATGCGCAGTTCTGGACGTCAGAACTGCGCATCAGCGCCCACTGTTGCGTGTCGGAGCCGACCCGCGCCGCGCTGGTAGCGTTCACGCAGTGGCCGACCGTGCTGACACCGCGGCCGGAACGGTGGGGGAGACCCTCCCACCGCTGTCCGGACCGCTCCCGTCCCTGACGTCGCTGAACCCGTCCGGCGCCTTCGCCGCCCGGCACATCGGCCCCCGTGCCGGTGACACCGCCGAGATGCTCGCCGCGGTCGGGCACCCGACCCTCGAGTCGCTCGTCGACGCCTGCGTGCCCGAGGGCGTCCGCGACCGGACCCCGCTCGACCTGCCCGCCGCCCTGGACGAGGCCGCCGTGCTCGAGCTGCTCCGGGAGCGGGCCGAGGCCAACGACGTCTACACCTCGATGATCGGGTTGGGGTACCACGGCACCGTCACGCCGGCGGTCATCCAGCGGACGGTGCTGGAGAACCCGGCCTGGTACACCGCCTACACGCCCTACCAGCCCGAGATCAGCCAGGGCCGGCTCGAGGCGCTGATCAACTTCCAGACGATGGTCGCCGACCTGACCGGCCTGCCGGTCGCCGGCGCATCGATGCTCGACGAGGCCACCGCCGCGGCGGAGGCGATGACGCTGGTGCGCCGGGCGGGCCGGGCGAAGGCCGACGCGGTGTTCGTCGTGGACGCCGACACCCTGCCGCAGACCCTCGCGGTCCTGGAGACCCGTGCCGAGCCGCTGGGCATCGGGCTGCACGTCGCCGACCTCTCCGCCGGCTGGCCCACCGACCTGCCCGAGGCCGGCGCGTTCGGCGTCCTCCTGTCCTACCCGGGTGCCAGCGGCGCGGTCCGCGACCACCGCGCCCTCGCCGCCGCCGCGCACGAGGCCGGCGCCGCGGTCGTCGTCGCGGCCGACCTGCTCGCCCTGACGCTGCTCGAGGCGCCGGGGGAGTGGGGCGCGGACGTCGCCTGCGGCACCAGCCAGCGGTTCGGCGTCCCCATGGGCTTCGGCGGCCCGCACGCCGGTTACCTGTCGGTCCGCGAGGGCCTGGCCCGCCAGCTCCCCGGCCGCCTCGTCGGGGTCTCGGTCGACGCCGACGGCGACGTCGCCTACCGGCTCGCCCTGCAGACCCGTGAGCAGCACATCCGCCGCGAGAAGGCGACCAGCAACATCTGCACCGCCCAGGTGCTCCTCGCCGTCATGGCCGGGGCGTACGCGGTCTACCACGGCCCCGAGGGCCTGGCCGCCATCGCGGCCCGCGTGCACCGCAGCGCTCAGACGCTCGCCGGCTGGCTCGCCGACGGCGGCCTCGAGCTGGTGCACGAGGCCTACTTCGACACGATCGAGGTGCGGGTGCCCGGGCGCGCCGACGAGGTCGTCGCGGCGGCCGCCGAGCGGCGGATCAACCTGCGCCGGGTCGACGGCGACACAGTGGCCGTGGCCTGCGACGAGACGACGACGCCGGTGGTCCTGAGGGCAGTCGCCGAGGCGTTCGGCGTCCCGGCAGGGGAGCTGCGGGGGGACGGCGCGGACGCGCTGCCCGCCGACCTGCGCCGGACGACGCCGTACCTGACCCACCCCGTGTTCTCGGCGCACCGGTCCGAGACGGCGATGCTGCGCTACCTGCGGTCGCTGTCGGACAAGGACCTCGCGCTCGACCGGACGATGATCCCGCTCGGCTCCTGCACGATGAAGCTGAACGCGGCCACCGAGATGGCGGCGATCACCTGGCCGGAGTTCGCGAACCTGCACCCGTTCGTCCCCGCCGAGCAGGCGCGCGGCTACCGCACGCTGATCGACGAGCTGTGCACGGCCCTCGCGGAGGTCACCGGCTACGCCGCGGTCAGCGTGCAGCCCAATGCCGGGTCGCAGGGCGAGTTCGCCGGGCTGCTGGCGATCCGGGCCTACCACCGCTCGCGGGGCGACGACCAGCGGGACGTCTGCCTCATCCCGAGCTCCGCGCACGGCACCAACGCGGCCAGCGCCGTCATGGCCGGCATGCGCGTGGTCGTCGTCGCCTGCGACGAGGCCGGCAACGTCGACGTCGCCGACCTGCACGCCAAGGTGGACCAGCACGCCGAACGGCTCGCGGCGATCATGATCACCTACCCGTCGACGCACGGCGTGTTCGAGGTCGACATCCAGGAGATCTGCGCGGCGGTCCACGACGCCGGCGGGCAGGTCTACGTCGACGGGGCGAACCTCAACGCGATGGTGGGGCTGGCCAAGCCGGGCCGGTTCGGCTCCGACGTCAGCCACCTCAACCTGCACAAGACGTTCTGCATCCCGCACGGCGGCGGCGGTCCCGGGGTCGGGCCGATCGGCGTCCGGGAGCACCTCGTGCCGTTCCTCCCGGGCCACCCGCTGGCCGACACGGGCGGGAAGGGCCCGGCCGTGTCCGGAGCCCCCTGGGGATCGGCGGGCATCCTGCCGATCTCCTGGGCCTACGTCCGGCTGATGGGGCCCGACGGCCTGCTCGCGGCGACCGAGCACGCGATCCTCGCCGCCAACTACCTGGCCACCCGCCTCAAGGAGCACTTCCCGGTGCTGTACACCGGCGCGACCGGGCTGGTCGCCCACGAGTGCATCCTCGACATCCGGCCGCTGACCAAGGCGACCGGCGTGACCAACGACGACATCGCCAAGCGGCTCATCGACTTCGGCTTCCACGCGCCGACGATGAGCTTCCCGGTCGCCGGCACGCTGATGGTCGAGCCGACCGAGAGCGAGGACAAGGCCGAGCTCGACCGGTTCGTCGAGGCCATGGTCACCATCCGCGCCGAGATCGAGAAGGTCGCGACCGGGGAGTACGACGCCAGAGACAACCCGCTGCGCAACGCGCCGCACACCCTGGCCATGCTGGCGGGGGAGTGGGACCGGCCCTACCCGCGGACCGACGCGGTCTTCCCCGTGCGGGCGCTGCAGGGCCGCAGCTACCTCAGCCCGGTACGGCGGATCGACCAGGCGTACGGCGACCGCAACCTGGTGTGCTCGTGCCCGCCCCCGGAGGCCTTCGAGGAGCACGACTTCGGGTCGCACGAGCCCTCGGCCGACGGCGCGGTGCCCGGGCGCGGAGAGGCGCACCCGGACGACCTCGGGACGGCCGCGGACGTGGTGGGCGCGCAGGCCTGACCTGTCAGCACCGCCTGGCAGGGTGCGGCGCATGGACGCCAAGGCCGACCTGCACCGCTACCTCCAGGCCGCGCGCGAGGCGCTGCTCTGGAAGCTCGAGGGGCTGGGGGAGTACGACGTCCGCCGGCCGGTGACGCCGACCGGCACGAACCTCCTGGGCCTGCTCAAGCACCTGGCCTACGTGGAGATGGGCTACTTCGGCCCCACGTTCGGCCGGCCGGTGCCCGAGGTCGAGCCGTGGCTCGCCGACGACGTCGAGGAGAACGCCGACATGTGGGCGGCGGCCGACGAGTCGCGGGAGGAGATCGTCGCGCTGTACCGCCGGGCGTGGGCGGTCACCGACGCGACGGTGGAGGCCCTGCCGCTGGACGCGCCGGGGGAGGTGTCCTGGTGGCGTCCCGACCGCCGGGCCGTGACCCTGCACCAGATCCTCGTGCACGTGGTCGCCGAGACGCACCGGCACGCGGGCCACGCCGACATCGTCCGCGAGCAGATCGACGGGGCGGCCGGGCTGCGCGCCGGTGGCGACAACCTGCCGGACGTCGACCCTGGCTGGTGGGCCGGCTACCGCGACCGGCTCGAGCAGGCCGCGCGGGAGGCCGCCGGCTGAGGCCTGCCCCGGTCGGGCCGCGTCAGGCCGGGGTCAGCCAGACGTGGTGGTCGCTGACGGCCTGACCGTCGGGGAGCAGCTCGCCGTCGTCGTCGAAGAGGACGACGCCGTTGCACAGCAGGCTCCAGCCCTGCTCGGGGTGGCTGCTGACGACCGCGGCGAGGTCACGCGCCTCGCTGGTGGCCTCGGGGCAGGGCGTTACGTGGTGGCACATGGTGGTTCCTCTTCGCTCGGTATCCACGATCCGGTACGAGTACGTACCGTGCTCGTTCGACTACTCGATTCGGCAAGTCTGCGCGCGAGCTGAAGCGAGCGGGAGTGAGCTGGGTCACCAGATCACCCCAATGAGTCGGCAGGTTCTGCCAACGGAATGCGGCTCCGCACCCATCCGGCCAGGTCAGGCCCAGCGTGTCCGCCGGTGACGGGTCAGAGCTTGCGGAGCAGGACCCGGCGCACCGAGTGGTCGGCGGCCTTCTGGAGCACGAGCCGGGCGCGGGACCGGGTCGGCGCGATGTTGCTGCGCAGGTTGGGGCCGTTGACCGCCGACCAGATGCCCAGCGCGGTCTCGCGGGCCTGGTCGTCGGTCAGGTCGGCGAACCTGTGGAAGTACGCGGTGGTGTCCCGGAAGGCCGTCCGCCGCAGCGCCAGGAACCGCTCGACGTACCACTGCTGGATGTCCGACTCCGCGGCGTCGACGTAGACCGAGAAGTCGAAGAAGTCGGAGAGGAAGACCTCCGGCGTCGTGCCGTCGCCGCGGCCGCCGGCCTGCAGGACGTTGAGCCCCTCGAGCACCAGGATGTCGGGCCGGTCCACGGCCTGCCGGGCGCCCGGGACGATGTCGTAGGACTGGTGGTCGTAGACGGGGGCGGAGACCTCCTGGCGGCCGGACTTCACGTCGGCCAGGAAGCGCACGAGCGCCCGCCGGTCGTAGCTCTCCGGGAACCCCTTGCGGCCCAGCAGGCCGCGGGACTCCAGCACCGCGTTCGGGAGCAGGAAGCCGTCGGTGGTCACCAGGTCCACGCGCGGGGAGCCGGGTGCCGACGCCAGCAGCCGCTGCAGCAGCCGCGCGGTGGTGCTCTTGCCGACCGCGACGCTCCCGGCGACCGCGATGACGAACGGCACCTTCGCCGTGGCGTCGCCCAGGAACTCGCTCTGGGCCGCCCAGAGCCGCCGGCTCGCCGCGACGTGCAGCTCCAGCAGCTCGGCCAGCGGCAGGTACACGGTGGCGACCTCGTCGAGGTCGATCCGGTCGCCGAGGGTGGCCAGCTCGCGCAGCTCCGCCTCGTCCAGCGGGTGCCGGGACCCCGCCGCCAGTGCCCGCCACGAGGCGCGGTCGAAGACCGCGTAGGGCGAGATCGAGCTCCGCGTACCGGACGTCACGGCCCCATCGTGCCGTCCGGACCGCCTCGTCCCCTCGGCCGGGTCACCCGCGCGGGTGGGGGAGCGCCGCCGGACGGGCGCCGCGGCGGACGTTCGGCCGGGGCGCGTCTAGGGTTCGGCGTGTGCCGACCCGTCCGGGGCTGCTCGAGTGCATCGAGAGCTACTTCGCCGCCGCTCCGCTCCCGGACGCCCGGATCCACCGCGTCGGCCCGCTCGACGTGCCGATCGGGGACCCGACCTGGCCCTACCCGGCCCGCCCACGCGTAGGGGAGGGGCCGGTGACCGAGGACGACGTCCGGGCCGCCGTGGCGCTGCAGGAGGAGTCGGGCCTGGAGGCCGCCCTGGAGTGGGTGCCGGAGTGCTCGCCGGAGACGGCCGCCGCGGCCCGCGCCGCCGGTCTCACCGTCGAGGAGCTCCCGTTGCTCGTCGCCGCCGACCCGGTCGAGCTGCTGCTCCCGGCCGGCGTCCGCCTCTACGTGGTGGGCGCCGACGACCCGGAGCTGCCGCACTACCAGCTGGTCGCGGCCACCGCGTTCGCCCACCCGGGCGGTGCCTCCGATGCCGGCGCCGTCCCCCTGGACACCTCCGCGGAGGCCCGGGCGCGCACCGAGGTGCTGCGCGAGCGGATCGCGTCCGGTCGCACGGTGATGATGGTCGCCGTCGAGAACGGTGAGCCGGTCGCCGTGGGCTCCCACCAGCCGGTCGACGTCGACGGCACCGAGATCAGCGAGGTCGTCGGCGTGGCGACCCTGCCGCGCCTGCGCGGGCGGGGCCTCGGGGCCGGCCTGACGTCTGCGCTGGTCGCCCACGCCACGCAGACCGCCGACCTGGTCTTCCTCGCCGCGGGGGACGACGACGTCGCCCGGGTCTACGAGCGCGTCGGGTTCGCCCGCCTGGCCACCTCCGCGGTGGCCGACCGCCGGCCGCCGCTCTGAGCCTCAGGGCCCCTTCGGCGGGGGCAGGGCCGCGGCCGCCGCGGTGAGCGCGCCACGCGCCTCGTCGTAGCCGGTCGCCAAGGGCACCTCGCTGAGCAGCACGACGACGCGGCGACCGACCAGCCCCACCGAGTGCAGGTGCCGGTTCCCGGCCACGCAGCACATCCAGCCCTGCTTCACGGCCGTCAGCGGCGGCGCGGTGCCGAAGACGCCGAACCGCTGGTCGAAGCCGTCGGCCGCCAGCGCGGTGGCCGTCCGCATCCAGCCCAGGATCGCCGCGGCGTCGTCGGGGTGGGCGACGACCGGCAGGAGGGCCAGGAAGCGGGCCAGATCGCGCGCGGTCGTCGTGGTCTCGCCCCACTGGCCGGGCCGGGCAGGGGGAGCGGTCCCGGGCAGCCCGTACCGGCGGGCGACGTCGGTGACCATCCCGGCGCCGCCGTAGCGGACCCACAGCGTCGAGGCGGCGGGGTCGTCCGAGCTGCGGATCATGTCCCGCAGCAGCGCGGGGTCGTCGGGCCGCAGCACCAGGCTCCCGGCCCGGGCACGGCGCAGGACGTCCTCGGCCATGAACAGCTTCACCATCGACGCCGTCGGGAACGGCCGGTCGGCGGCGGCGTTCCCGGCGGCGGAGGCGGTCGTCCGGGCCGTGCGCGCCTCCGCCGCCCGGACCGACATCCCCGTCGCCGGCACGTGCTGGCGCGCCACCGCCACGGCCAGCGTGCCGACCGGGGGATAGGCCGCGACCACCGCCGGCACCAGCTCGGCCGCCGGAGGGCCGCCGGCCGACGCGCGCCGGTCCGGCAGCACCTCGCCCAGGATCAGCACCAGGACGGTCAGGGGGAGCAGCACCCGCCGGCGCAGACCGCACGGGGTCGGGTGGACCGGGGCAGCCGCTGCTGAGCCCATGCGTCCATGGTCCGCCGGGCAGGGGCAGGTGCTTCCACTTTCATGGACGTCCCGCGCGCCGGTGATGCGCCGTCAGGCGGCGGTGACGGTCAGTCCTCCTCGTAGGTGACGACCATCGTCGCGCGGGCGAGGGTGTGGAAGAAGAGGTTGAAGCCGAGGACCGCCGGGGTGGTGTCGGCGGTGACGTCGAGCGTCTCCGTGTCGACGGCGTGGACGACGACGAAGTACCGGTGCGCACCGTGGCCCGACGGGGGAGCGGCCCCGACGTAGCCGGCGAAACCGCCGTCGTTGCGCAGCTGGACGGCGCCCTCGGGCAGCCGCGGGGAGTCCTTGTCGCCGGCGCCGCTGGGCAGCTCGGTGACCGTGGCCGGGATGTTGGCCACCGCCCAGTGCCAGAACCCGCTCGCCGTCGGCGCGTCCGGGTCGTACACGGTGACGGCGAAGCTCTTCGTGCCCTCCGGGAACCCGGACCAGCTCAGCTGCGGCGACCGGTCCTCGCCGCCGGCCCCCATCACACCGCTGACGTGCGGCATCGGCAGGGTCTCACCGTCGCTGCAGTCGCTGCTCGTGACGGTGAAGCCGGGCACCTTCGGGAGGTGCTCGTAGGGGTCGTAGGTCAGCGGCCGGTCGGCCATCGCAGCTCTCCTCTTCTCGGCGGGCTCGGAGGCGGGTGGCGTGCCTCCCGTGGCGACCCTAGGCAGGGCGGGCCGCCCGCGCCCGTCGGTGCGAACCGTTGCACGACTGCTGCCGGTTCGACACGTGCGGCGCACCCGCCGCCGGTACCGTCGCCCGCGTGCCTCCTCACGGCCCGCTCGGCCTCCCGGACACCGTCCGCGTCTGCCTCTTCGACCTCGACGGCGTCCTGACCAGGACGGCCACCGTGCACTTCGCGGCCTGGAAGCGCACCTTCGACGAGTTCCTGCACCGCCACGACCCGGGCCAGGCCGAGTTCAGCCAGCTGGACTACAACCGCTACGTCGACGGGAAGCACCGCGCCGACGGCGTCCGGGGCTTCCTCGCCAGCCGGGGGATCAGCCTCCCGGAGGGGAGCCCGGGCGACCCGCCCGACGCGGCGACGGTGCAGGCGATCGCGACCCGGAAGAACGAGATGGTGCTGCGCGAGCTCGACGAGCACGGCGTCGAGGTCTACCCGGGGTCGATCCGGTACCTGCGCGCGGTGAAGGACGCCGGACTGGCCACCGCCGTCGTGACCGCGTCCGCCAACGGGGAGAAGGTCATCGCCGCCGGCGGCTTCGCCGACCTGATCGATGTGCGGGTCGACGGCCTCGTGGCCGCCCGCGACTCGCTGCGCGGCAAGCCGGAGCCCGACACCTTCCTGGCCGGCGCCCGGATGCTGGGCGTCGAGCCGTCCGCCGCGGTGGTCTACGAGGACGCGATCTCGGGCGTGCAGGCCGGCCGCGCGGGGAACTTCGGCTACGTCGTCGGGGTCGACCGGGTGGGGCAGACCGACGCACTGCGGGCCGCCGGCGCGGACGTCGTCGTCACCGACCTCGAGCAGCTGATGGGGGAGCAGGCATGACCGAGGGGCGGGCGACCTTCCCGATCGAGCCGTGGTCGCTGACCGAGGTGGGGCTCGACCACGCCTCGCTGGCCGTGCACGAGTCGGTGTTCGCGCTGACCAACGGGCACATCGGCATGCGCGGCTCGTTCGAGGAGGGCGAGCCCGTCGTCGTCCCCGGCACGTACCTGAACGGCTTCTTCGAGGAGCGCCCGCTGCCCTACGCGGAGGCCGGTTACGGCTTCCCCGAGCAGGGCCAGACGATGGTCAACGTCACCGACGGCAAGCTGATCCGGCTGCTGGTCAAGGACTCGCCGCTGGACCTGGACTACGGCGAGATCATCGACCACACGCGCACGCTGGACCTGCGGGCCGGGGTGCTGCGGCGGTCCACCGAGTGGCGCTCGCCCGGTGGCCGGACCGTCCGGGTGACGAGCACGCGCCTGGTGTCGCTGGCCCGCCGGTCGATCGCCGCGATCGAGTACAACGTGGAGGTCACCGACGACCTCGGCGACCTCTACGTCGCCCTGCAGTCGGACCTCCTGGCCAACGAGACCGTGCCCACCGACGACGACGACCCGCGGGCGGCGGCGATGCTCGCCAAGCCCCTGCAGTGCGAGATCGCGGTCGGCCGGGGACGTCGCGCCGTCCTCGTGCACTGCACGAAGCGCAGCAAGCTGCGCATGGCGGCCGGCATGGACCACGTCATCGAGATCCCCGACAGCGCCACCGAGGACATCGAGGCCGCCGGCGACCTCGCCCGCTACACGCTCGCGGCGCGGATCCCGCAGGGCGGGAGCCTCAAGCTGGTCAAGTTCCTGGCCTACGGCTGGTCCTCCCGCCGGTCGGGCCCCGCCCTGCGCGACCAGGTCGAGGCAGCGCTCGCGACGGCCAAGCTGGCCGGCTGGGAGCGGCTGGCCCGCGAGCAGCGGGAGATCCTCGACCAGCACTGGGACGAGGCCGACGTCGAGATCGACGGCGACGACGAGCTGCAGCAGGCCGTCCGCGTGGGCATGTTCCACGTCCTCCAGGCGGGGCTGCGCGGCGAGCGCCAGCCCATCCCGGCCAAGGGGCTGACCGGTCCGGGCTACGACGGGCACACCTTCTGGGACACCGAGACCTACGTCCTCCCGGTGCTGACCTACACCGCGCCGCACGCCGTCCGGGACGCGCTGCGCTGGCGGCACTCGACGCTGGACATGGCCCGGGAGCGGGCGCGGGTCCTGGGACGCCGAGGCGCGGCGTTCCCGTGGCGGACGATCCGCGGGGAGGAGACCTCCGGCTACTGGCCGGCCGGGACGGCGGCCTTCCACATCAACGCCGACATCGCCGACGCGGTCGTGCGGTACTACAACGCCACCCTCGACGACGACTTCGACCGCGACTTCGGCGCCGAGCTGCTCATCGAGACGGCGCGGCTGTGGGCGTCGCTCGGCCACTTCGACCCCGAGCACGGCTTCCGGATCGACGGCGTGACCGGCCCCGACGAGTACACCGCCGTCGTGGACAACAACGTCTACACGAACCTGATGGCGCAGCGGAACCTGCGGGAGGCCGCCGAGGCGGTCAAGCGGCAGCCCGACGTCGCGGGCCGGCTGGACGTGGCGTCCGACGAGGTGGACACCTGGCTGCGGGCCGCCTCGCTCATGGCGGTGCCCTACGACACCCAGCGCGGCGTGCACATGCAGTCCGACGCGTTCACCCACCACGAGGAGTGGGACTTCGCCGGCACGCCGAGGGAGAACTACCCGCTGCTGCTCCACTACCCCTACTTCGAGATCTACCGGAAGCAGGTGGTCAAGCAGGCCGACCTCGTGATGGCGCTGCACCTGCGCGGGGACGCGTTCACGCTCGAGGAGAAGATCGCCAACTTCGCCTACTACGAGGAGCGGACGACCCGGGACTCCTCGCTGTCGGCGAGCCAGCAGGCCGTCGTCGCGGCCGAGACCGGGCACCTGCAGCTGGCCTACGACTACTGGGCCGAGGCGGCGCTCACCGACCTGCAGAACCTGCACCACAACTCCGGGCACGGGCTGCACATCGCGTCCCTGGCCGGTGGCTGGACGGTCGCGGTCGCCGGGTTCGGCGGGCTGCGCGACCACAACGGCGAGCTGACCTTCGGCCCCCGGCTGCCGGAGCGGATCACCCGGATGCGGTTCCGCGTGGTCTACCGCGGCCGCAAGCTGACCGTGACGGTGACGCACGAGAGCGCGACGTACCGGCTGGTGGAGGGCGAGCCCCTCGACATCCGCCACCACGGCCGCCAGGTGACCGTCGACCACGAGGACCTGGTCCTCGGCATCCCGCCCGCACCGCAGGTGGAGCCCGTCCGCCAGCCGCTCGGCTGCGAGCCGCGCCGCCGCGCGAGGTCGGGCACCAAGCCGCGGGAGCACGCCTCGGCCACGGACGCCGCCGTCCTCAGGTGAGCAGCCAGCTCCCGCCCAGGAGCAACGCGCCGACGTCGACCAGCAGGAACACACCCACCCAGACCAGCGCCGGGAACGGGGTCAGGCGGGCGAGCTGGTCGGCGTCGGAGTCCGGCGCCCGCCGGCGGCGGCGCGAGCTCTGCAGCTCCAGCACCGTGCGCGGCGCGGCCAGCAGGAGGAACCAGGTGGCGACGGCGGCGAACACCGCCTGACCCTGCGGGGGCAGCCACCACGTCGCCGCGAAGACGACGGTGCCGGTCACCAGGACCGACCACAGGCCGTACCAGTTGCGGATCTGCACCAGCAGGAGCGCCAGGAGGGCGAGCAGCGCCCAGAGCAGGCCGATCGCGTGCCCGGCGGCGAGGAGGGCGGCCGCGCCCAGGCCGAACAGTCCCGGGCCGGTGTAGCCGGCCGCGCAGGTGAGCACCATGCCCAGGCCGCTCGGCTTCCCGGCGCTGACTGTCAGCCCTGAGGTGTCCGAGTGCAGCCGGATGCCGGACAGGCGCCGGCCCGCCGCCAGGGCGACCAGCCCGTGCGCCCCCTCGTGCGCGATCGTGACCGCGTGCCGGGTGGCCCGCCAGAGGGCGGGGGAGAGGACCAGCACCGCCGCCGCGGCCAGCGTCGCGAGGAGGACGCCCACCGAGAGGTCGGGGACGGTGGCCGTGACGCGCGTCCAGAACCGGCTCACCACCTCCACGGGCCGAGTCAACCGCACGGACCCGGGTGGGCCCGTCAGGCCGGCGGCGACCGGCGGCTGCGGTGCTCCTCACACGTCCCGGGGGCGACGGCGGGCCGCCGGACCGGGATCCTGGAGCGGTGACCCCGCCTGCGCCCGCCGTCGCCCAGGACCTCCCGGTGACCGTCTCCTTCACGCGTCGCGCCGACCCCGGTCACGCGCGGGAGATGACCGCGTGGATCCGGGCCGGGCTGAGCATGGCCGAGGGGTTCCCCGGCTTCCTCGGCGGCGGGTGGGTCCGGCCGCGGGGCGAGTCGGACGAGTGGCACATGCTGTGCCGGTTCGCCGACCAGCGGTCGCTGGCCGCGTGGGACTCTTCGCCCGAGCGGCAGTGGTGGCTGCGCTCGGCGCAGGGCCTGGCCGAGGTGACCCGGACCGAGCGGCGCACCGGCATCGAGGGCTGGTTCGACGCACCGGTGGAGGCCGAGGTGAGCGCCCCGTCGGCCCGGACGGCCCCGCCCCGCTGGAAGCAGGCGGTGACCATCTGGTTGGTCTTCTTCCCGATGAACCTGCTGGCCACCGTCACGCTGGGCCGGCTGCTGGACGACGTCCCGGTGGTCCTGCGGGTCGCCGTCCTGACCCTGACGCTCACGCCGATCATGACCTACCTGCTCCTGCCGTGGATGACCGCGCGGCTGGACTGGTGGCTCCACGGACGGCGGTTCCGGGACCGCCGATGACCGCCGTCACACGCGGACGGCAGCGGGCCGCTCGGCCGGCGTCGGCGGGGCTCCGGCCGGCACCGGCCGGCGGCTGTTCAGGGCAGAGAGCGCGGCGAGCACGAGCCCACCCGACGCCCACGCGGCGAGGATCCACAGCGGGCCCGCGGCGGCCGCGCCGTCGAAGAAGGCGACCGATCGGAGGGCGCTGACGGTGGCACCGGGCGGCAGCACCTGGCCCAGTTCCCCCCACCCGGTCGGGAGGAACTCCGGAGCGCTGGCCGCGCCGCTGAGCGGGTTGCCGAGCAGCACCACGACCGCGGCGCCGACCCCCAGGCCGGGAGTGCCCGCCACGGCGTGCAGGCCCAGCAGGGCGAAGGCGGTCGCGCCGAGACCCAGCGCGAGCACGCCGCTGGTGGCCCAGTAGTTCCCGTCCAGGGCGCCGAGCCAGGCCTGCAGGAGTGCGGCCAGGGCCAGACCGCCGCCCAGGGCGATCGCCGATGCGCCGGCGAACCGGCGCCCCAGCCCCGGCGTCGTGCGGATGAGCAGCACGGTGGCCACGATCCCGCCCAGGGCGAGCGGCAGGGCGCCCGTGGCGAGCGCCGCCCCGCGCGGGTCGTCGGCCGGTGCCGGCACCAGGTCCTCCACCGGGACCGGCGTCCCGAGCCGCTCGGAGAGCCCGACGGCGACCTGCTGGAGCGTCTGCGCGACGACCGGGCCACCGGCCGATGCGGTCAGGACCTCCGCGCCCCGGGGTCCGACGACCACGGCTCCGTAGACGTCCCGCTCGGCGATCGCACGGCGGGCGGCCGCCTCGTCGGGGAGCGTGGCCGGCTCGAAGGCACCCGGCCGCGCCTGCTCGAGCGCCTCCGTGACCTGCGCGGCCACGGGCGGGGGAGCGGCGACCGCCACCGGCACGTCCCGGGGGGCCGAGCGCACGGCGGGCCACGCGAAGGCAGTGAGGAGCAGGGCCAGGAGCGTGACCACCAGGGCCACGACGGCTGGGAGGGGCACCCGGTGCACGGATCGGTCGGACATGGTCGGCTCCAAAAGCGAACGATCGTTCTCGGACTCGGCCAGGATGGACCCGGCTGGGGGAGTGCGTCAAGAACGATCGTTCGCTTTACTTGTCGTATGCCACGTGTCACCGAAGAGCACCGCCTCGCCCGGCGGGAGCAGATCCTGGACGCCGCCACGGCCACGTTCGCCGCCGAGGGCTTCCAGGCGACGGGCATGGCCGAGCTCATCGCGGCGTCCGGGCTGTCCGCCGGGGCGGTCTACCGGTACTTCGCCGGCAAGGACCAGATCATCGAGGCCATCGTCGACAGGGTGCTGGACGAGGTCGCCGGCCGCATCGAGCACCTGTTCGCCGAGGAGGCGCCGCTGGACCCGGCCCGTGCGGTGGAGCTGGTGGTGACCACGGCGGCTGCCGTCGCCGAGCGGGGCCCGGTGGACGTCTCCCGCCTGGCGGTCCAGGCGTGGGGGGAGGCGCTGCGCAACCCGGCGGTGGCGAAGGTCGCCGACCGCGCGTACGGCCGGCTGCGTGCACTCTTCGCGGCCGAGCTGCAGCGGGAGAAGGAGGAGGGTCGGCTGCCGTCGACGCTCGACGTGCCGGCGGCAGCGGCGGCGATGCTGTCCCTGGTCCTCGGTTTCGTCCTGCAGCGGCTCCTGCTCGAGGACGTCGACCCCCGCACGTACTCCGCCGCGGTGGCGGCCCTGCTGCGGCCCGGGTCCCGGTAACCCGCTCGCCACCCGACCGGAGGCGGTGCCACCATGCTGGCCGTGGAGCTCGTCGCGTCGCTGCCCGCCTTCCTCCTGGCGGTGCTCCTGATCTCCGCCTCGCCGGGGCCGGCGATGGCGCTGATCTTCCGCCGCGCCGCGCTGCGCGGACTGCGCGGCGCCGTGCCGACGGTCCTCGGTCTCGAGCTCGGGCTCTACGTGTGGGCGCTGTTCGCCGGCGCGGGCTTCGCCGCTCTGGTCGCGGCGTCCGAGGTGGCCTACCTGGTGCTGCGGATCGTGGGCGCAGCCGTGCTCCTGGTGCTGGGGTTCAAGGCCCTGCGGGCGGCCTGGCGGGGGAGAGGCGGCGCGAGCATCCCGGAGCCGGCCGCCCCCGTCGGCCGCCGTCACTGGTGGGGCGCGTTCGGCGAGGGCGTCGTCGTCCAGCTGGCCAACCCGAAGGCGGCCGTCTTCATGATCGCCTTCTACCCGCAGTTCGTGCCGGCGGACGGACCGGTGTTCGCGACGACGGCGTTGCTCGGGCTGCTGCAGATCACCCTGGAGACCGGCCTGTACCTCGCCCTGGCGGCGGGCGTGGCGCGAGCCGGCGCGTGGTTCCGCCGGCCGCGGATCCGCGCCCGGATGGAGGCCGTCAGCGGCTCGGTCCTCGTGGCGCTCGGACTGCGCGTCGCCGTGTCCAGCCGCTGAGTCAGTTGCCGGGCTTCACCGCCTTGCCGCGCTCCTGCTCGGCGTCGTCGGCCTCGTAGGCACCGGGGACGGCGCTCGGCTTGCCGGCGTCGTCCGTTCCCGGCGTCGCCGGCTTGTCGGTCAGGTTGTCCGGTCCGGGGGACGGGGTGCCGGCCGGCTCGTTCCGCTCGTCGGTGTCGGGTCGCTGCATGGGGGTCGGGCTACCCGTGGCAACGCCCGGAAACGCGCCCGGCAAGGGGTGTGACGAAACCCCGCCTAGAGCTGCTGCGTCAGGTTGACGACGTTGCCGTCCGGGTCCTCGATGTGCGCCACCCGCTGGCCCCAGGGCATGTCGTTGGCGCCGCTGGTCGCCGTCCCGCCCAGGCGCTCGACCCGCGGGAGCAGCGCGTCGACATCGGGCACCTCGATGCTCAGCAGCATCCGGCCCGGATCACCGGGGGAGACACCTTGGTCCGCCGATAGGCCGAGCTCTGAGTCACCGAGGCGCAGGCCGACGTAGAACGCGTCGCCTTCCTCGGGGTACCGCATGATCTGCTCGGCGCCGAGCAGCGTCGTGTAGAACGCCAGCAAGCGCTCCAGGTCGTGGGTGACGATGATCGGTCGGACGGTGGCCGGCATCGGGTCCTCCTCGGGGTGGTCGTCCTCCTCATCGACCGAAGGAGAGGCGCGAACTCGTCGCTAGCCGTGCCCCCGGACGGTGAGTTGACATAATGTGCATTATCGGCGCAGCGGTTCGGGCTCGAGAGGGGCGCGGACTGCCGCGATCTCCGGGTTCGCCGCCTCTGACGTTCCTCCACGGATGTCGACCTCTCGTCGCGGCCGGCGCAGCGCCGGTTTCGACGGCTCGCTCCGGCGCTCCTCGGTCCGGTCGGCGCACCTGCTGGTGGGACGGCTGCTGGACCGCCACACCGGCCGAACCCCGCCGCGGCGCTGCTGTCCACCGATCCGACTCCCCCGTGAGTCGATCTTGATCCACGAGTCGATCGTGATCGGCTGCCGACCCGCTCGGTTCCAGTCATGACCCCGTCGGATCGCCGTGATGGCCTCCCTGTGCGGTCTCCCCTGGTGCAGCCACCCTCGGTTCATTACGTCACGGTGACGTAATGACGGTGATGTGGGCGGCTCGACGGGCGCCGACGGCCGGGTGTTCGTAGGGTCGGGACATGCAGATCCGACGTCCGATCGCCGCGTTGATGACCGCTATGGCGCTCTTCGGAGGGGGCGTCACGATGACCGCCTGCGAGGCCGCCGGGCAGGAGCAGAACGACGGGACGACCGACGACAGCGACAACACCGGCGGCGCCGACCAGGAGTCCGAGGTTCCCGACAACAGCAACCAGGAGCCGAACGACGAGGACGACGGCGACGACCAGCAGGACCCGGACTGATCCGGTCAGCCGGAGCGCTCGCTGACCCAGAGGCGGTCCAGGCGCCCGGTGGAGCGGACGAGCTCGGCGAGCTGGCGCTCCAGCTCGGCCTTGGTGGGCTTCTCGGTCAGCAGCGTCTGGGCGTCCTCGAGCGCGCAGCGCAGCTGGTACAGCCGGTCCTGCAGCCCGTCGAGCTCGTTCCGCGAGACCAGGACGACGTCACCCGGCAGGCCGGCCTTCGCGGTGGCCGAGCGCTGCTCGTAGGCGCGCTGACGGCACGCCTGCCCGCAGTAGAGCCGCGGCCGGCCGACGGACCCCTGGGACGGGAGGACGCGGCGGCACCAGCCGCAGCGCCGCTGCTCGTCGCTCCCCCGGTTCGCGATCGGCGCCACCGGAAGCTCCGCGGTGGTGCCTGCTGCGTGTCGTTCTGCCACGTCTGCGCACGGTAGACGGCTGGGGCGACAGGTTTCGGGGACACGCCAGAGCGATGCGGGGACGAGCCCTGTCGGGACCACGGAGGAGGCCGCGACGTGAGCGAGCGGGACACCCTGGGCTTCGACGCCCTGTCCGAGGACGCGCTGCGGTCGGCCGGCAGCCTCAAGTGGACGCGCTACGGCCCGGCCATCGGGGCGTTCGTGGCCGAGATGGACTTCGGCACGGCTCCGGTGGTCACCGCGGCGCTGCACGAGGCCGTCGACCAGGGCCGCCTGGGCTACCTGACCACCGACGCCGCGGAGGACATGGCCCTCGCCTGCGCCGGCTGGCAGCGCTCGCGGTACGGCTGGGACGTGCCGCCCGGGTGGATCACCCCGCTCGCGGACGTCGTCGCGGGCCTGCAGGCGGCCGTCGAGCGCTTCACCCCACCGGGCAGCCCGGTCGTGCTCCCCACCCCCGCGTACATGCCGTTCCTCGCCGTACCCGGCCTGCTCGGCCGCGAGCTGATCCAGGTGCCGATGGTGGAGCGGCTGGGGCGGTACACCTACGACCTCGACGGCCTCGCCCGTGCCTTCGAGGCGGGCGGCCGGCTGCTCGTGCACGTCAACCCGCACAACCCGCTGGGTCGCGTGTTCACCGTCGACGAGCAGCTCGCGCTGGCCGAGGTCGTCGAGGCCGCGGGGGTCCGCGTCTTCTCCGACGAGATCCACGCACCGCTGGTGCACCCCGGAGCGGAGCACCGCCCGTATGCGTCCCTGTCCGCGGCGACCGCCCGGCACACGATCACCGCGACCTCGGCGTCCAAGGCCTGGAACCTGCCCGGGCTCAAGACCGCCCAGCTGGTCCTCAGCAACGACGAGGACGCCGCGCGCTGGGACGAGGTCGGGTTCCTGTACACCCACGGCGCCGCGACCCCCGGAGTCCTGGCGAACACGGCGGCCTACGACCGCGGTGGACCGTGGCTGGACGGCGTCCTGGCCTACCTCGACGGGAATCGGCGCCACCTGGCCGCGCTGCTCGCCGAGCACCTGCCCGCCGTCCGGTGGACGCCGCCCGAGGGCACCTACCTGGCGTGGCTGGACTGCCGGGAACTCGACCTGCCGATGTCGCCGGGCGAGTTCTTCCTCGAGCGGGCCGGGGTCGCGATGATCGACGGCCCCGAGTGCGGGGACCCCGGAGCGGGGCACGTGCGGCTCAACTTCGCGACGCCCCGGCCGGTGCTGACGACGATCGTGGAGCGGCTGGCCGACGCCGTCCGGCGGGCCTGATCGGGGCCCCGCGACGGCCGCAAGGGCTGCCACTAGCGTGGATGCCGTGCCCGCCGTGCAGTACGCCTTCCTCGACGGGCCGACGCCGTTGGCGATGGCCCACCGGGGCGGGGCGATCGAGCACCTCGAGAACACCATGCCGGCGTTCCAGGCGTGCGTGGACCTCGGCTACCGCTACCTGGAGACCGACGTCCGGGTGACCGCCGACGGCGTCCTGGTCGTGTTCCACGACCCCACGCTGGAGCGGGTCACCGACCGCACCGGACGGGTGGAGCACCTGTCGTGGGCCGAGGTCTCGGAGGCCCGCATCGGCGGCCGCGAGCCCATCATGCGGCTGGAGGACCTGCTCGGCGCCTGGCCGGACGTGCGCTTCAACCTCGACATCAAGGCCGCCGGGGTGCTCGCGCCGCTGGTGCGCACCGTCCGGCGGATGCAGGTCGCCGACCGCATCTGCCTCGGGTCCTTCTCCGACGCGCGGCTGGCCGCCGCCCGACGGCTGTTCGGCCCGTCGGTGTGCACGTCGCTGGGGCCCCGGGGCGTCGCCGCCCTCCGGCTCTCCTCCTACTCGCCCAAGGCCGCCGGGCTGGTCCGCATCCAGGCCGGCTGCGCCCAGGTGCCGCTCCAGCTGGGCGGCCGCGCCCTGGTCGACGAGCGCTTCATCGCCGCCGCGCACGCCCGCGGCCTGCAGGTGCACGTGTGGACCGTCGACGACGAGGGGGACGCCGCCCGGATGCTCGACCTGGGCGTCGACGGCGTCATGACCGACCGCCCGGCCATGCTGCGCGAGCTGCTGGAGAAGCGCGGCCAGTGGGTCCCGCGGTGAGCCTGGGAGAACGCCTCCGCGCCTGGCGCCCCACCCCGCCGCCGCTCCCCGACGACCTCGCGCCGCTGGTGAAGCCGGACGACCCGGAGTGGTTCGCGCGGGAGATGGCGATCGCCGCCGCGCCGCCGTGGTGGTTCTGGCGGTTCATGCTCCGCAACTTCTCGTGGCTGGTGAGCATCTTCGGCCGCGTCGAGGTGACCGGCGGTGTCCCCGACGAGCTGCGCCACGGACCGCTGCTGCTCGCGGCCAACCACATCGGCGACTTCGACCCGTTCGTGATCGCAGTCGCGCTGCACGAGGCCGGCGTCGTCCCCCGGATCATGGCGACCGGCGGCATCATGTCGGCCCCCGTGGCCGGTCCTCTGCTGGAGCGGACGGGCGCCATCCGGGTCGAGCGCGGCACGGAGCTCGCCCGGCACGCCGTCCGGGTCACCGAGGTCGCCCTGGTCTCCGGCGGGCACGTCGTGGCCTACCCCGAGGGCCGGGTGGGCCTCACCGCGGACGGCTGGCCCGAGCGCGGGCGCACCGGCATGGCGCGGATGGCCCTCGGGCTCGGCGTCCCGGTCATCCCGGTGAGCCAGTGGGGTGCGCACGAGGTGCTGCAGTACGGCAACGACTGGGGCAAGCTGCGCACGGCCCTGCGGGCGGTCGTGCGGCGGCCGGCCCTCAAGGTGCACCTCGGCCCACCGGTGAAGCTCGACGACCTGCAGATGGGCCGCGTCGGCGACGCCAACCGGGCGCGGTACCGGATCGCCGCGGCGATCACCCGCGGCCTCGTGCCGCTGCGCGCCGACGAACCGGACCGCCCGGCGTTCGTCGACCCCACCCGGCCGACCACCGCCGTCGCGGCGTACCCCGGTGGTGTGGTTCCCGAGGACATCCCGTGACGACTCCGGCCCGGTGCTGGACCGGCCGTCCGGCGGCTGGGAGCCTGCGCCCGTGACGACTGCGCCCCCGGACACCGGCACCGGGCCCGCCGGCCGACCCGTCGACCCCGCGGACGAGAAGGCCCTGAAGCGCGAGCGCTTCGGCTGGTACTCCTACGACTGGGCCATGTCGGTCTTCAACACCTCGGTGACGACCGTCTTCCTCGGCCCGTACCTGACGGCGATCGCCCGCGACGCCGCGGGGCCCGACGAGCGGCTGTCGTTCCTCGGGCTGTCGATCGCCGCGGGCAGCTGGTTCTCCTACGTGCTGTCGTTCTCGGTCGTCGTCCAGGTCCTCGTGCTCCCCCTGGCCGGCGCCGTCGCCGACCGGACCGGTCGCAAGCGCCAGATGCTGGCCGGCTTCGCGTTCCTCGGCGCCCTGGCGACGACCGCCCTGTACTTCGCCGGTGACGGCCGGTGGCTGATGGCCGCCGTCCTGTTCGTCGTGGCCAACGTCAGCTTCGGCGCGGCGACCGTCGTCTACTACTCCTGGCTGCCCGACCTGGCCGGGCCGGACGAGCGGGACAAGGTCTCCAGCCGCGGCTGGGCGTTCGGCTACGTCGGCGGCGCGGTTCTGCTGGCCATCCACCTCGGTCTCGTGCTCAGCGCCGAGTCGCTCGGCCTGACCACGGGTGAGGCGGTACGCATCTGCCTGGCCACCGCCGGTCTGTGGTGGGGCGCGTTCACCGTCTTCACCGTCTCCCGCCTGCGCAACCGGCCGGTGCGCGACGCCGATGCCGCCCGGTCGGGCAGCAGCTTCCGCCAGCTCGCGCGGACCTTCCGGGAGATGCGGGCGTTCCCGCTGACCCTGTGGTTCCTCGGCGCGTACCTGCTGTTCAACGACGGCGTGCAGACCGTCATCTCGCTGTCGGCGACGTACGCCACCGAGGAGCTCGACCTCGAGCAGGAGGTGCTGACCGGCGCCATCCTCATGGTGCAGGTGGTGGCGATCTTCGGCGCGCTGGGTCTGGGCCGGCTGGCCGGCCGATACGGCGCGAAGCGCGTCGTCCTGGGCGCGCTGGTGGCCTGGATCGGCGTGCTGCTGGCCGCCTTCTTCCTGCAGACCGGCGCGGTGGCGCAGTTCTACGCCCTGGCGGCCGTCATCGGCCTGGTGCAGGGCGGCACCCAGGCCCTCTCGCGGTCGCTGTTCAGCCAGCTGATCCCGGCGGGCAAGGAGGCCGAGTACTACGGCTTCTACGAGATCAGCGACCGCGGCACCAGCTGGCTCGGGCCGCTGGCGTTCGGCCTGACCTACCAGCTGACCGGCTCCTACCGGCTGGCGATCGTCAGCCTGGTCATCTTCTTCGTGGGCGGCTTCATCGCGCTGGCGGCCCTGCCGATGCGGCGCGCAGTCGTCGCCGCTGGCAACACACCCCCGGAGCGCCTGTGACCCCGGTCGACCCGGCCGTCCCCCTCCCCCTGCCGAACTCGATCCCGGCGTCCGGCGACCGCCGCCGCCACCCCGCGCCCGCCCACCTGCGGTTCTTCCACGGGCCGATGGACTGCGGGAAGTCGACGCTGGCCCTCCAGGTGGACCACAACCAGAGCCGGCAGGGCCGGCACGGGCTGCTGCTGACCCAGGGCGACCGCTCGGCGGCGCCGCAGATCAGCTCCCGCGTCGGACTCTCGCGGGCCGCGACGGAGATCGACGACGACGTCGACCTGCGCCTGCTGGTCCGCGAGCGGTGGGCCGACGGGCAGCGGGTGGACTACCTGATCGTCGACGAGGCGCAGTTCCTCACCGGCACGCAGGTGGACCAGCTGGCCGAGCTGGTCGACGAGTCGCACGTCGACGTCTACGCGTTCGGGTTGACCACCGACTTCCGCGCCCAGCTGTTCCCGGGCACCCGGCGGCTGCTCGAGGTCGCCGACGACGTGCAGCGCATCCAGGTCGAGGTGCTGTGCTGGTGCGGCCTGCCCGGGCTGCTCAACGCACGCGTGGTCGACGGCGTGATGGTGCACTCCGGCGAGACCGTCGTGGTGGCCGACACCGCGCCCGCGGAACTGCCCGGCGAGGACCCCGGCCACTCCCCCGCCGTCCGCTACCAGGTGCTCTGCCGGCGGCACTACGTGCGGGGCGAACTGGGGCCCACCGCGGCCGGACCGGGGCAGCTGGCGCTCCCCTGACCTGCGCGCTCACCCCTCCGAGGGGCAATCGCGCGGCGGATCTGCCCCCATGCGATGATGGACCACTGATTCGGCGGAATCCTTCCGCGATTTCTGTCGTTCATCTCTGTGACTCCTCCGGGTTCGTGGGTATGCCCCCGCGTGGCCGGAGATCGAGTCGCGACCGACACACGAACGAGAGGACGGTGTGCCATGGGCGAGCGTTCCCTGCGCGGCAGCCGCTTGGGCAGCGTCAGCTATGAGACGGAGCGGAACACCGCGCCGATCGACCGGCAGTACGCCGAGTACCGGTGCGCGTCCGGCCACCTGTTCACGGTGCCCTTCGCCGACGACGCCGAGCTCCCCGACACCTGGGAGTGCAAGTTCGACGGTTCGGCCGCGAAGCTGGTCGGCGGTGCCGAGCCGGCGCCGAAGAAGGTCAAGCCCCCGCGGACCCACTGGGACATGCTCCTCGAGCGTCGTTCCGTGGAGGACCTCGAAGAGGTGCTCGCCGAGCGCCTCGACGTGCTCCGTGGTCGGCGCACCCGCGCCAGCTGATCCCAGCACGAACGCAGACGGCCCCGGTGGAGAACTCCACCGGGGCCGTGTCGCGTCTGCGTCAGGCGAGCGGGCGCCCGTCCGGCCCGCGGACGACCTCCCCCTCGATGACCAGGCGCGAGCTCCCCGACCTCGCGTCCGGGTAGCCGTCGGTACGGGGCACCTCGGCGGTGCGGACGCTCTCCACGCGGACCGGCGGCCGCAGGCCCATCGGCAGGCGGGCCAGCACCAGGCGGGTCAGCGCGCCCCGCACGAGGTTCCGGGTGCCCGGCAGCAGGCAGAGCAGGCCGACGACGTCGCCGATGAACCCCGGCAGGACCATGAGCAGCCCGCCGGCGGCGACCAGGCCGGCGTTGCCGAGCTCGGCCCCGGGCGAGCGGCGGCTGCGGGCGCGCTCGCGCAGGTCGGCGAGCGCGCGGGTGCCCTGGCGGGCGAGCAGCACCCAGCCGATCACGCTGGTCGCGAGCGTGGCCAGGATCGTCCAGCCGACCCCGATCCAGGCCGCGACGAGGACGAAGACGACCAGTTCGGCGAGCACCAGCAGGCCCGCGGCCGTCCGGACCCGGCGCCCCACGGCGTCACTCATGCTGTCCTGCCTCTCTGCGCCCGGCTCGCGCCGGCACCGGACGGCGCACGCGGCCCGGCAGCCAGTCGGCCAGCCGGTCCCGCAGGCCCCACACGGTGACCCGTACCAATGCCTCCCTAACGATCGAGCCGCTCATCTTGCTCCTGCCGAACGCGCGTTCGGCGAACGTGATCGGCACCTCCACGACCCGGGCGCCGTCCCGCACCGCCCGCCAGGCCCAGTCGACCTGGAAGCAGTACCCCTGGCTGGCGACGTCGCCGAACGGCAGCCGGTCGATCAGCTCGGCCCGGGCCGCCCGGTAGCCGCCGGTCGCATCCTGCAGCGGCAGGCGCAGCGCCCACCGCGTGTACCGGTTGCCGAGGCGGGACAGCAGCAGCCGGTGCAGCGGCCAGTCGGTCACCGCTCCCCCGGGCACGTACCGGGAGCCCAGCGCGAGATCCGCCGACCCGAGGGCCGCCAGCAGGTCGGGCAGCTGCTCGGGAGCGTGCGAGCCGTCGGCGTCCATCTCGACCAGGACGTCGTAGCCCCGCTCCCGGGCCCACCGGAAGCCGGCCACGTAGGCCTGCCCGAGGCCCTGCTTGGCGGTGCGGTGCAGGACGTGCACCCGCTCGTCGAGGGCGGCGAGCTTGTCGGCCAGCTGACCGGTGCCGTCGGGCGAGCCGTCGTCGACGACGAGGGCGTGGGCCTCCGGCACGCTGGCGTGCAGCCGGTCGAGGATCCGCTCGAGGTTCTCCACCTCGTTGTAGGTCGGCACGATGACCAGGACGCGGCCGCTCATCGGGCGTCCCTCCGGCGCAGCACCACGGCGGCGACGACGGCCGCCGCGCCGAGCCCGGTGAGCACCCACTCCGGGGCCGATCCGAGCTGCTGGGCGACCGTGGTGGAGCTGCGCTGGGCGATCTCCTCCACGAAGACGGCGGGCTCGAACAGGTCCGAGGAGCGCACGACCGACCCGTCGGGCGCGACGACGGCGGAGATGCCGCTCGTCGCGGCCACCGCGACGGTCCGGCCGAACTCCACGGCGCGCAGCCGGCTCATCGCCAGCTGCTGGGCGCTCTCGTCGGTGTAGCCGAAGGTGGCGTTGTTGGTCTGGACGACGATCATCCCCGCCCCGCCGTCGACGACGTCCTGCACGAGCCCGTCGTAGACCACCTCGAAGCAGATGAGGTTGCCGACGGTCACGCCGCCGACGTCGAGCACGCCGACCTCGCTGCCGGCGAACTGGTCGGTGACCCGGTCGACGTCCTCGCTGAAGAAGCGGAAGAAGCTGCGCGCGGGCACGTACTCCCCCAGCGGGACCGGGTGCCGCTTCACGTACGTGTCGCCGGGCCCGTCCTCGGGGTCCCAGACGATCGCGGTGTTGCTGATGAACCGGTCCGGCCCCTGCACCACCGCACCCACGAGGATCGGGGCCTGGACGGCGCGGGCGGCCCGCCGGATCTGCGCGGCGGCGTCCTCGTTCCGGTAGGGGTCGATGTCGGAGCTGTTCTCGGGCCAGAGGACGGCGTCGGGCTGCGGCTCCTCCCCCGCCGCGACGGCGTCGGCCAGCTCCAGCGTCCGCTGCACGTGGTTGTCGAGCACGGCCCGCCGCTGGGCGTTGAAGTCCAGACCGGCCCGCGGCACGTCGCCCTGGATCACGGCGACGGTCGACGTCGGGCCGCCGGCGGTGAGCGAGCCCCCGGCGAGCGGCAGCCAGGCCAGCATGCCCACGAGCGGCACCGCGAGCACCGCCACGACGAGCAGCGCCCCCGTCCGCAGGGCGGGGCCGCGGACGGCGTCGTCGCCCGACGCCCGCCAGGCGCGCTGCAGGGTCAGGGCCGCGGCGGCGATCAACGCACCGACGAGGGCGACCGCGAAGGTCACGAGGGGTACCCCGCCGTACGCGGCCAGGGACAGCAGCGGGCCCTCGGTCTGGCTGAAGCCCAGCCGCCCCCAGGGAAAGCCGTCGAGCACGAAGCGCCCGCGGACCGCCTCGTCGGCGACCCACAGCGCAGCCGTCCAGACCGGCCAGAACCGCAGCCGGGAGGTCAGGGCGGTGGCGCCGCCGAGCAGGGCGAGGTGCAGCGCCTCCCAGACGGCGAGCGCCAGCCAGGGCAGCGGCCCGACGTAGATGCCGGTCCAGGAGAGCAGCGGGACGAAGAACGCCAGCCCGAACACGAGGCCGAACCAGACCCCCGAGCGGACCCGCTGGCCGTGCACGGCGTAGGCCAGCGCGGCCGGGCCGAGGACGGCGAGGCCGACGAGGTCGTAGCCGGGGAACGCCAGGACGAGGAGGAGACCGCCGAGGGCGGCGAGCAGGGTGCGCCACGGCCACCGGCCGCGGGGCCGGTCCTGCGCCTGCGACGCCGGCGGGGTCGGCCGCGTCAGCGTGCCGACCGCCGGCTCTCCAGCTCCTGCCGGCACCCACTGCCTCCCGGGTCGCTCCCCCGAGCCGGTCGGACGGGGTCCGGACCGCCGCGCCGTCGGCTGCGGTCCTGACCCAGCATCCCATCCCGGCCCGCGTGCGCGGCCGGTCCATCCCTCCACCGGGTCAGCGGCCGGCAGGTGCTCCGCACGGGCTCCGCATCTTCGGGCCGGACGGCCGGTCGCTGGGCGCGATCGGCTCGACCGTTGTCTGATGACGCGGATCCGAGGGGCCCCGCCGGGGTGCCCGGTCCACTCCCCTCCGGCCTGCCGGGCGTCCGCGCGACCTGGCTGGGTCGGCGGGCGTTCCGGCTCGATCCGGAGGAGCGCATCACGGTGCTCCCGGGTGGAACTGCAGCGACTGTAGGAACTGCGCGCGTCTGCGCGCGTACATACGGTGACTGCGGGAGCTACTGTGGCTGAAACGTTATCGGCGCGTCAAGGGCCCGGGACGACGAGCGCCGCGGTGGCCTCGACGACGGTCAGCGGGGGCTCCAGCACGCGGGCGGCCGAGGGGCTCCGCTCCGGCTCGGCGCGGGCCACGACGCGCGCCGTGCAGCGCAGCTCCCGGCTGCGGCGGCCGATCCGCACCACCTCGCAGGTCGCCTCCAGCACGTCCCCGGCCCGCACCGGCCCGAGGAAGCGCACCTCCGAGTAGCCGGCCAGCAGGCCCTCGTCGCCGTCCATCACGATCGCCATCTCGGTGGCCACGTCGCCGAACAGCCCGAGCGTGTAGGCCCCGTCGACCAGCGCGCCGCCGTAGTGGGCGTGCGCGTACGGGACGTACCGGCGGTGGGTGACGGTCAGGCCGATGCGCGGGTCCTGCTCGGTCATGCGGGCTCCTTCACCAGTGCGTGCACGAGGTAGCTGGCGACCTCGCCGGGCGTCGTGCCCCGGCCGAAGACCTTGTCCACGCCGAGGTCGGCGGCCATGGACGGGTCGAAGCGCGGGCCGCCGACGACCAGGAGGGGTCGCCGCTCCCCCATCGCCTCGCGGAAGGCAGCGGCGAGCTCCCGGGTGTTGCGCAGGTGCGCGTCCTTCTGGGTGACCACCTGCGAGACGAGGACGGCGTCGGCCCGGGCGGCCCGGGCCTTCGCGACGAGCTCGGGCACGGTGACCTGCGCGCCGAGATTCGTCACGGCCATCTCGCGCAGGTACTCCAGGCCCTTCTCCCCCGCGAAGCCCTTGACGTTGAGGATCGCGTCGATGCCGACCGTGTGGGCGTCCGTGCCGATGCACGCGCCGAGGACGACCATCTTGCGGTTCAGGCCGCTGCGGATGGCGCCGTTGATCTCCGACGACGAGAGCAGCGGGTAGGCGCGCTCCTCCACGACGACGGCGTCGAGGTCGACCAGGTGCTTCACGCTGCCGTAGACGACGAAGAACGTGTAGCCGCTGTCGATCGCGTGGCTGTGCACCACCATCGCCGGCTCGATGCCCATCCTGTTCGCCAGCTGCAGCGCGGCGCCCTCGGCCCTGGGGCCCATCGGCACCGGAAGAGTGAACGACGTCTGCACCATGCCGTCGCCGGTGGTGTCTCCGTAAGGCCGGATCACGTTCATCGTCTGGTCCTCCTGAACAGCTGCACGAGACCGACGACGACGGCGAGAACGATGAGCAGCAAGCCGACCGCCCTGTAGGCGACGGAGAGCGCCGGAAGGGCGAGGCCGAGTCCCGTCAGCGCCAGCACCACCGCGACGATCACCGCGACCGTGCTCGGTCGCAGTGCACGGTCGAGACCGCGTTCAGGCATGGGCGGTCTCCTTCGTCTCGAGGAGCTCCAGTGCGGGGTTGTAGGCCTCAGGTCCGGTCGCGACGACGCCGTCCAGGCCCTTGCCCCCGTCGGCGGGGCGCTTGGTGATGCCGAACGTTCCGTCGGCGATCGCCTGGATCAGCCCCTCGGGGTGGTCGGCGATCCGGCCGAGGAGGTCGACGGCCTCCCGGAGCACGGTGTCGGCCCGCTGGTCGATGAACCCGCCCCTCGGTGGGTGGAAGTCCTCGGCCAGGTTGCCGGCCGAATTCAGCACGTACCGGACGTTGCGCAGCGCCAGGTCGCGGTCGGACAGCCACGGGGTGACGACCGCCTCGGTCATCATCCCGACCAGCAGGATGCCCTGGCCGGTGAGCGCCCCGGTCAGGTTGAAGAACCCGTCGAGCAGGTAGCCGCGGAAGACGTCGCCGGTCATGTGCTTGGTCGGCGGCATCCACTTCAGCGGGGCGTCGGGGAAGAGCGACCGCGCCAGCAGAGCGTGGGCCAGCTCCAGCCGGAAGGACTCGGGCCGGTCGGGGTCGATCTCGAACGCGTGCCCGAGGCCGAGCTGCCAGTCCTCGAGGCCGGCCTCCTTGGCCAGGGTCTCGTTGAGCAACTGGCTGACCGTGACGGTGTGCGCCTCGTCGACGGCGTCGGCGGTGGTGAGGTAGTTGTCCTCGCCGGTGTTGATGATGATCCCGGCGCGGGCGTGCACCATCCGGCTGAACCGCTGGTCGACGAAGGTGCGCCGCGGGTTGATGTCGCGGAAGAGGATCCCGTACATCGCGTCGTTGAGCATCATGTCCAGCCGCTCGAGCCCGGCCAGGACGGCGATCTCCGGCATGCACAGCCCGGACGCGTAGTTGGTCAGCCGGACGTAGCGGCCGAGCTCGGCGCTGACGTCGTCCAGAGCGGCCCGCATGAGCCGGAAGTTCTCCTGCGTGGCGTACGTGCCGGCGTAACCGGTCCGCGTGGCCCCCTCGGGCACGTAGTCCAGCAGCGACTGGCCGGTCGAGCGGATGACGGCGATGACGTCGGCGCCGGCCCGCGCGGCCGCCTGCGCCTGCGGGATGTCCTCGTGGATGTCGCCGGTGGCCACGATCAGGTAGATCCACGGCCGGCGCGGCGGGTCCCCGTGCAGGGCGACGAGCTCCTCGCGCCGCCGCCGGTTGGCGTCGATCCGCGCGATGCCCTCCGCCGCTGCCTCTCGCGCCGCGTCGCGGGCGCGCTCCGCGGCAGCGCCGGTGGGGATCTCGAAGCGCGCCGTCCCGGCGCCGACGTCCTCGGCGAGGGACTGCAGCGTCCCCCCGGCGGCGAGGGCGTGCCAAACGGGGAGGGCGACGCCGGACTCCAGCCCCACCTGCTCGCGGACGGCGTCGACGACGCGGTTGGCCCACGGCACCCGGTCCTCCAGCCGCCCCTCCCCCGTCACCGGGTCGGTGCCGGTCAGCCCCGCCAGCCGCAGGACGGCGCGTTCCACGCTGACGGTGGTGTGCCGGTGCGCGAGGTCGACGACGGGCTGCGCCGCCCGCGCGGCCAGCTCGCGGGCGCGGGCCACCAGCACGGGGTCGAGGTCGAGGTGCGTCATACGGGTTCTCCTCCGACGACCAGGAGGCGGCACGCGGGCCGCGCGCGTTCGGACAGGACGGACGAGAGGGTCCGCGGCGTCTCCCAGAGGACCAGGTCGGCCGGTGCGCCGATCCCCAGCGGGCCGTCGGCGTGCTCCGCCCGGGCCGCGTGCCAGCCGCCGTGGGTGTGCGCGTCGAACGCGTCGAAGGGTCGCAGCCCGGAGCCGGGGGTCCGGTGGTCGATCGCGGCGTGGACGCTCCCCCACGGGTCCAGCGGCGTGACGGGCGCGTCGCTGCCCAGGGCGAGCGCCACCCCCGCGTCGGCGAGGTCGGCGAACGGGTTGGTCGCGAGCGCGCGCGTGACGCCCAGCCGCTCGGCGTACATCCCGGCGTCCCCGCCCCAGGCGGCGTCGAAGGCCGGCTGGACGCTGGCCACCATGCCGAGGTCGCGCATCCGCTCGATGTCCGGACCGTCGACCATCTCGACGTGCTCGAGGCGGTGCCGGCAGGCGCGGACCGCGTCCCGGCCCAGGTCGGCGGCCACGGTCTCCACCGCGAAGATCACCTGGGCGACGGCGGCGTCCCCGATGACGTGGAAGCCCGCCTGGATCGAGGCCTCCGTGCAGGCCCGCACGTGGTGGACCAGCTGACCGGTGGCGAAGCGCAGGCTGCCGGAGGTGTCGGGGCGGTCGGTGTAGGGGCCGTTGCCCAGCGCCGCGGTGTGCGAGCCGAACGCCCCGTCGCAGAAGAGGTCGCCCCCTGCCCCGGCGAGGCCGAGCTCGCGGACCAGGTCCAGCCCGCCGCGCTCGGCCAGCTCGCCCCAGTAGCCGAGGACCCTCGGGCCGGGGCGGTCCGCCGCCAGGGCGAGGAGGCCGGCGAGGTCGTCGGCGCTGGAGACCTCCGGGCCGGCCATCTCGTGCAGCGACCCGATGCCCAGGGCCGCCGCCGTGTCGAGGGTGGCCCGCTGGGCGGCCCTGCGCTGGGCGTCGTCGACCGCTCCGTAGGCCGCCTGGCGAGCGGCGTGGTGGGCGTCGATCCGCAGCTGCCCGTCGGCGTCGTAGCCGGGCAGTTCCGTGATGCCCGGGATCCGGTCGAGCAGCGCGGTCGACACGGTGGCGGAGTGCACGTCGACCCGGGCGAGGTAGGCGGGGCGGTCGCCGACGACGGCGTCGAGGTCGTGCCGGGTCAGGCCACGCCCTTCCGGCCAGCCGGTCTCGTCCCAACCGGTGCCCAGCACGATGCCGTCGGGTGTGCGGTCGACGTGCGCGCGGAGGGCGGCCACCGCGTCGGCAACGCTCGAGCTCGAGTGGAGGTCGAGACCGGTGAGCGCCAGGCCGGTCGCCGTGGCGTGCACGTGCCCGTCGACGAAGGCGGGGGTGAGCAGCGCCCCCTCCCCCGCCAGCACACGGTCGGCGGCCGGTGCCTGCGCGGCGTCGCCCAGCCACGCGATCCGGCCGTCCACGACGTGCACGGCGCGGCCGGGGCGGTCGCCGACGGTGACGTCGGTCAGCAGCAGGCTCATGCCCGGACGCGCGGGTCGATCAGCGCACGGACGCCGGGCGTCCGGCGGTACAGGTCCAGCGCCAGAGCCGCGTGCCCCGGCGTGTAGCCGTTCCCCACCAGCATCGTCACGTCCGCCGCCATCCCCTCCGCGCCCAGGGCCGCCGCCGAGAAGGACGTGGCCATGGAGAAGAAGACCACGGTGCCTCCCTCCGCCGTGGCGAGGACGGCGCCGTGTTCGGCCCCCGGGACGTCGACGCAGACCACGGTGACGTCGGCCGGCGCCCCGACCGCGGCCGCCACCGCCAGCGGATCGGTGGCGTCGGCGATCACGACCCGGTCGGCCAGGCCGGACGCACGCAGGGCCACCGCCTCCCGTTCGTCGCGCACGAGGCCGGTCAGCTCCGCGGCGCCCGCCTGCTGGGCGGCGGCCAGCGAGAGGCAGCCGGACTTCCCCGCCGCGCCCAGGACCACGACCGAGCGCGCGCCGGTCCGCTCGACCACGCGGGCGGTCGCCGCCGGGGCGCCGCAGACGTCCAGGACGGCGAGCGAGACGGGGTCGGGCAGGTCGTCGGGCAGCACCGCGGCGATCGACCGGGCGAACAGGATCGCGGTCCCGGCCGCCGGCACCTGCTCGCTGCGCCCGTCCCAGGCCTCGAGCCCGTCGGTGATCCGCAACGGCGTCAGCGTCAGGGACACCAGGGTGGCCACGCGCTGCCCGACCTCGAGGCCGAGGGGCGACTCGGGGCCCACGGCGTCGACCAGGCCGATCAGCATGCCGCCGGAGCCGGTCACCGGGTTCTGCATCTTGCCGCGGGTCGCGACGATGTCGAGGACGGCTGCGCGCACCGCAGCGCCGTCGCCGCCGCAGGACTCCGACAGCTGGCGGAACGAGGCCGCGTCGAGGTTCAGCCGCTGCACCGTGATGCGCACCTCGTCCGGCCCGATCGCGGGGTCGGCGTCGAGCCGCTGCGCCGCCTGCGGCAGCGCGCCCCGCGGCTCCAGGACGCGGTGCACCCCGAGGGTCCGCTCGACCGATCCACCCACGCGACTCTCCCGCCTCACCCGTTCGATGCAGGAGAACCTATCGCGTCGGACACATTCAGCCGAAGATTCTCCCGTAGGCTCACCCGTGTTGCGGAGACCTGAGGAGGTGGCACCGTGCTCGAGCAGCCCTACGAGTACGTCGCACGCGAGCTCGTCGAGCCCGATTGGCGCCGGCTGCCCGGCTTCGCGGACGTGTCCGAGGAGCAGTGGCGCAGCGCCCAGTGGCAGCGCGTCAACTGCGTGAAGAACCTGCGCCAGCTCCGCGGCGTCTACGGCGACCTGCTCGACGAGTCGTTCTACGCCGACGTCGAGGCCGACCAGGCCGGTCGGGCGACCATGTCGCTGCTGCTCCCGCCGCAGATGCTCAACACGATGGTGCCGGACGCCGTGCCGACGACGGCCGCGATGCTGGCCGACCCGGTGCGGCGCTACATGCTCCCCGTGGCCTCCGACCGGCTGCCCGGCGCGGCGGCCAGCCACCCGTACGCGGCGCGCGACTCGCTGCACGAGCACGAGATGTGGGCCGTCGAAGGGCTCACCCACCGCTACCCCACCAAGGTGCTCGCCGAGCTGCTGTCGACCTGCCCGCAGTACTGCGGCCACTGCACCCGCATGGACCTGGTCGGCAACTCGACGCCCGCCGTCCCGAAGCTGAAGTTCGAGCTCAAGCCGGTCGACCGCCAGACGGCGATGCTGGACTACCTGCGCCGCACCCCCGGCGTCCGCGACGTCGTGGTGTCCGGCGGCGACGTCGCCAACCTGCCGTTCAAGAACCTCGAGGCGTTCGTCGCCGGACTGCTGGAGATCGAGTCGGTCCGGGACATCCGGCTGGCCTCCAAGGCCCTCATGGGCCTGCCCCAGCACTGGCTCCAGGACGACGTCGTCGAGGGCATGGGCCGGCTCGCCCGGACCGCTCGCGAGCGCGGCGTCTCCCTGGCGATTCACACCCACGTGAACGCGGCGCAGCAGGTGACCCCGCTCGTCGCGGAGGCCGCGAGGGCGATGCTGACGGTCGGCGTGCGCGACGTGCGCAACCAGGGCGTGCTGCTCAAGGGCGTCAACGCGACGGCCGGCCAGCTGCTCGACCTCTGCTTCGCGCTGCAGGACGGCGCAGGTATCACGCCGTACTACTTCTACATGTGCGACATGATCCCCAGCGCCGAGCACTGGCGGGTGTCGTTGGCGCAGGCCCAGACGCTGCAGCACGACATCATGGGCTACCTGCCCGGCTTCGCGACGCCGCGGATCGTCTGCGACGTCCCCTACGTCGGCAAGCGCTGGGTGCACCAGGTCGCCGAGTACGACCGCGAGCGCGGCATCAGCTACTGGACCAAGAACTACCGGACCGGCATCGAGCTGGGCGACGAGGCGGCGCTGGACCGGCGCTACACCTACTACGACCCCATCAGCACCCTGCCGGAGAGCGGGCAGCGCTGGTGGGCCGAGCGGGAGCACGACCCGGTCGCCGCGGAGCTGCGGGCAGCCGAGTCGCGCGCGGCGTCGGTGGCCGACCTCGGGGTCTGAGCGTCCGGGGGCTCAGACCGGCTGGAGCTGGCGGACAGCGAGGTCGCTGCCGGAGGGGTACAGGGCCGCCCTCAGCTGGTCCGGGGTGATGATCCCCTCCGCGACCGCGAGGTCGCCCAGCCGCAGCCAGCCCGCGTCGCGGGTGGCCTGCAGGTCCAGGAGGTCGCGGAGCTGCCCCGGGGAGAGCGCGCCCTGGGCGACGAGCACGTCCCCGAGCCGGCGTGCGCGCATCACCGGCCGCAGAGCGGCCGGGCGCACCACCTTCACCTCGGCGAGCCTGGCGATCCCCACGTGGGCGAGAGGCAGCAGGCAGATCAGCGCCGTGATCCCGGCCCAGACGTACAGCGACGGGTACTCGTGGTCGAGGAGGCGCCCGGTGAGCATCGCGACGACCGCCACGCCGGCCCAGAAGAGGTGCGGGCGGAACGTCCGCCAGGTGTCCCGGCTGGCCGCGCTCCCCTTCGGCGTGACGACGTAGGTCAGGGGCCGGCCGGCCAGTTGCGCGAGCGCCGCCGCGACGTAGACCGGCGCCGTCACCAGGTCCAGGAGCATCCCGGACAGCCCCCAGGAGCGCCGCTCGTGCTCGACCAGGTTGAACCGACGCATGCAGAAGGCGAAGAGCAGGCCCACCCCGAGGTTGGCGGCGAACAGCAGCCCCCACTCGCGCACGGGCAGGTGGGTGACCGTGACCCCGCCCACGAGGTACAGCACCGTCAGGAGGACGCCGCCCACCCAGGTGAGGGCTGTCGTCGGGTAGTGCGTCTGCAGGGCGACGAAGGACCACCGTTGCTGGCGGGTGCGCATCTCGGGGAGGACCCAGGGCGAGTGCTGCCGGATGATCTGCCAGATCCCGTAGGCCCACCGCTTCTGCTGGCTGAAGAAGTCCGAGTACGTCGCCGGGCCCTCCCCGACCGCGACGATGTCCGGGGTGTAGACGCCCTTCCAGTTGCGGCCGGTCTCCTCGTTCACCGAGGCGTACACGACCATCGAGGTGAGGTGGTCCTCGATGATCGAGTCCTGGTAGCCGCCGATCTGCCGGAAGGCCGCGGGTCGGTACAGGTGGTTGGTCCCGATGAGCAGCGGGGCGTCGTGCCCGTTGCCGCCACGCTGGATGATGCCGTGGAAGAGGTAGGCCAGCTCCGCCGCGCCGCGGGCGACGAAGGACTCCTTCAGGTTGCCGTAGACCTGCGGTGCGACGACGAACGCCACGTCGGGGTCCGCGAAGTAGCCGAGGGTCCGCTCGAGGAAATTCGGGAACGGGATGTGGTCGGGGTCCATCTGGGCGACCACGTCGTAGTCGAGCTCGTGGTCGACCCGCCAGCTGTTGTGGTTGCCGTGCTTGGTCCGCGCGCGGAAGGCACCGCTGGGCGCGTTCCACTCCGGGCGACCCTTCCGGCTGAAGTGCCGGACGCCGAGCTCGGCGCAACGACGGCGCACCTCGGGGTCGTCGCCCTCGTCCAGGAGCCACACGTCCAGCACCCCGTCGTGGCGGATCCGGCGCATGGCGCGCAAAGTGGCCATGACCAGCTCCACCGGCTCCTTGCCGGGCACGATGGTGGTCAGGACGGCGACCCGCAGCCCCGGCGGGGGGCGCATCGGGAGGGGATCGCGCGCCTGGCCGGCGTGGTAGGTGATCGTCCAGGTGCGCAGGGCCGTGACGAGCTGGAGCACCACCATGACGACCAGCCCTGCGACGGTGACCGAGTCGACCAGGAGCCCGGCGTGCAGCCGGGGAAGGTTCTCCGGCACCAGGAGGTAGGCGGTGAGGGCCAGCGCCAGGGTGACGTGGAACCAGCCGAGGAGGAGCACGCTGCGGCGCTGCGCGGGTGTCAGCACGTCGCGGTAGCTGACCCGGCTCGCCGTGCGGCCCAGGGGTCCGGTGACCTCGGTGGCCGTGCGGCCGTAGAGGCGCCCTTCCAGCCGCCGCTCCGGCACGCGGCGCGGCTTCGCTGCAACACGGCTCCCCACGGCTCAAGCCTGTGCTCCTGGTGGTGCGGGGAGCCATGATTCCGCCGGTCCTGGTACCCGAAAGGGGGCGATCCCCCGTACGGGGTGAGCTCCCGCGGTTTCGGCTCACGTCGCGGCAGGTCGCTGCCGATGGGCCAGATGTGACCCAGGCTGGCGGACCACCCCGCAGACGACGGCGCGGATACCGCGTCATCGCCGGCGCCACCACGGCGCTGACGGCACTGGTGGCCTACATCGTGGTCGCCTCCGGCGCGGCGCACGACCGTGAGGCCACGGCACAGGGTGGCGCGGCGGTCGCACCCCCGCCCCCCGCTGTGGCGACGGTGACGCCGGACGTCGTCCGGACGCCGACCCTGGGCCTGTCGACCCCGACGCTGGCCGACCTCGACCGCTTCATCGTGGCCACCGGCACCGCACCCGAGGTCTTCGACGTCTTCGAGGCGTGGAGCCGCGACCGACCGCTGGACCGGGTCGTCGCCGACGCGGTCGCGGCTCGAGGCGCCCGGCTGTCGATCACCTGGGAGCCGTGGGACGTCGACGTCGACAAGCCCCAGCAGCCGGCGTACTCGCTGGCCACGATCATCGCCGGCCGGCACGACGAGTACATCGACATGTTCGCGCGATCGGTCGCGGACTACGGGCAGCCGGTGACCATCCGGTTGATGCACGAGATGAACGGCAACTGGTACCCCTGGAGCACGGGCGTCAACGGCAATCGCGAGGGTGAGTTCGTCCAGGCCTGGCAGCACGTCCACGACCGCTTCACCGCGCTCGGCGTGACCGACGTCCGGTGGATGTGGGCGCCGAACGCCGTCTACACCGGCGCTCGGCAGCTCGCTCCCCTCTACCCCGGCGACGCCTACGTCGATGCGGTCGGCGTCAGCAACTACAACTGGGGCGACGACCGCCGCGATGGCTGGAACACCAGCTGGACGACCTTCGGCGGCCTGTTCGACCAGTCCTTCGCGGAGCTCCGGTCCATCACGAGCCGGCCGATCTGGGTGACCGAGACCGGGAGTTCCAACCGCGGGGGCGACAAGGCGGAGTGGCTGGCCGCGATGCTCGCCGAGGTGGCCGCGCGCCCCGACATCGCCGGGGTCGTCTGGTTCTCCCACGTGGACAAGGCGCGGGAGGTGGACTGGCGGATCGAGACCGAGCCCGAGGCCGTCGCGGCGTGGCGGGAGGGGTTCCTCGCCCGGCCCGTGGTCCAGGGACCCGGCGGCTGAGATCCGGGTGTCCGCCGGCCGCGTGCCGGGGTAGGCAGCCCGTGTGGGTGGATCACCGACCGGGTTGCTGCTGACCGACCGGCTGCGGCTGCGGCCGTGGACGACCTCGGCGGCCGACCTAGCTCGGCTCACCGACATCTACTCCCGCGCGGAGATCACCCGCTGGGTGGGCGGCACACCGTCGGTCCCCCCGGACGAGCTGGTGGACCGGTGGGCGACCGTCCACGCGCTCGACGAGCGGTACGGCTGCTGGGCGATCCAGTGCGCCGACGGGTCCGTCGCCGGCACGGTGCTGTTCAAGCCCCTGCCGAACGGGGTGGGCGAGATCGAGGTCGGCTGGCACTTGCACCCCGACTCCTGGGGCCACGGGTACGCCACCGAGGCCGCGCGCGCCGTCATCGACCGCGGCTTCGGGGCCGGCGTGCCCGAGGTCTACGCCGTCGTGCGTCCCGGCAACGCCGCCTCGATCGCCGTCTGCGACCGGCTGGGCATGGCGCCCCTCGGCCGGTTCCGCCGCTGGTACGACGTCGAGCTGGAGACGTTCCGGCTGATGGCGCCCGTCGTCGTGGAGTGAGCCGGGCTCAGCGCCGGCGGAGCCGCTTCAGCAGCCGTTTGGCGGGGTGCGGCCGGGCGGCCGTGACCTCCTTGCCCGCGGCGCGGACGGCGTCGCTGGCCGCGGCCTCCTCGGGCGTCGGAGCGGTGCCGCCGAGGTGGGCCGGCAGCCACCAGCTGTCCTCGGGGCCGGTGGGCTGCTCGGGGTAGCTGCCCTGGGCCTCGTCGAGCAGGGCCTCCATGGCCGCCTTCGTCCGGCGGAGCAGAGCCTGGGGCCGCTCCCCCGGCTCGGCGACGATCGGCTCCCCGAGGATGACGGTGACCGGGACGCCGCGGCGCCACTGCACCTTGTGGCCCTTGGTGGCGATCCGCTGACCGCCCCAGACGGCCGCCGGGATGATCGGCACCCCCGCGTCGACGGCCATGCGGGCGGCGCCGGCCTTCAGCTCCTTGACGGTGAAGCTGGTGCTGATCGTCGCCTCGGGGAAGACGCCGACCACCTCGCCGTCCTTGAGCGCGCGGACGGCGGACTCGAAGGCGGCCGCGCCGGCCTTCCGGTCCACCGGGATGTGCTGCATGGCCCGCATGAACGGCCCCGCGAACCAGTGCCCGAACACGGCGGCCTTCGCCATGAACCGGACCATGCGGTGCCGCGGCAGCGCCCCCAGGCCCAGGAACATGAAGTCGAAGAAGCTGACGTGGTTGCTCGAGATGATCGCGCCGCCGCCGACCGGCACGTGCTCGGAGCCCCGGATGTCGAACCGGAAGCCGAACGCCTTGAACAGCAGGAGGACCGCCCGGTCGACGAAGCGGTAGGGCTTGTCGCGCGGATCGGGCGACGGTCCGAACAGGTCGCGGCGGACGACGTCGCGCCAGCTCGCGGTGTACATGGCCGGAATCTAGCCGGTCCAGCTGGGAGCCGCCTGGGCGGCATCGTCCGGCAGACCAGCGGTGACCGCCACCGCGGCGCGCACCACCGCCGCCAGGTCGCCGGTCTGCCGGTGGACCCGTCGCTGGAAGTCAGCCCCGGTACCGCGGCGGAGCAGCGCGGCCAGGCCGTCGGTGACCCGCTGCTCGTCGCCGGCGTCGGCGAGGGCGGGGCGCACGTGCCCGAGCAGGTCGCCGACGACGTCGGCCGCCGGCGCCGGTCGCCCGGTGACCGGGTGCACGAGGTCGCCACCGAGGCCTGACCGGCCCGCCCGCCAGGCGGCGACCCGCAGGACGGTCGCGGGCACGTCGGGAGGCGAGGCGTCGTCGCGGGCCGCGGTCTCGACCAGCCCGCGCACGAGGCCGGCGAGCGTGACGGCGTCCTCGACGCGCAGCGCGACGTCGGCGGTGCGGACCTCGACCGTGGGCCAGTTGGCCGAGAGCCGGGCGTCGAAGTAGACCATCCCGGTGTCCAGGACCGTGCCGGTCGCGAGCACGTCGTCGATGAGCCGGTGGTACTCGCCGGCGTCGGCGAAGACCTCGTTGGGACCGGCGGACGGCCACCGGTGCCACGCCTGCGAGCGGAAGCTGGCGTAGCCGCTGTCCTCGCCCTGCCAGAAGGGCGAGTTGGCGGTGAGCGCGGTCAGCACCGGCAGCCAGACCCGGATGCGGTTGAGGACGGCGACGCCCTCGTCGTCGTCGGCCACCGAGACGTGCACGTGGCAGCCGCAGGTGAGCATCTCGCGCGCGGTCAGGCCGAAGGTGTCGAGCATGCGGGCGTAGCGGTCGCCCTCGGTGGGGATGGGGTCGACGGGTACCGGTGAGCTGGCCAGGGCCGCGACGTGCGCGCCGGTGGCCGCGGCGGCGGAGGCGGCCCGGCCGCGCCAGAACCGGAGCTCGGTCTCGACCTCCTGGAGCGTCCCGCACACCGCGGTGCCGAGCTCCAGCTGCTGCGCCTTGAGCTCGGGCATCAGGTGGGCGGCGTCGGCAGTCCCGCTCCCCTGCGCGGCCCGGTCGTGCTCCTCGGGCGTCTCCCCCTCACCGCGGCGGGAGGCGATCTCCAGGGCGTCGGGCCCGAGCGGCACGGGACGGCCCTCGGGGTCGACGACCAGCAGCTCTTCCTCGACCCCGACGGTGCGCACGCCCTCCATGATCGGGAGCCCGCCCGGGCCGCGCCGCGCGAACGCCGCCGCACCACCTGATCGGGGAATCGTCATTCCGTTATCCCCAAGCTATATCCGTCTTGATACGGGGCCTGCCGGCCCCGCTCCTGGTGGTCACCCGGCCGACGAACCCTTCGCTCACGCGGTTGCTGCGATGGCGCCCGGAGGGCGCCGGGCACTTCCGTTCGGCAGGTGACGCCGAAATCCGTGCTGCATGTTTGTTGGGGATAACGGTAGTGTTCTGTCATGCGAGGTGCGTGGCAGCAGCCGCTGCCCGACATGCCGGCCCCTCCGCCGGCGCGTGCGTGGCGCCGGTTGGACGCACCACCCGGGTACGAGGCCCAGTGGCGGCGCCTGGCCGAAGCCGCCCTTGAGCTCGGGCTGGGGCCCGACCAGCTCGGCGAGACCGGCCTGGAGCCGCTCGCGGCGGCCCGCGGCTGGAAGCCGGCCACGGTGGCGCTGTACAGCAAGGTCGCTCGGTACGGCGGGGTGGCGCTGCCCCGGGTGCCGACGCCGGAGCCCGACCCACCGGAACTCGACCTCCGTCCCCTGACGCAGATCCGCACCGAGGACCCGGAGCACCTGCGGGCAGTGGCCTGGTGCGCGCTGGCCCTTGGCTGGCCGGCGCCGGTCGCGGCATTCCGCTCGCTGCGCCGCGATCAGGTCCGCCCCAGCGGCCGGCGGCTGCTGGTCTCGACCGATGACGGCGAGTGGTCGGTGCCGGGCGCGCTGACCGCCTGGCACGCCTGGGAGTCGGTCCGTTCCCGGTTCCCGGCGCTGGCCGACAGCCCCTGGGTGCTGCCGGCACTGCGTCGCGGTCCCGGGCTCGACTCCCGCATCGGTGGGCGGCTGTCCAACCAGGCGCTGCAGACGACCTTCACCAAGCACGCCGGGCGCACGGCGCAGCACCTGCGGGCGACCGCGGCGCCCTCGCGCCAGGCGTGGGCCGAGGAGCTCGCGGTGGCCTACCGCGAGCTCTCCTACGACTCCTACCGCCGACTGGCGCTGGCCGCCGGCGCGCCCCCGGTGTCGCCGCGCGGCGTGGTGCGGGCGGCTCGCGCGGTGGGCCGGTCCGCCCGTCTGGCCGGCTGAGTCAGGCGCCGAACCCCGCCATCGCAGCCCGCGCGGCCTCCGCTACGCGCTCGTGGATGTCCGCCGGCGCCGGTCGCGCGCCGGGCTCGAGGAGCCCGGGGCCGCCGCGCAGCGCGTCGCCGTCCCGGTGCGGGGCCAGGTTGAGGTGCAGGTGCGGCACGCGGTCCCCGAACACGTAGACGTAGGTCTTCTCCGCGCCGGCCGCGTCGCGCAGCGCGCGCGTGGCGCGGGCGAGCACCGGCCCGAACGTCGCCGCCTCGGCGCCGTCGAGGTCGGTGACGAAGGGGATGTGCCGCTTGGGCTCGAGGTGCGCGAACCCGGGCACCGGTCCCTGCAGGACGGCGGACAGCCGCCACAGCTCGTCCTCCCAGAGCCGGGCGCGGCCGAACTCGGCGTCGGCCAGTTCGGGGACGCACAACATGCAGTCGTCGACCGGATCGGAGCTCACGGGCGCGAGCCTGCCAGCCGTGAGGTGCCCGGGTCAGATCAGCGAGAGCTGTTCGCCGCAGGCCGAGTGCTCGCCGGGCGCGGTCGACGGCTCGAGCTCGCCCTTCGGCCGGACCCCGGGCATGCCGCCGGAGGGCAGGCTGCCTTCCGGGAAGCCGACCTCCGGGTCGCCAGGCACGCCCGTCGGGTCGACCGCCTTCCGGGCCGTCCCCCCGCTCTGGCGGTCGAGGCCGTGCTTCGCCAGGAGCGGCGCCACCCGCCGCGCGAGCCAGGTGCGGTACTCGGCCGGCACGTAGGCACGGCGGGCGTAGAGCTGCTGGTAGCGCGGCACCAGTTCCGGGTGCTCGCGCGAGAGCCACGCCATGAACCACTCGCGCGCGCCGGGGCGCAGGTGCAGCGGGATGACGGTGACCCCGGCGGCGCCCGCAGCGGCGATCGCGCCGAGTGCCGAGTCGAGGCTCGCGACGTCGTCGGTCAGCCCGGGGAGCACCGGTGCGAGGAAGACCCCGCAGGACAGTCCCGCATCGGCGAGCGCCTTCACGAGGTCCAGCCGCGCCCGCGGGCTCGGGACCCCCGGCTCCAGGCCGGCGTGCAGCTCGTCGTCCCAGATGGCCATCGAGATCCCGAGGCCGAGCGGTACCTGGAGGGCGGCCTCGACGAGCAGCGGGACGTCCCTGCGCAGCAGGGTGCCTTTCGTCAGGATCGAGAACGGCGTGCCGGAGTCGGCCAGGGCGGCGATGACTCCGGGCATCAGCTTGTAGCGGCCCTCCGCCCGCTGGTACGGGTCGGTGTTGGTGCCGAGCGCGACGTGCTCACGCGTCCAGGACGGCCGGGCCAGCTCGCGACGCAGCACCTCCACCAGGTTGGTCTTCACGACGACCTGGGTGTCGAAGTCGCGCCCGGAATCGAGTTCCAGCCATTCATGCGTCTTCCTGGCGAAGCAGTTGTGGCTGATCACCCCGTTCGCGACGAAGTCTCCGGTGCCGGTGGTGATGTCGAACATCGGCATCTCGAGACCGAGGTCCTCGATGCTGACCACTCGGAGGTCTGCATCGCTCTTGAGGGCGATCCCGTCGACAGTGCACTTCCGACGGATCGCAGGGTCGACGAGGTGGAGGAAGCGCAGGTGTTCCCGCAATCCCCCGCGGAGTCGGATGCTGCGCACGCGGTTCGGCAGCTGACGGTCCTCCAGCACGGCGTCGAAGTCGAAAGCCGAGAAGGCTTGTCCCGTTCGGCGCAGCATCTCGTCGTCGGCGTTGCTGATCCGGAGGACACCGCCGCTGCGAGATCCCTCCGCGTCGAAGATCCTGGCCAGGAACCCCCTCTGCCACGCACTGGTGGGTCGCGACGGCCAGTCGGTCAGCTCCTTGATCCGCGCGACCTTGCCCGCAGCCGAGGTGCGGATGGCCGTCATCGCACGGCGGGTGTCGGTGGCGGAGGTGAAGGAGAACCAATCGGTGGTCACACCCTCCTGCGCCAGGTAGGCGCGCGTCCGGTGGAGTCCCTCGACGTCCGCGAGAGCAAGGCGGAACCGGTGGACGTCGCCGTGCGTGCGGCCAGCTCGTGCGTATCGGTAGATCTTCAGGTTCGCGTCGCCGCGCACCATGCCGGTCAGATAACCGCGCCGGTACTCGCGGCACGCGGAGAGCGTGTCCACGGTCCTGCCGAAACCGCGGAGGCTGTCGTTGGTCGTCAGGTACGGGCGCTGACCGACGCCGCTCATGGCGCCCGTGACGTGTTTCCAACCCCGCCCGGTGAGGAAGCGGTGGTCGCCGCTGGCCACGAGCTCGGTGCCGTCGCGAAGGGTCACCCGGTGCGCCGGCTTGATGGTCGACCAGTGTGCGAGGACCTCGGTCTGGACGTAGTGGCGGTAGGTCCCGCGCTGCTCGGTCCCGATGATGCGATCACCGACCCGCAGATCCGCGATACGGCGCTGGCTGCCGTCCGCCATCAGCACCTGGGTGTCCCCGCTGAGGCAGTAAACACATTGATGACTGCATCCCCGATATGGGTTGATCGTGTACGGAAATGGCATCGCCGATTCGCCGGGCACGTGGTTCAGGGCGCTCTTGGCGCGGACCTCGTGGAACGTCAGGCCGGGGAACTCCGGCACCTGCACGCTGCGGAGCAGCCCGCGGATGCTCGGCATGCCCGGCAGCGTGGTGGGCTCGTCGAGGTCGAGCCGCTGCGCGTCCCATCGCATGACGACCATGCGAACACACGTTCGAACGGATGTCCAGTCTCAGGACGGCTGGAGGTCCACCCGCACCATGACGGCGTCGGCCGGTGCTGTGCCGGTGGCCCCGTAGACCGCCAGCCCGCGGCCGCACTCCTCCGGTTCCTCGGCGCCCACGACGGCGACCGCCGTCCCGCGCAGGTGCCGGCCGCCGAGCCACACCTCGACCGGCGCCGGCGCGCGCAGGTTCCGCCACCAGGTCTTCCGCCCGGCCTGCCCGACCAGGATCCAGACCAGGTCGCCGTTCCGCACGTACTGGCAGACCAGATCGTGCGGGATCGCCGTCCGCCGGCCGGTGTACCGGACCACGGCGAGCGACCGGCCGAGACCCCGCCCGAGCCGCGTGCGCAGCACCCGGAGCAGCACCGGGTTGGCGACCCGGTTGGTCCAGAACCAGGAGCGGCCGGCCATCAGATCGGTGGGCGGTCCTCGTAGAAGGTGGAGAGGACCACCGTCGTCCGCGTGGTGACGTTCGCCGCCGCCCGGATGTCCTGCAGCAGGTGCTCCAGCGCATCGGGCGAGGCCACCCGCACCTTGAGGATGTAGCTCTCCACCCCGGCGACCGAGTGGCACTCCTCGATGGCCGAGAGGTGCGCCAGCCGGGCCGGCGCGTCGTCGGGCTGGGCGACGTCGATCGGGGTGATCGACACGAACGCCGTCAGGGGCAGGCCGAGCGCCTTGGCGTCGAGCGTGGCCCGGTATCCGGTGACCAGCCCGCGCTGCTCGAGCCGGCGCACCCGCTGGTGCACCGCCGACACCGACAGGCCGACCTTCTCGGCGAGGTCGGTGTAGCTGGCCCGGCCGTCACGTGCCAGCGCGGCGAGGAGCGCGCGGTCGACGTCGACCGCCGCCCCCGGCTCAGCCGGGGAGTTCGACGAGCTCACGGGGACCGTGGTTCAGCACTCGGACGCCGTCCTCGGTGCAGACGACGATGTCCTCGATGCGGGCGCCGCAGCGGCCTGCCAGGTAGATGCCCGGCTCCACCGAGAACGCCATGCCCGGTACCAGCGGGATGTCGTTGCCCTCGACGACGTAGGGCGCCTCGTGGGTGTCCAGCCCGATTCCGTGGCCGGTGCGGTGGATGAAGTGCTCGCCCCAGCCGGCGTCGGCGATCACCGTCCGGGCGGCGGCGTCGATCGACTCGGCGGTCACCCCGGGGCGCACAGCATCCGTGGCGGCCCGCTGCGCCGCCTGCAGCACGCCGTACCACTCGGCCACGTCCGGGGCCGCCGGGCCGCCGACGACGTAGGTGCGGGTGCAGTCCGAGCGGTAGCCGGTCGGCGTCCCACCGCCGAGGTCCACGACGACGACGTCGCCGGCCTCGATCGTGCGGTCGGACAGCTCGTGGTGCGGGCTGGCGCCGTTGGGGCCCGAGCCGACGATGACGAAGTCGACGCTGACGTGGCCCTCCTCGAGGATCGCCGCGGCGATGTCGGCACCGACCTGCGCCTCGGTGCGGCCGACCCGGAGCCACTCCCCCATGCGGGCGTGCACCCGGTCGATGGCCGCGCCGGCGATCGCCAGCTCCTCGATCTCGGCGGCCGACTTCACCATCCGCAGGCGGTCGACGACGGGCGTGGCCAGCTCGAGGGCCGAGCCGGGGACGGCGCGCTGCACGCCGAGCGCGTGCTCGGCCCAGCTGCGAGCGCCCACGCCCACCCGGGACGGGGCGCCGCCGAGGCGGGCGCCGGCGGCCGAGGCCAGCAGCGCGAACGGGTCGTCGGTCTCGTCCCACGCGAGGACGTCGAGGCCGAGCTCCCCCGCCGGGCTCGCCGACACCATCGGCGCCTCCAGGCGCGGGACGACGAGGAACGCCTCGCCGCGGGCCGGCACCGCGAGGGCCGTGAGCCGCTCGAGCGGGTGGGCGTTGTAGCCGACCAGGTAGCGCAGGTCGGAGCCCGGCGTGAAGACGAGCAGGTCGAGCCCCAGCTCGCCGGCGATCTCCCGGGCGGCGTGCACCCGGTCGACCGTCACCAGGGGGCCGGTTCCGGCCGGTGCAGTCGCGGTTCCCACGCGCGCAGACTAACCAGCCGGACCGACGATCTCCGCAATCGTTGCCGGACCGCTACCGTCCGCCATCGTGACGACGATGCTGCTGGATGCCGCCAGCCTCTACTTCCGGGCCTTCTACGGCGTGCCCACCAGCGTGACGACGCCCGACGGCCGCCCGATCAACGCCGTCCGCGGCTTCCTCGACATGACCGCCCGGCTGCTGACCACGCACGGCCCGGACCGGCTCGTCGCCTGCTGGGACGACGACTGGCGGCCGGCCTTCCGCGTGGAGGCGCTGCCCTCCTACAAGGCGCACCGGGTGGCCCCGGAGGGCGGCGAGGAGGTGCCCGACGAGCTCAGCCCCCAGGTGCCGGTGCTGGTCGACGTGCTCGCCGCCGCCGGCATCGACCGGGTCGGCGCCCCCGGCTACGAGGCCGACGACGTCATCGGGACGCTCGCCACCCGCGCCCGCGGCCCCGTCGACGTCGTGACCGGCGACCGCGACCTGTTCCAGCTCGTCGACGACGACCGCGGCATCCGCGTGCTCTACACCGCCCGGGGCATCACCGACATCGAGTTCGTCGACGAGGCCGTGGTGGCCGAGAAGTACGGCATCCCGGGCCGGGCCTACGCCGACTTCGCCGTGCTGCGGGGCGACCCGAGCGACGGCCTGCCGGGGGTGGCCGGGGTCGGTGCCAAGACGGCGGCCGCGCTGATCAACGAGTTCGGCGACCTGGCCGGCATCCGGTCGGCGGTGGCCCGGACCGTCGTCCCGAAGCCGCCGCTGACCGCCGCGGTCCTCAAGAAGCTGCACGCCGCGGCCGGCTACCTCGACGCCGCACCGGTGGTGGTCGCCGTCGCGCGGACGATCGACCTGCCGCCGGTGGAGGGGACGCTGCCCCGGGCCCCGGCCGACCCCGACGCGCTGGCCGAGCTCGCCGAGCGGCACGGGATCGAGAACAGCGTCCGGCGGCTGGGCGCGGCCCTCGGGTGGCAGCTCAGCTGAGGATCAGGGCTCGGTCCACGTGTAGGCGGCGGTGTCCTCGTCGGTGATCGCGATCTCGAGGGTCACGTCCTCGCCGTCCGCCGTGGTCCCGGTGCACGTGTAGGTGGCGCCGGCCTCGACCTTCATCTCGTCGTCGCAGCTGAGCTCAACGGCGACGCCCTCGCGCTCCTCGAACTGCGTCGCGACGTCGCGCTGCACCGCGTTGCGGTCGAGCACCGTCGAGGACAGGTTCATCACCAGGACGACGACGAGCGCGATGAGCACGAGCAGCCCGGCGGTCACGCCGGCGATGAGGCCGACCCGTGACTTCGATGGAGCGGCCGCCGGCCGGTCGTAGGGCTGCTGCCCGAACGGCTGCTGCCCGTACTGGCCGTAGGGCTGCTGGCCGTACTGCTGCTGGCCGTACTGGGGCGCCCCGTAGGGCTGGGACGGCGGCTGCTGGGGCGACCCGTACGGCTGCTGGTACTGCGGCGCGCCGTAGGAGGGCTGCCCGTACTGCTGACCGGACGGGGGCTGGCCGTAGGGCTGCTGGGGCTGCGCCGGCGCGCCGTAGGACGGTCCGGGCTGCTGGGGGCGCTCGTAGGACGGCACCGGCTGGGTCGGCTGCCGGTCGGCGTCGCCCTCCCCCGGCGCGCGGCCGGGCTCGTCGCTGCCCTGCGGCGGGTTGGTCATGGGTCGCTCCCCGATCCGGCGTCCTCCCCGCGGCGACCGGCCGCGGGCGTGCGAATTCTGCCCTACCACCGACCCCCGCGGCCTGCGGCGAAACGCCGGTCAGCCACCGACCGCCACGGCGACCACGCCACGCCGCACCCGCCCGACCGCGGCCCGGGCGACGGCGGCCACCGGCTCCTCGGCGACCTTGGCCAGCTGGTCGAGCAGGTCGATCAGCTGCCGCATCCAGCGGACGAAGTCTCCGCCCGACAGCTCCGTCCCGGCCTGCTCGGCGCCGGCCAGCACCCGGTCCAGGCTCTGCCCGTCGGCCCACCGGTACGCGGCCCAGGCGAACCCCAGGTCCAGGTCGCGGGTGACCCGGACCCCGTGGGAGGACTCGACGTCCTGCAGCCGGTCGCGGATCCGGCGCATCTCCCCGATGGCGGCGGCGACCTTGCCGGCCGGGACCGCGGGCAGCGCCGGGTTGTCCCGCCGCGCCTCGAACACGACCGTCGAGGCGGCCGCCGCCAGCTCCGCCGGCGTGAGGCCGCGCCAGGCGCCCGACCGCAGGCACTCGGCGACCAGCAGGTCGGCCTCTGACCAGATCCGCGCCAGTCGTCGTCCGTCGTCGGTGACCACCGGGAGGTCGTCCGCCGCGCCGAGGACCTCCGTGTCGGCCGGCACCAGCGGCGCCACCTCCGGCACGAGGTAGCCCAGCTCCTCCAGGACGTCGCACGTGGCGTCGAACTGCCGGGTCAGCGACCCGGTCCGCTCGGTCATCTTCTTCTGCAGCGCGTCGGCCTCCCGCACCGACCGCAGCCACCGCTCCGCGACGCGCACCCGCTCCTCCCGGTCGGGCAGCTGGTGCACCGGGTGGTTGCGCAGCGCCTGCCGCAGGTCGGCGAGCACCGGGTCGTCCGCGGCCGCCGAGCGGTTCTTCACCCGCCGGGCACCGAGTTCGTGCTCGACGCGGGCGTTGCGCAGCGTCGAGGCGAGGTCGCGGCGGGCGTGCGGGCTGCGGTGGTTGAAGTTCTTCGGCACCTTGACCCGCGCCAGCGCCGTCACCGGCGTCGGGAAGTCGACCGACCCGAGCCGGCCGGCCCACTTGTCCTCGGTGACGACGAGCGGCCGGGGGTCGGCGAGGTCGGTGATCCCGGCGTCGATGACGACGGCCAGCCCCTGCCGACGGCCGCTGGGCACCCGGATCACGTCGCCCGGGCGCAGCGCGGCCAGGGCGTCGGCGGCCTCGATGCGCCGCTTGGCCTGCGAGTCGCGGGAGAGCTCCTTCTCGCGGTCGGAGATCTCGCGCCGCAGCTCGGCGTACGCGCCGACGTCCCCGCGGTCGGAGTGCATCTCCTCGGCGAACCGCGCGGCGTCCTGCTCGTGCCGGGCGGCGGCGCGGGCCAGGCCCACCACCGACCGGTCCGCCTGGAACTGGGCGAACGACGACGCCAGCAGCTCCCGTGCGCGGGCCCGGCCGAAGGAGCTGACCAGGTTGACCGCCATGTTGTAGCTGGGGCGGAAGCTCGACCTCAGCGGGTAGGTGCGGGTGCTGGCCAGACCGGCGACCACCGACGGGTCCATGCCCGGCGCCCAGATCACGACGGCGTGGCCCTCGACGTCGATCCCGCGCCGCCCGGCCCGGCCGGTCAGCTGCGTGTACTCCCCCGGCGTCACGTCGACGTGCGCCTCGCCGTTCCACTTCACCAGGCGCTCGAGGACGACGCTGCGCGCGGGCATGTTGATGCCCAGCGCCAAGGTCTCGGTGGCGAACACGGCCTTCACCAGGCCGCGGACGAAGCACTCCTCGACGGTCTCCTTGAACGCCGGGACCAACCCCGCGTGGTGCGCGGCGATGCCCGCGAGCAGGCCCTCCCGCCACTCCCAGAAGCCGAGGACGTGCAGGTCCTCCTCCGGCAGCGAGCCGGTGCGGCGGTCGATGATCTCGGCGATCTCGGCCCGCTCCGCCTCGTCGGTGAGCCGCAGGCCCGACAGCAGGCACTGGTGGACGGCGGCGTCGCAGCCGTTGCGGCTGAACACGAAGGTGATCGCGGGCAGCAGCCCGGCGGCGTCCAGCCGGCTGATGACGTCGGGGCGCGCCGGCGGCCGGTAGCGCGGCTTGTGCCACGACTCGCGGCGCCCACCGCCGTTGCCGCCGTGCCAGCTGTCGATCCGCCGCTCCTGCTCGCGGACGTACCGGACCAGCTCCGGGTCGACGACGGACGACCCGCGCTCGCGGGTGGACAGCTCGCGCGGGTTCTCGCCCTGCTCGGCCGCGTGCGCCGACGGGCGGAGGGAGAACAGGTCGAACACCCGGTTGCCGACCAGCATGTGCTGCCAGAGGGGCACCGGGCGCACCTCGCTGACCACGACCTTCGTGTGGCCGCGGACGGTGACCAGCCAGTCGCCGAACTCCTCGGCGTTGCTCACCGTCGCCGACAGCGAGACCAGGGTGACCCACTCCGGGAGGTGGATGATGACCTCCTCCCAGACCGCGCCGCGGAAGCGGTCGGCGAGGTAGTGCACCTCGTCCATCACCACGTAGCCGAGGCCCTCGATCGCCGGGGAGTCGGCGTAGAGCATGTTGCGCAGCACCTCGGTGGTCATCACGACCACGGGCGCGTTGCCGTTGACGGCGTTGTCGCCGGTCAGCAGGCCGACGCTGTCGGCGCCGTAGCGCTCGACGAGGTCGGCGTACTTCTGGTTCGACAGGGCCTTGATCGGCGTCGTGTAGAACGCCTTGCGCCCCTCGGACAGCGCTTTGTGGATGGCGAACTCGCCGACGACGGTCTTGCCCGCCCCCGTGGGCGCGCAGACCAGGACGCCCGAGCCCTCGTCGAGCGCCTCGCACGCCTCGACCTGGAACGGGTCGAGGGAGAACCCCAGCTCGGCGGTGAAGTCCGACAGCGTGGGGTGCGCGGTCCGCCGCCGCGCAGCCGCGTAACGCTCAGCGGGGCTGGACATGCCCCCACGTTAGGCGCGCGAGACGCAACCGGCTCGCAGGGCCGCGGCGGGCGCCGGGGCTCGGGGTCAGCGGGCTCCGGTGAGCACCGCTGCGTAGCGGTCCAGGTACAGCGGCCAGCCCTGGTCGGTGGCGATGCCCTCGCGGACGGCTTCCCAGCCGGGACCGTGCCGGTCGATGTTGCGGTGCTCGAGCTCCACCCGGGTGCGTCCGGCACCCTCGGCGACGAATCGCACCTCGACCTCGCTGGCGTTCTCCGGGTCGGCCACGATCTGCCAGTCCGGCCCGATGTCCCAGCTGAAGACCACCCGCTCGTACGGCTCGTAGACGAGCACCCGCGCCCAGCGGCACTCGCCGCCGTCCTCGGCGATGTCGACGATGGAACCGCCGACGCGCGGTTCGAACACCGTCCGTGCGATGGGCGAGCGCATGAGGTTGTGCTCGCGCGGCTTGAAGTCCCCGAAGTTCTCGGTGAACACGGTGAACGCCCGCTCCTGGGGCGCCTCGACGAGGATCTGCTTGCGAACGGTGGCGGTGGCTGCCTGGGTCATGACCTCTCCTGTCCTGGTCCTGCTTCCGGTGCGATGTCGGGGTGTTCCTCGATGTCGTCGGGGGAAGCGACGGCGCCCTGGAAGCCGGCCAGCGCGCGGTTCCAGTAGGTGTCGAGCTGGTCGCGCATCGCGGCGACGCCGGCCGGGTTCAGCCGGTAGATCCGCCGCGTCCCGGCGACGCGTTCGGCGACCAGGCCGGCGTCCTTGAGCACCTTCAGGTGCTGTGACACCGCGGGGCGGCTGATCGGCAACGCGTCGGCGAGCTCGCCGACCGCCCGTGGGCGCTCGGCCAGGCACTCGACGATGGCCCGACGCGAGGCGTCGCCCAGCGCGTTCCACGCATCACCGGCTCGGTCAGCTCCCACGAACGGTAAGCCTGGACGAACCGATCACGGTCGTCAAGGGGTGGGGGCGTCAGACCCGTCCGGTGCCGACCACGGTCAGGGCACCCGGGATGCACTCCGCGAGCGCGGGCAGCGGCGCCACCGGCTCGCCGTCGGCGTAGGTGGTGACGCCCGGGCTCGCCAGCTCGACGCGGGAGGCGCGGAACACCGACACCGACGGGTGGTCGACGTGCGTGCCGGTGGTCAGCCGCGGCTTGGTGCGCATCAGCTCGAGCCTGGTCGACGCGCCGACGACCGTGACGTCGAACAGGCCGTCGGCCGGGTCCGCGCCCGGGCAGATCTTGAGCCCGCCGCCGTACCAGGCGGTGTTGCCGACGGCGACCATCGTGATCGGCAGCGTCTGCGACTCGCCGTCGAGCACCAGCGTGAGCTCGCGCGGCCGCAGGCGGGCCAGCTCGGCGAGGACGGCGACGTCGTAGCGCCGGCGTCCCCGGGGCCAGCGCAGCCGGTTGGCACGGTCGCTGACGGCGGAGTCGAAGCCGCAGCAGAGCACGGTCGCCCACCAGCGGTCCCCGGTGCGGCCGGCGTCCACGGTGCGCACCGAGCCGGACTGCAGGTCCTCCGCCGCGGCGTGGGCGGCGGCGACCGGCTCGGCGAGTCCGCCGAGGGCGCGCACCAGGTCGTTGCCGGTGCCGGCCGGGACCAGCGCCAGCGGCGTCGTCGTCCCGGCGACGGCCTGCAGCGCCGCGTGGACGGTGCCGTCACCGCCGACGGCGACCACCGCCCGGGTGCCGGCGGCGACCGCCTTCCCCGCCAGCCGCTCCCCGCCGGCACCGCTGCTGGCCGGCAGGACCTCCGGGGTGAAGCCGGCGTCGCGGAAGGCGCCGAGCACGTCCGCGGACAGCGCGGCGCCGCGACCGCGGCCGGCCGACGGGCTCACCAGGAGGGCGACGTCCGCCGTCATCGGGGCGTCGGCGACGGGGCGTCGTCCAGGGAGGACGGCCGCGCGTCGAGCGGGGACGCCTCGTCGTCGCCGAGGTCGTGGAAGTGCTCGACCGCGTCACGCCTGGCGCGGCGCCTGTCGACGACCCGGGCGATCTGGATGGCCAGCTCGAAGAGCAGGATCATCGGCCCGGCCATCAGCAGCATCGTGAACGGGTCCTGGGTGGGCGTCACGAACGCGGCGAAGACGATGGTGAGGAAGAAGATCCACCGCCGGCTCTTCCTGAGCACCTCGTAGCTGAGGACGCCCACGAGGTTCAGCGCGATCGCGATCAGCGGCACCTCGAAGCTGACGCCGAAGGCCACGAGCAGGGCGAGCACGAAGCCGATGTAGTCCTGCGCCGTCAGGGCGACGACCACGCCGTCCCCCGCCAGGCTCAGCAGCAGTTCCAGGCCCTTGGCCAGCGAGAGGTAGGCCAGCAGGGCGCCGAGCGCGAACAGCAGCGACGAGACGGCGACGAACGTGAGGCCGTAGCGCTTCTCGTTGCGCTTGAGGCCCGGCGTGATGAACGCCCACAGCTGGTAGAGCCAGAACGGCGCGGACAGCACCGCGCCGGCCAGGAACGCGACCTTGAGCCGGATGAACACGCCGCCGAAGACGTCGGTGATCAGGAGGCCGCAGCCGCTGTCGGCGTCGCCGTAGCGCAGGTCGGGGTCCAGGCCGCAGTACGGGTCGCGGATGAAGTCGCCGAGGCCGTGCTCGTACCACCAGAAGGCGACCGCGGTGGCGATCAGGAGCGCCAGCAGCGCCTTGGCGATCCGGTTGCGCAGCTCGGTGAGGTGGGCGACCAGCGACATGGTCGCCTCGGCGTCGCGGGGTGCGCGGCGCCGACGCAGCCGGGGACCGCTCACCGTCGACCTGCCTGGTGCGGGTGGGTCAGCGGGTGCCGTCGGCCGCGCGGGACTGCTCGGCGCGGGCGCGCAGCTCGGCCGCACGCGCCTCGGCGACGCGGGCCTCCTCGTGCAGCTGGGCGGTCAGGTCGCCGCCGGCGGGCGCCGCCGTGGGGCTGGCCGGCGCGACGATCTCGCCACGCACGGGGGTGGTCTGCGCGGCGTCCTTCGAGCGGAGCCCCCCGCCCGCGGAGTCGTCGTCCTTCATGCCCTTCATCTCGCCCTTGAAGATGCGCAGCGAGCGGCCGAGCGAGCGCGAGGCGTCGGGCAGCTTCTTGTAGCCGAACAGCAGCAGGATGGCCAGGATGATCAGGCCGATCTCCAGCGGGCCGAGATTCACTGGTCCTCCAGGGGGTGCGGGTCTCGCGGGCGATGCTACGCCGAGAGGGGTTCGGATCCGGGCCTTCGCGCGGTTGTCCCCGAGCGTTCAGCGCCGGTTCGCCGAGGCTTCCGCCACCTCGTTCGCCCGGGCTGCGGCGGCCTGGAACTGCTCCAGCACCGGCCGGACGTCGCGCTCGGCGGCCTCCAGCTCGCGGCCGAGCCGGCCGAACGCGCCGAGGAGGCCGTAGGCCAGGACGCCGAGGACGACGAGCGACAGCACCAGCACGGCGGCCAGCACGATCCAGAACACCACGCGGCGACCCTAGCCGGTGGGGCCGACCCCGTAGCGGGCCAGCGCGGCACGGGCGTCGGCGGCGACCTGCGTCGCGAGGTCGGCGGGCTCGTCGACCAGCGCCTCCCCGCCGAGCGAGGCGACCAGCCGGCGCGCCCAGGCCAGGTCCTGCGTCCGGACCGTCACCGCCAGGCCACCGGGCGGGTCCTCGACCGGCTGCACCGAGTCGACCGGGTAGTAGTCGGCCACCCAGCGCGCTCCCCGGGACAGCCGCAGGCGGACTGCCGGCGAGTCCGGGTCGGGCTGGTAGACGCCGTTGTCGACGTCGCGCTCGTGCGCCTCCGGGGGTGGCGCCGCCCGCTCGTCCAGCACCACGACGTCGTCGACCCGGTCGAGCCGGAACAGCCGCACGCCCTCGGACCGGCGGCACCACGCCTCGAGGTACCACTTGCCGTCGACCAGGAGCAGGCGCATCGGGTCGACGGTGCGCTCGGTCCGCTCGTCGCGGGTGGGCACGTAGTAGTGCAGGTGCAGGGCGCGCTTGCGCTCCAGGCCGTCGCGGACGACGGCGAGCGCCTCCTCCCGGGCGTCGACGCTCACGGCCACCGGGGTGACGCCCTCCGCGGCGTGGCCTGCGGCGGCCGAGACCTTGGCCAGCGCGCGGCTGACGGCGTCCCGCTCGGCCAGACCGGGCAGCTCCAGCAGGGTCTTGAGCGCCACCACGAGGGCGACGGCCTCGTCGGTGGTCAGCCGCAGCGGGCGCACCATGCCGGCCGGGAAGGTGACCCGGACCCGGTCCCCCTCGAACGAGAGGTCGATGAGGTCGCCGGGGCCGTAGCCGGGCAGGCCGCACATCCAGAGCAGTTCGAGGTCGCTGCGCAGCTGCCGCTCGGTGACGCCGAAGTCGCGGGCGGCCTCGGCCACGCGGACGCCGTCCGCGCGGGCGGTCAGGTACGGGACCAGCGCGAGCAGGCGGGTCATGCGGTCGGTGGTGCCGGTGGCGGTCATGCCGGCGTGCCCATGGCGGCCAGCCGGGTGAGCCGGGCGATCACTGCCTCGCGCATCTCGCCCGGCGCCTCGACGAGGACGTCGGAGCCGTAGGCGGCGAGCTGGTCGGCCAGCCTGCCGGGCTCGGTGGTGCGCAGCTGGAGCCGGTCGTCGCCGTCCTCGGCGGGGCCGAGCGGGGTGGCGTGCCGGCGCAGGCCGATGGCCGTGCCCGGGCGGGCGCGGACGACCACGAGCTGCTCCTCGCCGGTCACCTGCCCGGCGACCACCTCGCTGAGGTCGAGGCCCTCCGGCGGCTCGAAGGCGTTCGCCGGGCCGGTGGCCTTCGGTGTGCCGACGACGCGGGACAGGCGGAAGACGCGGGGCGCCCGCCGGTCGAGGTCCTGGCCGACGAGGTACCAGCGGCCGTGCCAGGCGACGACGCCCCACGGCTGGACGCGGCGGCGGGCCGGGGTGTCCTCGTCGGGCCGCTGGTAGCCGAACTCGAGCTGGCGGCGGTCGCGGGCGGCGGCGTAGCACGGCTCGAACGCCGGCTCCCCGGCGTCGAGGCGCGGCTGCAGCGGGATGCCGCGGGAGCTGTCGACGTCGATGCCGGCGGCCTTGAGCTTGACCAGGGCGCTGTGCGCGGGGCCGGCCAGCTGCGCCGACTCCCACAGCCGCAGCGCGAGGCCGACGGCGGCCGCCTCCTCGCCGGTCAGGTGGATGTCGGGGAGCTCGTAGTCCGCGCGGGCGATGCGGTAGCCGTCCTCGGTGTCGAAGACGCTGGTGCGGCCGGTCTCCAGCGGGACGCCCATCTCGCGCAGCTCGGCCTTGTCCCGCTCGAACATCCGCTTGAACGCCTCGTCGGCGCGCTCGGAGCCGTCGTCGGCCTCGTAGCCGGGGACGGTGGCGCGGATCCGCGCCGCGGTGACGTACTGCCGGGTGCTGAGCAGGGCGATGACCAGGTTCACCAGTCGTTCCGCCCGCTTGGCCGCCATGGCGCCCAGGCTAGTCAGACGTCACAGCTCCGGTGCGCCGGTGTCGTCGGCGCTGGCTAGCCTGCCTGCATGCCCTTCTCCTCGTCCCCTCCCCCGCCCATGCGCGTCCGCTGGCGGCGAGGCCGGGTCACGGCGACCGGGCGGCGGGGCCGCGACAGCCTCCAGCTCACCGTCGAGGTGCCCGAGGAGGGCCAGCTGCCCGCCCTGGCGTACCCGTCGCTGGTCGGCATCCCCCAGGTCGGGGACGAGGTGCTGCTCAACACGACGGCGCTCGCGCAGGGCCTGGGCACCGGCGGCGTCGCCATGGTGGTGGCCGTCCCGGACCGGCTGCCCCCGGACCCCGAGGGGCCCGGGCACCTGGTGAAGGCCCGGTACACGCCGCTGCAGGCGACGGTGAGCGGTGTCGACGAGCAGGAGACCGAGCACCACGCGCTGCTGGCGGAGGCCGACTCCCTGGACGGCATGCCGGTGGTCGTGGCCGACCTGCACTCGGCGCTGCCCGCCATCCTCATCGGGATGCTGGCCACCGACCCGGACCTCAAGGTCGCCTACGTCATGACCGACGGCGGAGCGCTGCCCGCCGCGTTCTCGCGGACGCTGGACACGCTGGCGTCGTCGCTGGCCGGGGTGATCACCGTGGGGCAGGCGTTCGGCGGCGATCTGGAGGCGGTCACGGTGCACACCGGGCTGCTGGCGGCCCGCCACGTGCTGCACGCCGACCTGGCGATCGTCACGCAGGGGCCGGGCAACCTCGGCACCGGGACGCCGTGGGGCTTCTCCGGGGTGGCGGCCGGCGAGGCGTGCAACGCGGTCTCGGTGCTGGGCGGGGAGGCGATCGGCGCGCTGCGGATCTCCGACGCCGACCCGCGCACCCGCCACCGCGGCGTCTCCCACCACTCCCTGACCGCGTTCGGCCGGGTGGCGCTGGGCGGCGTCACGCTGGTCGCGCCGCGCGGGTTGTCGTCGGAGCTCGGCGGTCAGGTCGACGAGGACCTGGCCGGCCAGCCCGAGCGGAACCCGGTGGTCTGGGTGGACACCGACGGCCTCGACGACGCGCTGGTGCTCTCCCCCGTGCCGCTGCGCACGATGGGGCGCGGCTACCCCGAGGAGCGGGCGTACTTCCTGGCGGCCGCGGCGGCGGGGCGGTTCGCCGCCCTGCGGGTGCCCGTCCCCGAGGCCGAGCCGGCCCCGTGATCATCGTGGCCGGTTGGCTGCGCGTCGCCGCCCCGGACCGGGACCGCTACCTGTTCGCCGTCGCTGACGTGGCGCGGCTGGCCCGGGCCGCCCCAGGGTGTCTCGACTTCACCCAGGCCGCCGACCCGCTCGACGCGGAGCGCATCACCGTCTACGAGCGCTGGGAGTCCGACGAGGACCTGCTGCGGTTCCGCTCCTCGGGCGACCCGGACGCGCCGCAGCCCGACGTGCCGGACGTGCTCGCCGCCGAGGTGCGGAAGTACCGGATAGTGTCGGTCGAGGAGCCCTGAGGCTCACATCGAGGCGATGAGCTTGTCCACGCGGTCGTCGACGGCCTTGAACGGGTCCTTGCAGAGCACGGTGCGCTGCGCCTGGTCGTTGAGCTTGAGGTGCACCCAGTCGACGGTGAAGTCGCGGCGCTTCTCCTGTGCCCGGCGGATGAACTCGCCGCGCAGCTTTGCGCGGGTGGTCTGCGGCGGGACGTTCTTCGCCTCGAAGATGCGCGGCTCGTGGGCGACCCGCTCGACCTGGCCGGCCCGCTCCAGCAGGTAGTAGAGGCCCCGCCGACGGCTGATGTCGTGGTAGGCGAGGTCCATCTGCGCGATCCGCGGGTGGCTCAGCGGCAGGTCGCGCTTGGCCCGGTACCGCTCGAGCAGGCTGAACTTGATCGCCCAGTCGACCTCGCGGTCGATCAACGAGAGGTCCTCGGTGTCGACGGCCTTGAGCACCCGGCCCCACAGCTCGAGCATCTGCCGGTGCTCGGGGCTGCAGCCCTCGCGGTCGGCGAACTCGGCGGCGCGGGAGTGGTACTCGGACTGGATCTCCAGCGCCGACATCTCCTTGCCGTTGGCGAGGCGGACCTTGCGTCGTCCGGTCATGTCGTGGCTGATCTCGCGGATGGCCCGGATCGGGTTCTCCAGCGTCATGTCCTTGATCGGCGTGCCCGCCTCGATCATCCGCAGCACGAGGTCGGTCATCGTGACCTTGAGCAGCGTCGTCGTCTCGCTCATGTTCGAGTCACCGACGATGACGTGCAGCCGCCGGTAGCGCTCGGCGTCGGCGTGCGGCTCGTCGCGGGTGTTGATGATCGGCCGGCTGCGGGTGGTGGCGCTGGAGACGCCCTCCCAGATGTGCTCGGCCCGCTGGCTGACGCAGTAGATGGCGCCGCGCGGCGTCTGCAGGACCTTGCCGGCGCCGACGACGATCTGCCGGCTCACCAGGAACGGGATAAGGACGTCGGCGAGCCGGCTGAACTCGCCGTGCCGGCCGACCAGGTAGTTCTCGTGGCAGCCGTAGCTGTTGCCGGCGGAGTCGGTGTTGTTCTTGAACAGGTAGATGTCGCCGGTGACGCCCTCCTCGGCGAGGCGCTGCTCGGCGTCGACCAGGAGGCCCTCGAGGATCCGCTCCCCCGCCTTGTCGTGGACGACGAGCTCGGTGAGGTCGTCGCACTCGGCGGTGGCGTACTCGGGGTGGCTGCCCACGTCGAGGTAGAGCCGGGAGCCGTTGCGCAGGAAGACGTTCGAGCTGCGGCCCCATGAGACCACCCGCCGGAACAGGTAGCGGGCGACCTCGTCCGGGGACAGACGGCGCTGCCCCTTGAAGGTGCACGTGACGCCGTACTCGGTCTCGATGCCGAAGATCCGTCGGTCCACGATCCGAGACTAGGCCGCCTGACCGACAGAGCGCGTGTCCCGTGCCACAGGACGCGTCACGAGCAGGTGAACGTTGGCCCGCCTACGTCGCGTCGAGCCGCTGGAGGAGCTCGTCGAACGCCTTCTCGATCGCGTCGTGGTCGTTCTGGGCCGCGCGCTGCTTGCCGTGGATCAACGCGGCGCGGTTGACCTTCGAGAAGTCGCCGTAGGGGAACTTGTAGCGGCCCTTCGTCTCCTCGCCGGCGTCGGGATCGATGGCGAGGTGCCATGACGCGTAGCCCTCGTACCCGTGCTTCTCGATCTCGGCGTTGCCTTCCTCGGCGCTCGGGGCGGCGTCGGACCACTCGGTGTCGACGTCGACCTTCCCGTGGTCGATCAGCTTCCGGGCCTGCTTCACGGCGTCCTCGTTGACGCGGTAGGTCGGCACGTCAGTCCTCCGGGGTGTGCTCGGCTCCGCCCGCGGTGTCCGGGTTGGCCGGGTCGCCCAGGCCGGCGGGGGTGCCGGGCTCGGAGACGCTCGGCGCGTGCGCCGCGGTCGCCGGGGCGTCCTGGACGGCGTCCGGCTTGGCCTCCTCGCCGAGCAGCCGGCGGAGGGCGGAGCCGGTGACCCGGCGGAAGGCCCGCTTGGGACGGCGTCGGTCGAGCACCGCGACCTCGAGCTGGGCGCCGGTCAGGCGGGTGGGCCCGCCGTTGGTGGCGCCCGCGGTGACCGGGCTGACGGCCGAGAGAGCGCGGACGCCGACGTCGAGCGCGTCGGACAGGCCCAGACCTGCGTGGAAGTGCTCGCGCAGATTGCCCGTGACCGCCTCGGCCTGGCCGCCCATGACGACGAAGTCGGGCTCGTCGACGATCGAGCCGTCGAAGGTGAGCCGGTAGAGCTGGTCGGTCTCGGGCCGGTCGCCGACCTCGGCGACGCAGAGCTCGACCTCGAAGGGCTTGGTCTGCTGGGTGAAGATCTCGCCGAGAGTCTGGGCGTAGGCGTTGGCGATGACCCGGCCGGTGACGTCGCGGCGGTTGTAGGAGTACCCGCGGACGTCGGCCAGGCGGACGCCGGCAACGCGGAGGCTCTCGAACTCGCTGTACCGGCCTACGGCGGCGAACCCGATGCGGTCGTAGAGCTCCCCGACCTTGTGCAGCGTGGAGCTGGGGTTCTCGGCGATGAAGAGGACGCCGTCGGCATAGGTGAGGACGGCGACGCTGCGACCGCGGGAGATGCCCTTGCGGGCGTACTCCGAGCGGTCCCGCATGAGCTGCTCGGGAGAGGCGTAGTACGGCATGGTCATGGCTCAGGCCTCCCGGTCCATGTTGCGGCGGTCGGCCTCGGCCCGCTCCGTGACGATGGTGTCCGCCACGGCGGCGACCTCGGCGTCGGTGAGCCGGACGGTGCCCTCGTCGTCGACCCGGTAGACGATCGGGTAGAGCCGGCGGACGGGGTCCGGGCCGCCGGTGGCCGAGTCGTCGTCGGCGGCGTCGTAGAGCGCCTCGACGATGGTGCGGGTGGCCTCGTCGGCGGGCAGGCCACTGCGCCAGGTCTTCTTGAGGCTGTTCTTGGCGAACAGCGACCCGGAGCCGACGGCGGCGTAGCCGCGCTCCTCGTAGTTCCCGCCGGTGACGTCGTAGCTGAAGATCCGGCCGGGGGTGGTGCCGGGGCCGGCGTCCAGGTCGAAGCCGGCGAAGAGCGGGACGACGGCGAGGCCCTGCATGGCGGCGCCGAGGTTGCCGCGGATCATCTGGGCCAGGCGGTTGGCCTTGCCGTCGAGGGACATCGTGAGCCCCTCGATCTTCTCGTAGTGCTCGAGCTCGACCTGGTAGAGCTTCACCATCTCGATGGCGATGCCCGCGGCGCCGGCGATGCCGATGACGCTGTAGGAGTCGGCCGGGTAGACCTTCTCGATGTCCCGGCTCGAGATCAGGTTGCCCATGGTGGCGCGCCGGTCACCGCCCATGAGGACGCCGCCCTCGTAGGTGACGGCCACGATCGTCGTGCCGTGCGGGGCGAGGTCGCCGACGGGCATGGTGGGGACGGGGCGGCGGCCGGGCAGGAGGTCAGGCGCGGTGGCCGACAGGAAGTCGGTGAACGAGGAGCCCACCCGGTCCAGGTACGCGGGCGGGAACCCGCTCCGGCCGATCGACTGCTCGCTCACCCATCCGCCTCTCCCGCCTGCGTGCGCCGGCGTGAACCGCTGCTCCGCCCGGTGCTCCGCGTGCTGGTGCCGCTGGCTCCTGGGCGTCGTTGCGACCCTACCGGCGGCTCCCCCGGTCGGACGGGTCGGACCGTGCCGAGCCCGGCTGCCTCCGCGGCCGCCACCACGAACTGGCTCAGGGTGTGGAACTCGACGTAGTCGGCGGCCGCACGCAGCAAGCCTGGCTCGTCCCGGAACAGCCCCAGGCCCTGGTTGCATCGCTGGCAGAGCAACGCCCGGATCTCCCCGCTCGAGTGATCGTGATCAAGGTGCTCTGGTTCGGGCGCTCCGCAGATGCCACACCGGTTCCGCTGGGCCTCACGCAGGGCCCGCAACTCTCGTTGGGTGAGGTTGTACTTCCGATAGAAGTAGCCGGCCGAGTTCGTCGCCCGGTCACAGCGGCGGCATCGGCTACCGAAGCCCGACGCAGTTCCGGCATTCCGGGTGTAGTCCTCATGTGCCACGGCTTGTTGGCAGGCGGGGCACCAGCGGAAGCCCTCCGGGATCCACGAGTGGTCCCGAACCGTCTTGCCCAGGGCTTGACGACGCTTCCGATAGTGGGCGTTGCTCTTGGCCCGATTGCAGGCGAGGCAGTAGAAGGAGAGTCCGTCTCCTAGCGACCGATTGCGACCGAAGTCAGTTGCCGGCTTCGTCTCTCCACAGGAGGGGCAAGGCTTGGACTCCACGCTCAAGATGACTACAGAGCGTGATCATTCGCCTCCCTTCTGCACGTATTGGCGCACGAACTCCTCGGAGTTCTCCTCGAGCACCTCGTCGATCTCGTCCAGGAGCGAGTCGACGTCCTCGGTCATCTCCTTGTGGCGCTCGGCGACCTCGGTGTCGACCGAGGCCTCGACCTCGTCGGTCTCCTCGCGCGTGCGCGTCGCCTTCTGCTGTCCGCCGGTGTCCCTGGTGGCCATGGCTTGCCCTCCGGTCTACGGAACTGCTGCTGAGCAGAAAGTACCCGCCGCGGCCGACGAAAGCGGTCACCCGGACAGGCTGGGGATCACGATCCGGTGATGGTGTCCACGAGCTCCTGCGCCGTCGCCGACGCCTCGAACAGCGCGCCGACGTGCTCGCGGGTACCCCGCAGCGGCTCCATCGTCGGGATGCGCACCAGGTTCTCCCGGCCCAGGTCGAACACGACCGAGTCCCACGAGGCCGCGGCCACCTGGGCGGGATACCGGCGCAGGCACTCGCCCCGGAAGAACGCGCGCGTGTCCCCCGGCGGGTGCACCATCGCCCGGGCCACCTCGTCGTCGGTCAGGAGCCGCTGCATCGAGCCGCGGGCCACCAGGCGGTTGTAGAGGCCCTTGTCCGGCCGGATGTCGGAGTACTGCAGGTCGACCAGGTGCAGCCGCGAGTCCCCCCACGAGAGGCCGTCCCGGTTGCGATAGCCCTCCAGCAGCCGCAGCTTCGCCGGCCAGTCCAGGCGGTCCGCGCAGCGCATCGGGTCGATCGCCAGGTCGTCGAGCACCTCGGCCCACCGCCGCAGCACGTCCTCGGTCTGCTCGTCGGACTCCCCGTGCGTCGCGACGAACTTCTCCGCCTGCTCCAGGTAGACGCGCTGGACGTCGATCGCGGTCATCCGGCGTCCGTCCCGCAGCCGCACCAGGTGGGTCAGCGTCGGGTCGTGGCTGATGGCCTGCAGCGCCTCGACGGGCTCCTCGATGGCGAGGTCGCGCGGCAGCGCCCGTGCCTCGATCATCGCCAGCACGAGCGCCGTCGTCCCGACCTTCAGGTAGGTGGAGAGCTCGGCGAGGTTGGCGTCGCCGATGATCACGTGCAGCCGGCGGTACTTGTCGGCGTCGGCGTGCGGCTCGTCCCGGGTGTTGATGATCGGGCGCTTGAGCGTCGTCTCGAGGCCGACCTCCACCTCGAAGAAGTCGGCCCGCTGCGACAGCTGGAAGCCCTGCGTCCGGCCCTCCGTGCCGATGCCCACCCGGCCGGCGCCCGCGAAGACCTGCCGGGTCACGAAGAACGGCACCAGCCCGCGGATGATGTCGATGAACGGCGTCTTCCGGTCCATCAGGTAGTTCTCGTGCGCGCCGTACGAGGCGCCCTTGCCGTCGGTGTTGTTCTTGTAGAGCTGGATCGTCGGCTGACCCGGGATGCGCGCGGCCCGGCGCGAGGCCTCCGCCATCACCTGCTCCCCCGCCTTGTCCCACAGGACGACGTCGCGCGGGTTGGTGACCTCGGGCGTCGAGTACTCGGGGTGCGCGTGGTCGACGTAGAGCCGGGCCCCGTTGGTCAGGATGACGTTGGCCATCCCGGTGTCCTCGTCGAGGTCGTTGTGGTCCAGGGCCTGCGCCGGCGACAGGTCGAAGCCGCGGGCGTCGCGCAGCGGCGACTCCTCCTCGAAGTCCCAGCGGGGACGGCGCGGGGTCGGCGCCTCGGCGACCGCCCAGGCGTTCACGACCTGGCTCGACAGCGTGGTCGGGTTCGCGGTCGGCTGCCCCGGCACGGAGATGCCGTACTCGACCTCGGTGCCCATGACCCGCCGCACGCTCATGACCCAACCCTAGGCGGGCGACGATCCACCCGGAGGATGCCCTGGTGGACGCGCCCTCCCTCGGACTCCTGCTCGACGTCGACGGTCCGGTCTCCAGCCCGGCGACCCGCACCGTGGCCGTCGCCCTCCTCGACGACGTCCGCCGGCTGCTCGCCGCCGGCGTCCCGGTGGTCCTGAACACCGGCCGCTCCGTGGACTTCGTCGCCGACCGCGTGTTCGCCCCGCTCGCCGCCGGTGGCCTCCCCGCGGCCGCCCGCCTGCACGCCGTCTGCGAGAAGGGCGCCGTCTGGGTGTCCGCCCACGGCGACGGCGTCGGCGAGGTCCACGTCGACGCCTCGCTGCGCGTCCCTGCCGTCGCCCGGGACCTGATCGCGAGGCTGGTCGACGACGGCTACGGCGACGCGATGTTCGTCGACACCACCAAGCGGGTCATGGCGACCGTCGAGGCCCGCACCGACGTCCCTAACGAGGTCTACCAGGCCCACCAGCGGACCTTCGACGCCGAGCTGCTGGCCGGTCTCCGGGAGGCGGGTCTCGGCGTCCGGATCCGCGACGAACGCTTCCCCGACGCCGACGGGCGGACGCCGTGGCGGATCGACCCCTCGGTGATCGCCACGGACGTGGAGGCCGACTCCTCCGGCAAGGCACTGGGTGCGCGACGGGCGTTGGCCCTGCTGGCGGACGACGGCCCGCTCCCCCGCGTCTGGCACACGGTCGGCGACTCGCGCTCGGACTACGCGATGGCCGACCAGCTGCACGAGCTCGGCTACGAGGTCACCCACGTCGACGTCGGGCCGCAGGAGCCGCTTCAGGGACGCCCCTACGCCGTCACGGCCATGCCCGGGCTCGTCTACGAGGCTGCCGGGGAGGCGTATCTCCGCCAGGTGGCCGAGCGGCACGCCTGACGACGCCGACGGCCCGGCCCCACGCGGGGACCGGGCCGTCGGGAACGCCGTCCCTACAGGTACTGGCCGGTGTTCGTCGCCGTGTCGATCGCGCGGCCGGACTCGTTGCCCTTGCCGCTGATGAGCGTGCGGATGTAGACGATCCGCTCGCCCTTCTTGCCCGAGATCCGCGCCCAGTCGTCGGGGTTGGTGGTGTTGGGCAGGTCCTCGTTCTCCTTGAACTCGTCGAGGCACGCCGCCATCAGGTGGCTGACCCGCAGACCCGACGTACCGGTCTCCAGGTGCTCCTTGATCGCCATCTTCTTCGCGCGGTCGACGATGTTCTGCAGCATGGCGCCGGAGTTGAAGTCCTTGAAGTACAGGACCTCCTTGTCACCGTTGGCGTAGGTCACCTCGAGGAAGCGGTTCTCCTCGCTCTCGGTGTACATCCGCTCGACGGTCCGCTGGATCATCCCGGCGATCGTCGCCTCGCGGCTGCCGCCGTGCTCGGCCAGGTCGTCGGCGTGGATCGGCAGCGACGTCGTCAGGTACTTGCTGAAGATGTCGCGCGCGGCCTCGGCGTCCGGACGCTCGATCTTGATCTTCACGTCGAGGCGGCCGGGTCGCAGGATCGCCGGGTCGATCATGTCCTCGCGGTTCGAGGCACCGATGACGATGACGTTCTCCAGGCCCTCGACGCCGTCGATCTCGCTCAGCAGCTGCGGCACGATCGTCGACTCGACGTCCGAGGAGACCCCCGACCCGCGGGTCCGGAAGATCGAGTCCATTTCGTCGAAGAACACGATGACCGGCGTGCCCTCGCTGGCCTTCTCGCGCGCCCGCTGGAAGACCAGGCGGATGTGCCGCTCGGTCTCGCCGACGTACTTGTTGAGCAGCTCCGGGCCCTTGATGTTGAGGAAGTAGGACTTCCCCTGGTTCGTGTCGCCGTCGCCCTTGGCGGCCGCGACCTTCTTCGCCAGCGAGTTCGCGACCGCCTTGGCGATCAGCGTCTTGCCGCATCCGGGCGGGCCGTACAGCAGGATGCCCTTGGGCGGGCGCAGCTCGTACTCGCGGAACAGGTTCGAGTGCAGGAACGGCAGCTCCACGGCGTCCCGGATCTGCTCGATCTGCCGGGAGAGGCCACCGATGTCGGAGTAGTCGATGTCGGGGACCTCTTCGAGGACGAGCTCCTCGACCTCGCTCTTCGGGATCCGCTCGTAGACGTACCCAGACCGCGACTCCAGCAGCAGCGAGTCGCCGACGCGCAGCGGCTGGCCGGTCAGCGAGTCGGCGAGGTAGACCACGCGCTCCTCGTCGGTGTGCCCGATGACCAGCGCCCTCGGCGTCACGCCGTCGATGGGCTCGAGCATCTCCTTGAGCATGACGACGTCGCCGGCGCGCTCGAAGTCGCGCGCCTCGACGACGTTCATCGCCTCGTTGAGCATGACCTCCTGGCCGGTGCGCAGGCTCTCGACGTCGACGTTCGGCGACACCGAGACCCGGAGCTTGCGGCCGCCGGTGAAGACGTCGACCGTGCCGTCCTCGAACCGGGTCAGGAAGACCCCGTAGCCCGACGGCGGCTGGCCGAGCCGGTCGACCTCCTCCTTGAGCGTGACGAGCTGCTCGCGGGCGTCCCGGAGGGTGCCGGCCAGCTTGTCGTTGCGCTCGGACAGGAACGCCGCACGACCCTCGGCCTCGGCGATCCGCTCCTCGAGCTGACGCACCTGCCGGGGGCTGTCGGCCACCTTCCGCCGGAGGAGACCGATCTCTTCCTCGAGGTAGGAGATCTGGCTGAGCAGTGCCGCGACGTCTCGTTCACGCCGCGCGCGGATCTCGTCGGGACCCAGACTCATCGCGCACCTCCACACTCATCGAGGGAGTCAAGACGCAAATCTATACACGCGGCCGGACAGTTCGCCGTGGGCTCGCGGGTAGCTGTGACCGGCCTGTCACACGCGCCCCAGCGACGCTCAGAACTTCTGCGCCCGCCGCTGCCGGATCGGCGCCACGGTGCCCTCCGCCAACCGGCGGCACGTGACCAGGAAGGCCGTGTGCGCCACCATGCGGTGCTCCGGGCGGACGGCGAGCCCCACGGCGTGCCACGGCCGCAGCAGCGACTCCCAGGCGTGCGGCTCCGTCCAGACGCCCTGCTCGCGCAGCGCCTCGACGTAGGTGGACAGCTGCGTCGTCGTCGCCACGTAGCCGACCAGGACACCGCCGGGCCGCAGGGCGGCCGCGACGGTCGGCAGGACGGCCCAGGGCTCGAGCATGTCCAGGACGACGCGGTCGACCACCTCGTCGGCGGGGTGGTCGGCCAGGTCGCCCAGCCGCAGCGACCAGTTCGCCGGCACCTCGCCGAAGAACGCCTCGACGTTGCCCCGGGCGACGTCGGCGAAGTCCTCCCGCCGCTCGTAGCTGGTCAGCGAGCCGGTGGAGCCGACCGCGCGCAGCAGCGAGCAGCTCAGCGCGCCGGAGCCGGCGCCCGCCTCGAGCACGCGCATCCCGGGGCCGACGTCCCCGAAGCCGACGATCTGCGCGGCGTCCTTGGGGTAGATGACCTGCGCGCCGCGGGGCATGGACAGCACGAAGTCGGCCAGCAGCGGCCGCAGGGCCAGGTAGCCGGTGTTGGCCGTCGAGTGGACGACGGAGCCCTCGGGCGCGCCGATCAGGTCGTCGTGCGCGATGGCGCCCCGGTGGGTGTGGAACTGCTTGCCCGGCTCGAGGACGACGGTGTGGTGCCGGCCCTTCGGGTCGGTGAGCTGCACGCGGTCACCGGCGACGAACGCCCCCGGCACCGGCTCCCGCTGCTCGGTCGCCTCGACGTCGGGCTGCTCCTCGATCTCCACGGGCGCTCAGGGTACGGACGGGGTCGGTGTGACCCGTGTCCCCAGTGCGGCGCGGGCACTCGGAACTGTCGGACGGGCGACCTAGCCTCGGGTGCATGACGGCGATGGTCGAGACGGACGTGAGCACCGAGGTCCAGCCCGACGAGGCACAGGCCCCGCGTCGCCCGTCGCTGTCCCCGAGCCGTGCGGCCGACTTCAAGACCTGCCCGCTGCTCTACCGCTTCCGCACCATCGACCGGCTGCCCGAGCGCAAGAGCCTCGCGGCGGTCCGGGGCACGCTCGTCCACTCGGTGCTCGAGAAGCTCTACGACCTGCCTGCCGCGGGCCGCACGGTGACCGCCGCGCAGGAGCTCATCGAGCCGGCCTGGGCGGAGCTGCGCGACGAGCCGGGCATCGCCGACCTGTTCACGGTCGCCCAGGACGACGGCGCGGAGACCGACGCCAACGCGCCCGAGTCGGTGGACGCGTGGCTGGCCTCGGCCGGGAAGCTCGTCGAGAAGTACTTCGCGCTGGAGGACCCGACCCGCATCGAGCCCGAGGGCCGCGAGCAGCTCGTCGAGGTGACCCTGCCCGACGGGCTGCTGCTGCGCGGGTACGTCGACCGCGTCGACGTGGCGCCGACCGGCGCCATCCGCGTCGTCGACTACAAGACCGGCTCGATGCCGCGCGAGGCCTTCGAGGCCAAGGCGCTGTTCCAGATGAAGTTCTACGCGCTGGTCCTCTGGCGCACCCGCGGCGTGGTCGCCGCCCAGCTCAAGCTCATCTACCTCGGCGACGGCGACACGCTCACCTACGCACCCGACGAGGCCGAGCTGGTCCGCTTCGAGCGGACCCTGCTGGCGATCTGGGCCGCCATCGAGCGGGCGGTCGCGACCGGCGACTTCCGCCCGAACAAGACGCGGCTGTGCGGCTGGTGCGACCACCAGGCCGTCTGCCCGGCGTTCGGCGGCACTCCCCCGCCGTTCCCCGCGGAGGCCGCCGCGGCAGCCGGCTGGCAGACCCTCCCGATCGTCGAGCGCGACTGAGGGGCCACCGCCGTCCATCGACCGTGCGCAGGACCGGTCACGCCGGCCGAGTGCGGCACTAGCCTGTCGCGACGTGCACGGGTACCGCGCACGGAGCGCCTTCGACGGCGAACGGTTCCTCGCCGACGGCGCCCTGGTGCTGGTGGAGGGCAGCCGCGTCGTCGGCGTCGAGCCGGCGTGGTCGCCCGCGCCCGACGGCTGCCCGGTGACCGAGCTGCCCGGTGCCACGATCCTCCCCGGCCTCATCGACGCCCACGTCCACCTGTGCGGTGACGCCGGGCCTCGGGCGCTCGATCAGCTCCCCGAGCTCGACGACGGCGGACTCGACGCGGTCGTCGCCGCGTCCTTGGCCGCCGCCCTGGCGGGTGGCGTCACCGCCGTCCGCGACCTCGGCGACGCGCACTGGACGGTGGCCGATCGCCACCGCGGCCGTCCCGACGGCCCCACCGTCGTCGCCGCGGGACCGCCGATCACGACCCCCGAGGGCCACTGCGCGACCATGGGCGGCGAGGCGACCGGGGAGGCCGCCCTCCGCCGGGCGGTGCGCGAGCGGGTGGAGCACGGCGTCGACGTCGTGAAGATCATGACCAGCGGCGGCCTGATGACCCGCACGACGGACGCACTCGCCTGCCAGTACACCCTCGAGGACCTGCGGGTGGTGGTCGACGAGGCGCACGCGGCCGGCCTGCCGGTCGCCGCGCACGCGCACCCGCTGTCGGCGGTGGAGCTCTGCGTCGCCGCCCGGGTGGACTGCATCGAGCACTGCACGTGCATGACCCCGGACGGCCTCCGCCTGCCGCCGGGGCTGGCCGAGGCGGTGGCCGCGGCCGGTATCGCCGTGTCCCCGACCTTCGCCCGGGTGGAGGCCGCCGTCCCCGCGCACATCCAGGCCGTCCTCGAGCGCGCCCACATGACGTGGGAGGACAGGTATCCGCAGATCGCGGCCCTGCACGCCGCCGGGGTGACACTCGTCGCCGGTGTGGACGCCGGCATCGGCCCGGCCAAGCCGCACGGGATCGTGGCGGAGGCGGTGGCCGAACTGGCGAGATCCGGTATCCCGGTCCCCGGAGCGCTCGCCGCCGCGACGAGCGTCGCGGCCCGCGCCTGCGGCATCGGCGAGCGGACCGGCAGGCTGGCGGCCGGCCTCGACGCCGACCTGCTGGCCGTCGACGGCGACCCGCGCACCGACGTGACGGCCCTGCGTGCAGTCCGGCTCGTCGTCTCGCGCGGGCGGCAGGTGACGCCGGCGACCGGTGCGATCAGCTGAGGGTCGGGCGGTCCGCCAGCTCCAGCTCGCGCGCCGCGAGCACGTCGGCGAGTTCCGGCACCCCGACGCCGACCAGCCCCCCGCGCAGGAGCAGGCCGTGCGCCGGCGGGAGCGCCTGCATCGTCGGCACGCCGAGCACGGCCGCGCCGGCGGCCAGGCCCGCGGCCACGCCCGACTCGGAGTCCTCGATCACCACGCACTCCCCCGGCTCGACCCCCAGGGCGGCCATCGCCTGCAGGTAGGGCGCCGGGTCGGGCTTGCGCGCCGGCACCTCGTCCCCGCACACGGTGACGTCGAACGGGTCGGCACCGAGGTCCGCGCGGATCGCCGCCAGCACGATGTCGGCGATCCGCCGGGGCGTCGTCGTCACCAGGGCCGTCCGGAGGCCGGCCGCGCGCACCGCGGTGACCAGCTCACGGGCACCGGGGCACCACGAGACGCCGGCCGCCATCAGCTGCGCCGTCCGGTCCTCGACCCAGCGCGCGTCGGCGAGCAGCTCCTCCTCGGACCGGACCAGCCCGAGGTCGGCGTGCAGGATCGTCATCGACCGGCGCATCGTCGAGCCGACCGTCGACGCACGGGCGGCCTCGGACATCCGGCCACCGAGCCGGGCGGCCAGCTCGAACATGGCCTGGCCCCAGTACTGCTCCGTCTCGACCAGCGTGCCGTCCATGTCGAACAGCACGGCCCGCGGCTCGGTGAGGGGCTGGCTCATCCCCGGTAGTTCACGTGGACGTGGTCGTAGTGGTTCGCCGTGGCGCTGCCGCGGTCCTCCATGGGCTTCCACGAACCGCCGGGCGAGGACAGCATGCGCTGCTGCCAGATGATGTACTCCACGCCCAGCTCGTCCCAGTGCGCGATGTGGTACTGCGCGATGGCGTCCCCGAGCGACGGGCTGCACATGTAGTCCAGCGCCAGGCCGGACGGGTGGCCACCGGGGTCGGCCGCGCTGGCGCGGGTTCCGCCGATGGTCATCCCGGCCGCGCCGGGCACGTTGGACACCACCGCGTTCGCGGCGTTCTGCGCCACCGCCTTGATCGGCCCGGCGCTGTTGTTGATCTTGGCGATCACGCTCGCCGCGACGGACGCGGCCGGCGCCGCCGGGGCGGCGGCAGCGGCGGACGCCTGGGCGGCGGCGGCCTCGGCAGCGGCAGCGGCTGCCGCCGCCTCCTCGGCGGCCTTCCGCTCGGCCTCGGCCTTGGCGGCCGCGGCGGCCTCCTCGGCCTGGGCCTGCGAGGCAGCGGCCGCGGCCTGCTCGGCGTCGCGCTCGGAGCGGCTGGCGGCGAGCTGGTCGAGCAGCTGGGGCTCCTCCATGGCCGGCTCGTCGATGCCCGAGCCGTCGATGCCGAGAGCGGCGGCGACGGCTACGGACGGCGAGTCGGCCGTCGCGTTGGCGGCCTCCTCGCCGGACAGCAGGTTCACCAGTGCCAGCGAGCAGACGGTGGCCACGCCGAGGGCGTAGGCGACGCGGGAGCTGGGCGCGGACCGGAACCGGACCTTGCGGTGCCGGGCGGCCTTGCGGGGGGACTGTTCGGTGTCGGTGTCCGCCTCGGCGGAGTCGACGGGCTGTGCGGTGTACGTGTTCAGGGGCGCCACAGGGGGCGGCTCTCCGTTCTTCCTCAGCCGCCTACCGAGTTAGCTGACGGGTTCGGGCCGGAAGTTGCCCTACCTGCGCATGCGCGCAGGATTCACCCCAGAGGAACCTTGGGTCCCCGGTCTGCCACGGCACACGGCCGCGCGCAGTTCGGCGGTGTCCATCGGGGTCCTCATGTTCGAGGAGCGGGGCCCGTCAGACGGATAACGAAATTACTACGAAGCAAGCCGACACGCCCGGCGTACTTGCCAAACCGTGAGGCGTGCAACACTGCGCGCCCTCACTCGTCCTCGGTGCGGTACCCGAGGTTCGGCGAGAGCCACTTCTCCGCCTCCGCGACCGTCCAGCCCTTGCGCCGCGCGTAGTCCTCGACCTGGTCGCGGCCGATCCGGCCCAGCACGAAGTACCGCGACTGCGGGTGCGAGAAGTACAGCCCGCTGACCGCGGCACCGGGCCACATCGCCATGCTCTCGGTGAGCTCGATGCCGGCGTTGGCCTCCACGTCGAGCAGCGACCAGATCGTCAGCTTCTCCGTGTGCTCGGGGCAGGCGGGATAGCCGGGAGCGGGGCGGATGCCGCGGTACTTCTCGGCGATCAGCGCCTCGTTGTCGTGGGTCTCGTCAGGCGCGTAGCCCCAGAACTCCTTGCGGACCCGCTCGTGCAGCCGCTCGGCGAACGCCTCGGCGAGCCGGTCGGCCAGCGCCTCCAGCATGATCGCGCTGTAGTCGTCGTTGTCCTTCTTGAACGCCGTGACCCGCTCCATCGAGCCCAGGCCGGCCGTCACCGCGAAGGCCCCGACGTAGTCGCGCAGCCCGGTCGCCCTGGGCGCCACGAAGTCGGCCAGCGACTTGCGCGGCGAGCCGTCGCGGCCCTCGGTCTGCTGGCGGAGCTGGTGCAGCGTCGTCAGCACCTCGCGGCGGGACTCGTCGGTGTAGACCTCGATGTCGTCGCCGTCGACCTGGTTGGCCGGGAACAGCCCCAGGACGCCGTTCGCCGTGAGCCACCTCTCCTCGACGATGCGGTCGAGCATGGCCTGCGCGTCCTCGTAGAGCCGGCGCGCGGCCTCACCGGTCGTGGGGTTGTGCAGGATGTCGGGGAACCGGCCGCGCATCTCCCAGGCGCTGAAGAACGGCTGCCAGTCGATGTAGCCGCGCAGCTCCTCCAGCGGGTAGTCGCGGAACGTGCGGACGAACTGCGTGGCCACGTGCTGCTGGTGGTCGCAGGCCGGGCCCGAGCACACGTCCATCGCCTGCTGCAGCAGCATCCGCGGCCGCGGCGGCGAGTAGCCGCTCCAGTCCAGCTCCGGAGCCGCGTCGCGGGCGGCGGCCAGCGGCAGCATCGTCCGGGTGTCCTGGCGCGCGGCGTGCCGCTCGCGCAGGGCCTCGTACTCGGCCGCCGTCTCCGCCAGCAGCTTGGGCCGCTGCTCGTCCGACAGCAGCGCGGCCACCACCGGAACCGAGCGCGAGGCGTCCTTCACCCACACGACCGGCCCGTGGTACTTCTGCGCGATCTTCACCGCGGTGTGCGCCCGCGAGGTGGTGGCGCCGCCGATGAGCAGCGGGATCTCGAAGCCCTGCCGCTCCATCTCGGTGGCGAGGGTGACCATCTCGTCCAGCGACGGCGTGATCAGCCCGGACAGGCCGATGATGTCGGCGCCCTCCTGCTTGGCGGTGTCGAGGATCTTCTGCGGCGGCACCATGACCCCGAGGTCGACGACGTCGTAGTTGTTGCACTGCAGGACGACGCCGACGATGTTCTTGCCGATGTCGTGGACGTCGCCCTTCGCCGTCGCCATCACGACCTTGCCGTTGGTGCGCTCGGCGTCGCCGGGCTGCTTCTCCGCCTCGATGAACGGGATCAGGTAGGCGACGGCCTTCTTCATCACGCGCGCGGACTTCACGACCTGCGGCAGGAACATCTTCCCCGCCCCGAACAGGTCGCCGACGACGTTCATGCCGTCCATCAGCGGGCCCTCGATGACCTCGATGGGCCGGCCCCCGCGCTCGGCGATGAGCGCGCGCAGCTCCTCGGTGTCGTCCTCGACGAAGGCGTCGATGCCCTTCACCAGCGCGTGGGTGATCCGCTCGTCCACCGGCAGGGTGCGCCACTCCTCGGTGGCCACCTCCTTGACCGAGCCGTCGCCGGCGAAGTCCCCGGCGATCTCCAGCAGGCGCTCGGTGCTGTCCGGGCGGCGGTTGAGGATCACGTCCTCGATCCGCTCGCGCAGCAGCTCGGGCACCTCGCTGTACACCTCGAGCTGGCCGGCGTTGACGATCGCCATGTCCAGCCCGGCCGCGATCGCGTGGTACAGGAAGACCGAGTGGATGGCCTCCCGCACGGGGTTGTTGCCGCGGAAGGAGAAGGAGACGTTCGAGACGCCGCCGGAGACGAGTGCGCCGGGCAGGTTCTGCTTGATCCAGCGGGTGGCCTCGATGAAGTCCAGCCCGTAGTTGGCGTGCTCCTCGATGCCCGTGGCGACGGCGAAGATGTTCGGGTCGAAGATGATGTCCTCGGCGGGGAAGCCCACCTCCTCGATCAGGATGTCGTAGGCCCGCCGGCAGATCTGCGTCCGCCGCTCGAGGGTGTCGCCCTGGCCGTCCTCGTCGAACGCCATGACGACGACCGCCGCGCCGTACTTGCGGCACAGCCGGGCGTGCTCGACGAACTCCTCCTCGCCGTTCTTCAGCGAGATCGAGTTGACGATCGCCTTGCCCTGGACGTTCTTCAGGCCGGCCTCGATCACGTCCCACTTGGACGAGTCGATCATCGTGGGCACGCGGCTGATGTCGGGCTCGCTCGCGATCAGCCTGGTGAAGCGGTCCATCGCGGCGACGCCGTCGATCATCCCCTCGTCCATGTTGACGTCGATGACCTGCGCGCCGGCCTCGACCTGCTGGCGGGCCACCGCCAGCGCCGCCGGGTAGTCGCCGGCCTTGATGAGGTTGCGGAAGCGGGCCGACCCGGTGATGTTCGTGCGCTCGCCGACGTTGACGAACAGGCTGTCCTCGGTGACCGTCACCGGCTCCAGGCCGGAGAGGCGCAGCGCCGGGGCCGCCTGGACGGGGACGCGGGGCTTGCCGCCCTCGACCACCTCGGCGATGCGCGCGATGTGCGCGGGCGTGGTGCCGCAGCACCCGCCGACGAGGTTGACGAAGCCGCTCCCGGCGAACTCGGCCAGGATCCCGGCCGTCTCCTCGGGCGACTCGTCGTACTCGCCGAAGGCGTTGGGGAGGCCGGCGTTCGGGTAGCAGGAGACGAACGTGTCGGCGACGCGGGACAGCTCGGCCAGGTAGGGCCGCATCTCCTTGGCGCCCAGCGCGCAGTTGAGGCCGACCAGCAGCGGGTGCGCGTGCCGCACCGAGTGCCAGAACGCCTCGGTGGTCTGCCCGGACAGCGTCCGGCCCGAGGCGTCGGTGATCGTGCCGGAGATCATCACCGGCCAGCGGCGGCCGCGCTCCTCGAAGAGCGTCTCCAGGGCGAAGATCGCCGCCTTGGCGTTCAGGGTGTCGAAGATCGTCTCGACCAGCAGCACGTCCGATCCGCCGTCGACGAGCCCGTTCGCCTGCTCCAGGTAGGCGGTCACCAGCTCGTCGAAGCTGACGTTGCGGGCACCCGGGTCGTTCACGTCGGGCGAGATGGACGCCGTCCGGCTGGTCGGGCCGATCGCGCCGACGACGTAGCGCGGCTTGTCCGCCGTGCTGCGGGCGTCGCACTCGGCCCGGGCGAGGCGGGCGGAGGCCACGTTGAGCTCGTAGGCCAGCTCCTCCATGCCGTAGTCGGACAGGGAGATCCGGTTGGCGTTGAAGGTGTTCGTCTCGATCAGGTCGGCGCCGGCGTCGAGGTACTCGCGGTGGATGGCGGCGATGATCTCCGGGGCGGTGACGCTGAGCAGGTCGTTGTTGCCCTGGACGTCGGTCGGCCAGTCGGCGAAGCGCTCGCCGCGGTACCCGGCCTCGTCGGGCCGGTTCCGCTGGATGGCGGTGCCCATCGCGCCGTCGAGCACGAGGATCCGCTCCTCGAGCAGGGCGGTCAGCTCGGCGGTGGCATCCGGGCGGAGGGTGGGTGACTCGGACACAGGCAATCCCCAGTGGCGCTCTGCAGTGGGTGTGCGGGCTACGTGGCTCCGGCACCCCGGCGGGCTTACCCAGGCTTGGGCGCTCCCGATGTCGCCCGCCATCCTCTCATTCCTGGCCCCTCGGGCGGCGGAGACATCACGCGGACGGGTCGAACTCCGGGCGGGACCGGCGGATCGACGTAGGCTCGCAGGGGTGATCGATCCTCAGTCCACCCCGGACGACCTGCCTCAGCTCACCGACCCTCTGGTGGTCGTTGCCTTCGAGGGCTGGAACGACGCCGGGGACGCCGCGACGGGGGCGGTCGAGCACCTCGAGCTGATCTGGGACGCCAAGCCGCTGGCCGCGCTCGACCCCGAGGACTACTACGACTTCCAGGTCAACCGGCCGACGGTCTCGCTGATCGGCGGGGTGAGCCGCCGCATCGAGTGGCCGACGACCCGCATCTCCGTGGCGCGGCCCCCGGGCAGCGAGCGCGACGTCGTCCTCATCCGCGGCATCGAGCCGAACATGCGCTGGCGCGGCTTCTGCGACGAGCTGATCTCGATCCTGCGCGAGCTCGACGTCTCGATCGTCGTCGCGCTGGGCGCCCTGCTCGCCGACACCCCGCACACCCGGCCGACGCCGGTGACCGGCTCGGCGTACGACGCGGAGTCCGCCCGCGCCTACGGCCTGGAGACGTCCCGGTACGAGGGCCCGACCGGGATCCTGGGCGTCTTCCAGGACGCCTGCGTCCAGGCGGGGATCCCGGCGATCAGCTTCTGGGCCGCCGTGCCGCACTACGTCTCCCAGCCGCCGTCGCCGCGGGCCACCGTGGCGCTGCTCCAGCGCGTCGAGGAGGTCCTCGAGCTGACCGTGCCGCTGGGCGCTCTCCCGCAGCAGGCCGACGACTGGGTGAAGACGGTCGACGAGATGGCCAACGAGGACGACGAGGTCGTCGAGTACGTGCGCTCGCTCGAGGAGCGGGCGACCGAGCTCGACATGTCCCAGGCCAACGGCGACACGATCGCCAAGGAGTTCGAGCGCTACCTGCGCCGCCGCGGGACCTCCGGCGGCTGACCTTCGGCCTTCTGCCGGCGAGTGTCGGGTTGTCGTCGTCAAACGAGCCCGCATGACGACCACAAGCCGACACCCGGCGGCTACTCCGCGCGCAGCAGCGGGGTCATGCGGGACGTCGCGTCGGCGTCGAACAGCCGGTCGTGCATGGCCAGGGCGAACCGGTCGGTCATGCCTGACACGTAGTCGACGACCTGCGTGATCGCGTCGGCCTCGCTGTCGCGGTACGACTCCGGGATCAGCTCGGGGTGGGCCAGGTGGTGGTCGACGAGCCGGCGGATGACGTCGATCGCCACGTGCTTCTTCCCGGCCGCGGTCTCCGAGGCGTAGACGCGCTCGAACATGAACGCCCGCAGCTCGTGCATGGCCTCCAGCGGCCCCGGGGACATGACGACGACCCCGGCGGTGTTCTCCGGCGACAGCGAGCCCTCGACGACGGCGTCGATCATCGTGCCGACCATCTCGCTGCCCGGTTCGCCGAAAACCTGGCGGGCGCGGGCGGGCAGGTCGTCGGGCCGGATCACGCCGGCGCGAATGGCGTCGAGCGCGTCGTGGGACAGGTAGCCGATCCGGTCGGCGTAGCGGACGCACTCCCCCTCGCGGGTCGACGGCGGCGGGTCGATCTTCCAGCTGTGCGACCGGACGCCGTCACGGACCTCCCACGTGAGGTTGAGGTGCTCGAGCACCTCGACGATGCGCACACCCTGGGCGGCGTGGTGCCAGCCACCCTCGACGTAGGGCTCCAGCGCGTCCTCGCCGAGGTGGCCGAACGGCGAGTGGCCGACGTCGTGCGCCAGCGCGATCGCCTCGGCCAGCGTCTCGTTCAGCGCGAGCGCCCGGGCCAGCGACCGGGCCACCTGGGTCACCTGGAGCGTGTGGGTGAGCCGGGTGACGAAGTGGTCGCCGTCCGGGTTGAGGAAGACCTGGGTCTTGTGCTTGAGCCGCCGGAACGCCTTGGCGTGCAGGATCCGGTCGCGGTCGCGCTCGAAGGCGGTCCGCAGCGGGTCCTCCGGTTCGGGACGGGCCCGGCCGCGGCTGGCCGCCGCACGGGTCGCCGCCGGCGCCAGGTCCTCCTCCGCGGCCTCCCGCGCCGCCCGGTCGGTGAACCGGAAGGGCGCCGTCATCCGCAGTCGCCCAGCGCCACGCCGAGCAGGGCGTCGACCGCGTCGCAGACGATCCGCGGCGACTCCTCCTCGAGATCGGCACCGCCGGCCAGGGTCTCCGCGGCCCACGCGTCGACCAGCGCGATGGCCCCCGGGCTGTCGAGGTCGTCGGCTAGCCGCTCGCGCATGCTCGTCAGCAGCGGCGCGGCGGGCGCGCCGGCGTCCAGCGCGACCGCCCGGCGCCAGGTGGCGAGGCGCTCCTCGGCGGTGCGGAGCAGGTCCGGCGTCCAGGCGCGGTCGGTGCGGTAGTGGCCCGACAGCAGCGCGAGGCGGATCGCCATCGGGTCGACGCCCTCGCCGCGCAGCTTGGAGACGAAGACCAGGTTGCCCCGGCTCTTGCTCATCTTCTCGCCGTCGAGGCCGATCATCGCCGCGTGCACGTAGGCCCGCGCGAAGGGCTTGGTGGCCGTCAGCGCCTCGGCGTGCACGGCGGAGTACTCGTGGTGCGGGAAGACCAGGTCGCTGCCACCGCCCTGCACGTCGAAGCCCATGCCGATGGTGTCGAGGGCGATCGTGGCGCACTCGATGTGCCAGCCCGGCCGCCCGGCCGTGCCGCGAGGGCCCGGCCACGACGGCTCGCCCGGCCGCTGGCCGCGCCACAGCATCGGGTCGAGCGGCTGCCGCTTGCCCGGGCGGTCGGGGTCTCCCCCCCGCTCGGCGAAGAAGCCCAGCATGGTCGCCTCGTCGTAGCGGGACTCGGAGCCGAAGCCGGGCGCCTGCGAGACGTCGTGGTAGACGTCGCCGGTGCCGTCGTCGAGGACGTAGGCGAGGTCGTCGGCCAGCAGGTCCTCGATGTGGGCGACGATCCGCGGGATCGACTCGACGGCGCCGACGTAGTCCTCCGGCGGCAGCACGCGCAGCGCGGCCATGTCCTCGCGGAACAGCGCCGTCTCCCGCATGCCGAGGACGACCCAGTCCTCACCGTCGCGGTCGGCGCGCTCGAGCAGCGGGTCGTCGATGTCGGTGACGTTCTGGACGTAGTGCACGGCGTGGCCGGCGTCCCGCCACACCCGGTTGACCAGGTCGAACGCCAGGTAGGTGGCGGCGTGGCCGAGGTGCGTGGCGTCGTAGGGCGTGATGCCGCAGACGTACATCCGGGCCGTCGGGCCGGGGCTGGTCGCCACGACCTCGCCGCGGGAGGTGTCGTGGACCTTCAGCACGGGCCCGGTCCCGGGCAGGGTCGGCAGCAGCGGAGCGGGCCAGGAGAGCACGGCACGAGACTAGTTCGGGGTGCCGACGATCTTGCGCCGCGCACGCGGGCTCCCGATCGCGGCCGTCCTCGCCTAGCGTCCGGGGCAGGCGCGGACGAGGGGGGAACCGATGGAGCTCGACGAGTACCTGCCGGTGCTGGAGAAGGCGAACGCGCGGTTCGCCGACGCCGCCGCCGAGGCGGTGCTGGCACACGGCTGGCAGGCGCACGTCCCCGGGTGCCCGGGCTGGCGGCTGAGCGACCTCGTCTGGCACCTGTCCGAGGTGCAGCATTTCTGGGCGTGGGTGGTGCGGACGCGCGCGCCCGACCCTTCGGCCTACGTCGAGCCGGCTCGCCGTCCGGACGACGAGCTGCTGGGCTGGCTCACCGCCCGCAACGCGGAGCTGGAGACCGTGCTGGCGGGCGCGGACCCGCACGAGCGGGTGTGGACGTGGGCGGCCCGGCAGGACGTCGGGTTCGTGCTGCGCCGCCAGGCGCAGGAGGCGACCGTGCACACGGTCGACGTCGAGCAGGTCCTCGGCGACGTCCGCCCGATCCCCACCGACGTCGGCCTCGACGGGATCGACGAGTGGCTGGAGGTCATGGTCCCGGGCGCGCTCCCCGACGGGCCGCCCGCGAACGCGCACCCCGTCGTCCTGCACGCCGTCGACGCCGACGCGGAACGCACGCTGTTCCCGGGCACCCGCCCGTTCCCGATCGCGGCGCTGACCGGCACCGCGGGCGACCTGCTCCTGGCCCTCTGGCGCCGCGTCCCGATGGAGGTGCTCACGGTGGACGGCGACGGTCTCCAGGCCGCCGCGATGATCGACCTCGTGACGCTCGAGTGACCGCGCCGGGGTACGCCCCGCTGCCGGACTTCGCCGCCTGGCGGTTCGACGACGCCGTCGACGGCTTCGAGGTGGTCTACCCCTCGCCCCGCAGGCTGCGCGGGCACACGACGGCCGTCGAGGACGGGCTCCCCTACGCCGTCTCCTACGACATCGCCCTCGACGAGGGGTGGCGCACGCGCGAGGTCCACGTCAGCTCCGAGACCGTGAGCGGCCGGCGGTCCACGGTCCTGCTGTCGGACGGCGACGGTCGGTGGACGGTCGACGGCGTGCCGGCGCCGCACCTGGACGGCCTGGTGGACGTCGACCTCGAGGCGTCGGCGTGCACCAACACGCTGCCGGTGCACCGGCTCTCCCTCGCGGACGGCGAGCTGACCGCGGCGCCGGCGGTGTACGTGCGCGCCCTCGACGTGTCGGTGACCCGCCTCGACCAGACCTACCGCCGGCGGGGGGCGCTGACGTTCGACTACACGTCCGAGGGCGGCGCCTTCCGGGCGGTGCTCGAGTACGACGCCGCGGGGCTGGTGGTCGACTACCCCGGCATCGCGCGCCGCTTCGCCTGAGCGCCGGTCAGGAGAGGAGCGCGGCCAGCCGGTGCAGGGCCATCCGCCAACCGAGCTCGTTCACCGACGGGTCGACGCCGTCCGGCACGCCCTCGTGGACGGCCTCGAGCTCGGTGCCCCCGTCCCGGTCGGTCAGCGTCATGGTCAGGGTCATCTCCCCGCTCATCACCGGGTCGGCGGTCTCGAACTCGTCGACCTCCACGACGAGCTCGTCCGGCACGAGCCGGGTGAAGCGGGCGCGGTAGACGTCCGCGTGCGCGGTCGTCTTGCCGTGCGCGTCCGGCGACACGTAGGTCAGCGTGACCCGGAAGCTCCCGTCCTCCTGCGGCTCCACGACGCTGGTCATGCCGTCGGGGAACCGCCAGCGGCCCAGCTGCTCGGGGTCGGTGAGCGCCCGGTACACCGCCGCTCGGGGCGCCTGGAGCAGGGTGGTGACGCGGGTGGTGCTCACGGCCAGGTGACCGCGTGCTTCTCGAACGCCTCCCCCGTCTGGATGCCGACGACGCAGAACACCAGCCCGGCCGGGTCGAGCATCTGCCAGAAGGAGCCCATGTCGCGGTGCCGGGTGGCCCCGAGCGCCTCCAGCCGGGCGACCTCGACCGGGATGTCGTCGGTCTCGATGTCGACGTGCCAGCGCGGCGGCGTCCCCTCGCCGGTCCGCTGGATCTCGACGTGCCAGCCGTCGGCGAAGGAGCCGAGGGAGGCCCACTTCTCGTCGGTGTGGTCGGGCTCCGCGCTGCGACCGGTGGCGCCGGCCCAGAAGTCGGTGCCGGCGACGTGGTGCTCCGGCGGCAGGTCGAGCAGCAGGATCGAGAGACGCGAGCGGTGCGGCATGGCGGTGATCCTGGACCACGGCACCGACGAGATCTGCACACTCGCCCGCATCAGGACGCTGATGGGGGCGAGTGTGCAGATCTCGTCGTGCTCAGAAGGGGGGCCAGGGCAGGGCGGGCCACTCGCCGCTCGGCTCGGGGTGGCGGCCGGTGCGCAGCAGCTCGGCGACCCGCCGCTGCGTCGCCCGCACCTCGCCGCGGGTCAGGTGCTCGTGCAGCTGCTCGCCGAGGTCGTCGCGCAGCTCGTCGCCCAGCCGCTCCAGGACCTCCACGGCCTCCTCGGTCAGCCGCTTGTTCGCCCACCGCCACAGCAGGGTGCGCAGCTTCGGGTCCACGGAGAAGCAGATGCCGTGGTCGACGCCGTACACGTGGCCGTCGGGCATCGGGATGATGTGCCCGCCCTTGCGGTCGGCGTTGTTCACCACCGCGTCGAAGACCGCCATCCGCCGCAGCGCGGGGTCGTCCCGGCGGACGAACGCGGCCAGGTCGACCGTCTCGTCGCCGTCCATCCAGAGCTGGACCATGCCGGGGCCGAATGGGCCGTCGCGCAGCACCGTGGGCGGCACCACGCGCCAGCCGGTCGCCTCGGACACCAGGAACGCCGAGATCTCCCGGCCGGCGAGGGTGCCGTCCGGGAAGTCCCACAGCGGGCGCTCCCCCGCCACGGGCTTGTAGACGCACTCGGCGGCGAGGTCCCCGCAGCGGATGGAGCCGACCAGCGTCACGTTGGAGGCGTCCAGCATGCGGCCCTCGAGGTCGATGACGCCCTCGCGCAGCAGCTGCAGCGCCTCACCGTCGTCGGCCGGTGGGCGCAGGTCCGGCTCGACCGGTTGCTCGCTCATGGGGAGCCGCCGGTCAGCGGCGGTAGCCGTTCTGCCGGGGGCACACGTGCCCGGCCGGGTCCAGCGGCAGGGAGCACAGCGGGCACGGCGGGCGGCCGGCGGCCACCACGCGGCGGGCCCGCGCCACGAAGGCACGGGCCGCCATCGGCGTGATCGTCACCCGCAGCGCGTCGGGGCCGTCCTCGCTGTCGGAGAGGATCGCCTCCTCGTCGATGGGCTCGTCGCCCGCGGCGACCGCCTCGACGACGACGGCCTCGGCGGAGCCGTCCCAGGCCAGCCCCATCGCGGCGACGCGGAACTCCTCGTCGACCGGCGCGGTCAGCGGCTCGAGGTCGTCGGGCTCCGCCTCCGCCGGGATGATCGTGTTCGCCCGCCCGGCCACCTCGTCGAGCAGCTCGTTCATGCGGTCGGCGAGGACCTGCACCTGCGTCTTCTCCAGCGCGACGCTGACCGTGCGGCCGGTCTCGTCGGAGGCCTGGAGGTAGAAGGTGCGGTCCCCGGGCTGGCCCACGGTGCCTGCGACGAATCGGGTCGGACGTTCGAAGAGATGGACCTGACGGGGCACGCGCCCAGGTTACGCGGAGGGGCCGACGTCCGGCTCCGACGACGCCGAGGTCAGACGGTCGTGCCCGCTCCCCCGCCCACCACGGCGTCGGAGGACCGCGTGGCCCGCCGGCGCCGGCGCGGCGGCGGTATGAGCGCCGACACGTCGCCGCCGGTGTCGTTCACCCGCACCACGAAGGGGCGGGTCTCGGTGTAGGTGACCACCGAGATCGAGGCGGGGTCGACGACGATCCGCTGGAACTGGTCCAGGTGCAGGCCCAGGGCGTCGGCCAGGACCGCCTTGATCACGTCGCCGTGGCTGCAGGCCAGCCAGACGGCGGCCGGGCCGAGCTGCGCGTTCCAGGACCGGACGGCGGCCACCGCGCGGGCCTGGGTCTGGGCCAGCCCCTCCCCCTCGGCGCCGGGGAACACCGCCGCGGACGGGTGCTGCTGGACGACCTTCCAGAGCGGCTCCTTGGCCAGCTCCTTGATGGCCCGGCCGGTCCAGTCGCCGTAGCGGGCCTCCCCCAGCCGGTCGTCCTTCCGCACCTCGAGATCCCGTCCGGCCGCGATCGCGGCGGCGGTCTGCAGGCACCGGTCCAGCGGGCTGCTGACGACGGCGGCCAGGGGCACCTTCGCCAGCCGCTCCCCCACGGCCGCGACCTGGGCCGCGCCGGTCTCGTCGAGCTGCACGCCCGGCGTCCAGCCGGCGAGGACGCCGCCGGTGTTGGCCGTCGTCCGCCCGTGGCGGAGCAGGATCACCGTGGTCACGGGCGAGAGCCTATGTGGGGCTGAGCACCCCGGCGCCGACCAGCGCGAGGACGACCAGGCCCAGCACGATGCGGTAGACCACGAACGGCAGGAAGCTGCCGCGGTCCAGATAGCGCAGCAGCCAGGCGATCACGGTCAGGCCCACACCGAAGCCGATGACGGTGGCGAGGATCGTCGGCCCCCAGTCCACCCCCTGGCCCTCGACGTCGCCGGTGAGCGCCTCGTACGCCTGGAAGAGCCCCGACCCCAGGACGGCGGGGATCGCGAGCAGGAACGAGTAGCGGGCCGCCGCCGCCCGCGAGTACCCGAGGAACAGGCCGGCGGTGATCGTGCCGCCGGAGCGGGACACCCCCGGGATCAGCGCCATCGCCTGGGCGAACCCGAACCCGATGCCGTGCGGGACGGTGAGGTCGGCCAGCTCCCGCTTCTTGGACCCGACCCGGTCGGCCCAGAACAGGATCAGCGAGAACGCGACGAGGCAGATCGCGACGATCCGCAGGTCGCGCAGCGTCGTCTCGATGTCGTCCTGGAACAGCAGGCCGAGGACGACGATCGGGATGCTGCCGACGATGATCAGCCACCCCATGCGGGCGTCGGGATCACCCTTGCGGCGGCCGGCCAGCGAGCCGACCCAGGCGACGACGATCCGCCAGATGTCCTTGCGGAAGTAGAGCAGGACGGCGGCCTCGGTGCCGATCTGGATGATCGCGGTGAAGGCGGCACCCGCGTCCTCCCAGCCGAACAGCTCCCCGACGAGGCGCAGGTGGGCGCTGGAGGAGATCGGCAGGAACTCGGTCAGCCCCTGGACGACGCCCAGGACGACGGCCTCGAGCCAGCCCATCAGCGGGTTCCCGCCCGGTCGGAGCGGACAGGTCGGGACGCGGGTCGGGCGGGCACGACCGCTCACCCTAGGCGGCACCGCCCGGACGCCCGGCGCGCCGCTCCGGGCACCCGGGTGCTCCCCGGTGCCGGTCGGTGTCCGCCGGTAGGTTGGCCGGTCGTGGAGCAACGCACGCTGGGACGCAGTGGTCTGGTCGTGTCCCGGCTGGCGCTGGGCACGATGACGTGGGGCCGGGACACCGACGAGGACGAGGCCGCCATGCAGCTCACGGCCTTCGTCGACGCCGGCGGCACGCTCATCGACACCGCCGACGTCTACTGCGACGGCGAGAGCGAGCGCACCCTGGGTCACCTGCTGGCCGACGTCGTCCCCCGCTCCGACGTCCTCGTCGCGACCAAGGCCGTCGGCCGGACCGCGCCCGGCCCGATGGGCCGCGGCGCCTCGCGCGGGCACCTGCTGGCCGCCCTCGACGCCTCGCTGGAGCGCCTCGGCCTCGACCACGTCGACCTGTGGCAGCTGCACGCCTGGGACGAGACGACGCCGCTCGAGGAGACCCTCGCCGCCTGCGACCTCGCCGTCAGCTCGGGCCGCGCCCGGTACGTCGGCATCAGCAACTTCACCGGCTGGCAGACCGCGCAGGCGGCCACCTGGCAGCGCGCCTGGCCCGGGCGCACGCCGATCGTGAGCACCCAGGTCGAGTACTCCCTGCTGCAGCGCGGCGTCGAGCGCGAGGTCGTGCCCGCCGCCGAGGCGATGGGCCTGGGCGTCCTCCCGTGGTCACCGCTGGGCCGGGGCCTGCTCACCGGCAAGTACCGGCACAGCACGCCGTCGGAGTCGCGCGGCGCCTCCCCGCAGTGGCAGGGCTTCATCGACGGGCTGCGCTCGGCCAAGGCCGACCGGATCGTCGAGGCCGTCATCACCGCGGCTGAGGGCCTGGGCACCACTCCCCTGGCCGTCGCTCTGGCCTGGGTGCGCGACCGGCCGGGCGTCGTCGCCCCCATCGTCGGGGCGCGCACCGCTCAGCAGCTGCAGGCCAGCCTGGACGCCGAGAAGGTCCGCCTCCCGGCCGCGATCCGCACCGCGCTCGAGGACGTCTCCGCGCCGACGTTCAGCTACCCCGAACGCCGGTCCGAGGCATGACGGCGGCGGCGACGCCGGCGGCCGGCGGCGATCCGGTCTTCGCCGCCTTCTGCGCCGCCGGGCTGTGGCCGGGGCTGGGCCGGCGGACGGCGGCGGAGCTCCCCGCGGCCGGCATCACCGCTCCGGACGACGTCACCGCCGACCGGCTGGTGAAGCTGCCGCGCGTCGGCCGGCAGCGCGCCGAGCGGCTGTTCTCCAGCTTCCTGTCCGCGCAGCCGACCTACGAGGTCGTCGAGCTGCTGGTCGGGGCCGGGCTGCAGGCCAAGCTGGCGTCGGGCGTCGCCGACGCGCTCGGTCCCGACGCCGCCCGCCGGCTGCGCGACGACCCCTGGGCGCTGCTGAGCCTCTCCGGCGTCACGCTCGGGGACGCCGACCGGCTGGCGATCGCGATCCTCAAGGGCGCCGACCGGCAGGACAGCCGGCGGGGCCGGGCGATCGTCGGCCTGACGCTGCGGACGGCGACCCGCGACGGGCACACCGTGCTCCCGGCAGACCTGGTGGTCGCCGCGCTGCAGGCGGAGGGCATCGCGGACCCGGCCGCAGCGATCGTGGCGGCCGTGGAGTCCGGCGACGTGCTGGAGCACGAGCCGCCGGAGCCGGACGACCCGGAAGCGGAGCCCGACGCATCCCTCCGGTCGCTGTCGCTCGCCCGCTACGGGATGGCGGAGGAGGCGGTCGCGGAGGGCATCGCCCGGCTGGCCGCGTCCGCCGAGCTCATCGCGGATCCGCTGTCGGTCCGCAAGGTCTCGAAGGGCCTGGACAAGGCGCAGACGGCGGCCGTCGCCCAGGTGCTCGGCTCCGGCGTCAGCCTGCTCACCGGCGGTCCGGGCACCGGCAAGAGCCGCACGGTCGCGGCCGTGGTGCAGCTCCTGCGGGGCAAGGGCACGGAGATCGCGCTCGCCGCGCCGACCGGCCGGGCCGCGAAGCGGCTGGAGGAGCTCACCGACCACCCGGCGACGACGGTGCACCGGCTGCTCGGCGCGCAGGGCATGACCGGCGGGTTCGCCCGCAACGAGGAGTGGCCGCTGGACGCCGAGGTCGTCGTCGTCGACGAGGCGTCGATGCTCGACGTCGAGCTGACCGCGGCGCTGCTGGAGGCCTGCCCCGACGGCACGCACCTGCTGCTGGTCGGCGACCCGGCGCAGCTGCCCTCGATCGGCCCCGGCCACGTGCTGGGCGACATCATCGACTCCGGCGCGGTGCCGGTGACCGAGCTGACCACGCTGTACCGGCAGGCCGAGGGTGGCGCGATCGCCCGGCTGGCGACGGCGGTCCGCGGTGGCGAGCTGCCGCCGGTCGACTCCCCCGACCGCGAGGTCGTCGTGGTCCCGGCGACCGGCAGCGCCGAGGCCGCGCGGCGGGTGGTCCAGCTGGTCACCGACTCGATCCCGCGGGCGCTCGGGATCCCGGCGACGTCGGTGCAGGTGGTGACGCCGGTGCACCGCGGGCCGGCCGGCACGATCGAGCTCAACAAGGCGCTCAAGGCGCAGCTCAACCCGGGCGAGGGCACCGTGTTCGGCTTCGACGCCGGCGACCGCGTCGTGGCCACCGCCAACCACCTGGACCTGGAGCCGATCGGCTTCGCGAACGGCGAGGTGGGCGTGGTGACCGGCACCGGCGAGGGGTCGCTGACCGTCGACTTCTCCTCCGGGCCGGTGACCGTCACCGGCGACGCGCTGCCCGACCTCCGGCACGGCTGGGCGATCACCGTGCACCGCGCCCAGGGGTCGGAGTGGCCGGGTGTGGTCGTCGTCCTGCCGCCCGAGGCAGGGGGGATGCTGTCGCGGCCGCTGGTCTACACCGCGCTCACCCGCGCGCAGAGCCACCTGTCGATCGTGCACGCGAGCGGTGCCGCGCTGGCCCGCGCCGTGCGCGAGGTCGACGTCCGGCCCCGGCGCACCCGGCTGGCCACGCTGCTGGGCGACCTCGGGGACCTGACCGGCTGATCCCCGTCAGCCGTGCAGGGTCGGCCGGTAGACGAGCTCCTGGATGCGGCCGTCGAGCGTCCGGCTGGAGATGAGGTCGAGGTCGAAGTCGGCCGCGCCCCGGAAGACCGGATCGGTCCCGGTGCGCCCGGTGATCACCGGGAAGACCGTCAGCTGGACGAGGTCCACCAGCCCCGCGGCCATCAGCGCCCGGTTCATCGACAGGCTGCCGTGCGAGCGCAGCGGCAGGTCGGACTCCTCCTTGAGCGCGGCGACGACCTCGACCGCGTCGCCGCGCACGAGCGTGGCGTCCGGCCAGTCCAAGGGGCCCTCGAGGGTCGTCGACACCACTGTCGTCGGGAGGTTCTTCATCCGGGCGTTCAGCGGGTCGTCGGCCTCGTCGACCCAGCCGAGGAAGTGCAGGAACTCCCGGAACGTGTTCGCGCCCAGGACCAGGCGCTGCTCCTGCTGGTACTGCGCGAGGCGGCGGTCGAGGAACTCGGGCCCCTGCTTGCCCCAGAAGCCGCCCCAGTCGCCGTCCTCCCCGTAGGAGCCGAAGCCGTCGAGGGTCGCGAAGACGTCGAAGGTGTAGACGGCGGTCATGCGTCCTCCCCTGGGGTGCGGTTGCGTCACCGGAGGAGACCGGTGGCGACCGCGGGACTCATCGTGCCGCTGTCATCCGCGCAGCAGGCGGCTGCGCGCGGTGCAGGTCAGGCGGCCGATGGCCGGTGCCAGCTCGCCGGCGCAGCTCACGGGCCGGCCGAACGGGATCCGCACGTCCTGGTGGCCGGCGGGTCGCTCCACGCGCAGCCGGAACCCGAACCTGTCGAGCCCGAGCGGGCGCAACTCGTCGTCCGGGCCGAGGGAGCCGGGCGGCAGCAGGCCCCCGAGCAGGGCGAGGAACTCGGGGTGGTCGCCGTCCAGGTGGGCCAGGTGCTCGGCCTCCACCGCTGACAGCGGGTCCGGCCGGGCGGCCAGGAACTCCAGGGGGCTCACGTCGACCGCGGCCCCGCCCTCACCGAGCACCACCTCGGCCAGGTCGAGGCGGAACAGGGTGACCGTCCGGCCGACGTCGAGGAGCACCTCGCTGGGGCGGACGTCGGCGAAGGCCAGCACGGCGGCCCGCTCGTCGCGCGACGGGACGGGCGTGAGCCACCCCGACAGCCACAGCTGTGCGCGAACCGGCCGGCGCAGGGGCACGGGCGCGTGGTCGGTGACCATCACCAGGGCCGACAGGTCCGAGCCCGGTGCGGAGGCCACCGCGCGGGCCAGGTCGCCGTCGGACGGGACGGCGACGAGCACCTGGTCCCCCTCGGTGACCGCGTGGGCCAGCACCCGGGTGCCCTCGACGCCGACGGCACAGACGCTGGCGCCGGCCCGGCCGGCAACGGTGCGGGCGCGTTCGGCGGGACCCGGGCGCAGGGCGTCGACGTCGGGACGCTCGGGCTCCGGCGCCGGACGGCTCGGACAGGTCGGCATGGCACGCTCCTCCATTTGGTTAGGGCAGCCTAACCAAACCGGAGGAGGGCACGGAAGTCCTCAGCTAAGGACGTCGTCCTCGTCGACGGGCACGTCGGCCTCCTGCTCGAGGACGTCGGCCTCGTTCGCCTCCCGGTCCCCCACCGGCCGCAGGGGGTTGCCCGCCTCGCCGGGACGGGCCGACAGCTGCTGCTCCAGCGCATCGGCCTCCGGGACACCCTCGCCCGGGCCGGTGGCGTCGCCGGCCGAGGTCACCGCCGGCGGGTCCAGGAGGGCCTCCTGCTCCGCGCGGTCGGCGTCGGGCACCTCGTTCGGGATGCCAGGTCCGGTCACGTCGTCCTCCTCCGGTCGTGCGCTGACGGGTCGCTCCCATCCTGACCGACGTGACCGGCCGGGGCAGACCGGAGATGTCAGCCGGGCCACGATCGCGTGACGTCCCGGCCTGGTGCGTGCACAATCGCAGGCGATGGAGGCGGCCGGCGATTACCAGTACGCGCCGCTGCGGATCCCTCCGGGCACGTCCCGGTCCGCAGCGGCGACCATGCTGAGCCTCCAGGCCGACACCGGCGGCTGGGAGCTCGCCCGGCTCCAGCTCCACCCCGACGGCACGCGCAAGGTCATCCTGCGCCGACGTGCCCGCCTGTCCTACCTGCCGCTGCCGGTCATCTAGCCGAGCCAGTGCGGCGGAGCCGACACGGCGACAGGTAGCCGTGTCGACATGTCGCCGCGCGCCGCGGTCACCTGCGGCTGGGTGAGGAAGAGGACCCCGCTCAGGTCGGCACCGCGCAGGTCGGCGGCCCGCAGGTCGGCGCCCAGCAGGTCCGCCCGCCCCAGGTCGATGCCGCGCAGGTCGGCCCCGATCAGGTAGGCGCCGCGCAGGCCGGCGTCCCGCAGCCGCGCCCGGCGGAGGTCGCGTCCCATCAGGTCGGCCCCGCGCCGGTCCGGCCCTCCGGGCCCGCGGACCGCCTCGCTGACCGAGGCGAGCAGCTCCCCCACCCGCGCCCGGTGGGCCGCGACGTCGAGGGCGGCCAGCTCGTCCGCCGTCCCGGCCGCCAGGCGCTCGGTCAGCTCCTCGAGCTCACCGACCTCCCGCGCGCCGGTCAGGGACCGGGCCTCGGCGAGGTACCAGAGGGCCTCGTGCAGCTGCCGCACCACGCCCAGGACGGCGAACTGCGCCGCGGCCAGCTCGGGTGCCTCGCGCCAGCTGCGGCCGTCGAACGTCTCCTGGGTGATCCGCTGACCGGCGCCGAAGCAGTCGAACACCGTGCACCCCGGGAAGCCGCGCTCGCGCAGCTGAGCGTGGATGCCGCAGCGGAAGTCCTCGCGCAGGTTCGGGCAGGCCACCCCGGCCGGCTTGTCGATCGCGAAGTCGGCGGAGGCGGCGAACGCCGGCGCGACGCAGCACAGGCCGGCGCACCGCGAGCAGTCCGCCCGCAGGTGCGCCCGCTCGTCGATCAGCCGCAGCTCCGTCACGGCCCCACGGTAGTTACGGGACGAGGACGACCTTGCCCACGGTCTCGCGCGACGCGAGCTTCAGCAGGGCCTGCGGCGCCTCCTCCAGGGGGTGCACCGACCCGACCAGCGGGTCGACGTCGCCTGACTTGACGAGCTTCACCAGCTCGTCGTGGACCTGGCCGAAGATCGCCGGCTCGTGCTTGCGGTACAGGCCCCAGTGCAGGCCGACGACGCTGTAGTTCTTCACCAGCAGGTGGTTCGCGCGGGCCTCGGGCATCCGGCCGCTGGTGAAGCCGACGACGACCAGCCGCCCCTCGAACGCGATGCACTTGGTGCTCTTGTCGAAGACGTCGCCGCCGACCGGGTCGTAGACGATGTCGGCCCCGTGCCCGCCGGTGACCTCCTTGACGACCGGCACGAAGTCCTCGGTCGTGTAGTCGACGACGTGGTCGGCGCCCAGCTGGGTGCACACCTCGGTCTTGCGCGTGCCACCGGCCGTGGCGATCACCTTCGCGCCCGCGGCCTTGGCCAGCTGGATCGCCGCCGTCCCGACACCGCCGGCACCGGCGTGCACGAGCACCCAGTCGCCGGCCTTGATGCCCGCGCGGCGGTGGAGACCGACGTAGCCGGTCTGGTAGGTCAGGTAGAGGGAGGCGGCCTTCTCGTCGGACATCTCGTCGGGCACCGGGAAGGCGCCGGCGGCGTCCATGAGCGCGTACTCGGCGAAGGCCCCGGGACCGCCGGACGGCGAGCCGATGACCCGCTGTCCGGTCTCGACGATCTCGCCGCACAGCTCCACGCCCGGCGTGTAGGGCAGCGGCGGCTTCTCCTGGTACATGCCCATCGCCATGAGGACGTCGGGGAAGTTCAGCGCGGCCGCCCGCACCTTCACCAGCACCTGGCCCTCGCCCGGGGTGGGCTGGTCGACCTCGTCGAGGCTCATGACCTTGGAGGGGTCGCCGAGTTCGTGTACCCGCCATGCACGCATGGCCCCGACAGTGCCAGACGCCCCGTGACCGCCGTCACCGGGTCCCGTGATCAGGGTCCCTGATCATCACGGGCCTTCCCTCGTGGTCGACCACGAGGGAAGAACCGGAATCGTGAGGGAGGACGAGCGTCAGCGCATGGACGGCGGGCGCAGCGCCTCCGGGACGACGGCGGTCTCGCCGCTCTCCGTCTTCGCCGACGGCACGCCCTTGAACCTGTACGGCACGACGCCGACGCCGGGCTGGATGACGTACGCAGCCCCCGGCTCGGCCGACGTCCAGGCCATGACCATCGCGTCGGCGACCTCCTCGGCCGACAGCACCGGGAAGTTCGCGGCCGTGAACTGGTCGCGGATGCGGTCGATGATCGCGGTGTCGGCGAAGCCCGGGCAGATCGCCGAGATGGTGATGCCGTCCCGCTGCAGCCGCGGAGCCATCGACCGGACGAACGCGATCGCACCGCCCTTGGCCACGCTGTAGCCGGGGTCGCCGGCCATCGGCGAGAGCCCGGCCAGGGACGCGGTCACGACGATCGCCCCTCCCCCGGCCCGCTTGATCGCCGGCCGGGCGGCCTGGGCGCCGTAGACGACGCCGAAGAGGTCGATGTTCACGACCTTCATGAACTCGTCGAGGTCGAGCGCGTCGTCGGACTTCGCCGCGGAGATGCCGGCGTTCAGGTAGGCGGCGTCGAGCCGGCCGTGTTCGGCCTCGATCTGCGCGACGACGGCCTCGTTGGCGGCGAGGTCGGTGACGTCCAGCGGCAGGAACGGGCAGCCGAGGTCGGCGGCCACCTGGCGGTTGCGCTCGGAGTCCAGGTCGGTGAGGACGACGGTGACGTCGTGCGCCCTCAGCTTGGTGGCGAGGGCGCGGCCGAAGCCGCCGGTCCCCCCGGTGATGAGGGCGACAGAACCGGGCGCGGGTGTGGGAGTCGTCACTGCCCCATCATGCCGAGCGCAGGAACCGGTCGAGCACCCGGATGCCGAACTTCAGCGACTCCACCGGAACCCGCTCGTCGATGCCGTGGAACAGCGACGCGAAGTCCAGCTCCGGCGGCAGCCGCAGCGGCGAGAAGCCGAAGCACCGCATGCCCAGCGTCTGGAAGCTCTTGGCGTCGGTGCCGCCGCTCATCGTGAACGGCACCGGCCGCGCGCCGTCGTCCTCGGCCTTGAGCGCGGCCACCATCTGGTCGACCAGCGGGCCGTCGAACGTCGTCTCGACCGCCTGGTCGTGGACGATCCAGTCGCGCTGGATGCCCTCGCCGATGAGCGAGGCGAGCTGCCGCTCGAACTCCTCGTGCTGGCCGTAGAGGAAGCGGCCGTCGACGGTCGCCGACGCCGTCCCGGGGATGACGTTGGCCTTGTAGCCGGCGTCGACCATCGTCGGGTTGGCGGTGTTCCGCAGCGCGGCCCCGATCATCCGGCTGATGCTGCCCAGCCGGGCCAGGGCCTGCTCGGGCTCGTCCGGGTCGATCTCGATGCCGTAGGCGTCCTCGACGGCGGCGAGGAACTCGCGCATCGGCGGGGTGAGGACGGTCGGCAGCCGGGCAGATCCGAGCCGTGCGACGGCCTGGCAGAGCCGGGTGACGGCGTTGTCGTCGTGCACGAACGAGCCGTGCCCCGGTTTGCCCGACGCGGTGAGCCGCATCCAGGCGAGGCCCTTCTCGGCGGTCTGCACGAGGTAGAGGCGCAGGTCGTCGCGGACGGTGATGGAGAAGCCGCCCACCTCGCTGATCGCTTCGGTGCAGCCCTCGAACAGGTCGGGGTGCTCGTCGACCATCCAGCGGGCGCCGAGCTTGCCGCCGGCCTCCTCGTCGGCGAGGAACGCCAGCACGATGTCGCGGGGCGGCTGGACCCCGGTACGGGCCCAGTCGCGCACCAGCGCCAGCACCATCGCGTCCATGTCTTTCATGTCCACGGCGCCGCGGCCCCAGATGTAGCCGTCGCGCTCCTCGCCGGAGAACGGGTGCACGCTCCACTCGTCCGGGTCGGCGGGAACGACGTCGAGGTGCCCGTGGACCAGCAGCGCCGGGCGGCTGCGGTCGGCGCCGGGGATGCGCGCCACCAGGCTGGCCCGGCCGCGCTCGGACTCGTGGATCTCCGACTCGATGCCGACGTCGGCCAGCTTGCAGGCCACCCACTCGGCGGCCGACCGCTCCCCCGCGCTCGTCGCGGTGTCGCCGGTGTTCGTCGTGTCGATCCGGATGAGATCGGACAGCAGTTCGGCGACCTCGTCCTGGGCTGCGGCGAGGGGCTGGGGGGTGGGCTCGGCCATGGGCTGATCGTGCCACCGTCGGCCGTCATCCCCCCGAAGGGTGATTCGGCACTTGACCGTCTGCAAGGTGTCACCGATACCTGTCCGGTGAGGATGGGACAGGTGCTGCGGGCGCGCGACCCGCAGTCGGCCGCGACCAGCTGCCGGCTGATCCTCCTCGTCTGCGCCGCGGTCGTCTCCGGCCTCACCATCTTCCAGCAGTCCGGCGCCGACTTCGGCACCCTCGCCGTCCACTGGCTCGGTGTCCTCGGCCTGCTCGCCGCCGCCGTGGCGTGCACCGTCGTCGCACCGGAGCGGCTCGACCGGCTGGGCGTCAACGGGTTCGTCGCGCTCGGCAGCGTCGTCCTCATCTGCGCGCTGAACTGGCTCACCCAGGACACCTCGGCGGCCGCCCAGGCGTTCTTCGCCTTCCCGGTGTTCTGGGCCGCCTCCCACCTGCGCGCCCCCGGCGTGGCCCTGGTGACGTCCTTCGCGGTGTCCGCCGACTCCGCGACCCTGTTCCTCCTCCTGCCGCCGGCCGCGGCGGCCACGGACGCGATCTTCTTCGGCGCGGTGCTCGTCGTCATGGCCGGGATGCTGGTCCGCGCCAACGCCACCCAGGAGCGGCTGGTCGCCGCGCTCCAGGAGCAGCTGACGGTCGACTCGCTGACCGGCCTGGCCACCCGGAGGGCGTTCGACGGCGCGCTGGAGGCGGCGCTGTCCCGGTCGGTGCCGGGCGGGACGGCGCTGGTGCTCATCGACGTCGACTCGTTCAAGACCATCAACGACACCCACGGGCACCCCGTCGGCGACGACGTGCTGGTGCACCTGGCCACCGTGCTCAAGGGGCGGGTCCGCGCCGAGGACGCCGTCCTGTCCCGGCTCGGCGGCGACGAGCTCGCCGTGCTCATGCCGGGCTGCGCCCGCACGGTGGCGGTCTACCGAGCCCAGGACCTGCTCGAGGCGGTCAGCTCCACGCCGATGACGCTGGCCGACGGGACGCTGCTCGCGCTGTCGATCAGCGTCGGCGTCGCCCACGTGCCGCAGCACTCCAGCGACCGCCGCGGGCTCTACACCGCCGCCGACGCCGCGCTGTACGAGGCGAAGCGGGCCGGCCGGGGCCGGGTGTCGGTCGCCACGGCCTGAGCGCCGGGGGGTGCTTCGACCGGCGGAAGGGCTCCGGTAGTCTGGTCAGGCACTCGTCCGGGTGGCGGAATGGCAGACGCGCTAGCTTGAGGTGCTAGTGCCCTTTATCGGGCGTGGGGGTTCAAGTCCCCCCTCGGACACAGCACAGCCCCGGTGTTCCTGCACGACAGGAGCCCGGGGCGTTCTGCATCCGGGGCCGAGATCTCAGCCGACGTGCCAGTGCCTGCGGATGAGCTCGTCGCGCGCCGCCTCCCCCTTCCCGGCGGGTGCCGAGTCGTCGGCCTCGCGCAGCCCTGCGAGCACGGCGTCGACCAGGGCGGGCGGGAAGACGTCGTCGGCCTCGAAGACCTCGCGCTGCGCCTCGAGCGCGTCCGCCGACTCGGCGCACGAGGTCGGCAGCTGCTCGAAGTCGTCGTGGTCGGCGGTGCTGAGCCGGGCGGCCAGCTCGAGGGCCTCAGGATCCTGCAGCCCGCGCCTCGCGGCGACCGCCATGCCGGCCAGCAGCAGGTGCACGTCGGCCGATCCGTCACCGACCCGCAGCTCGACGGTCTGCGGGTGGATCGCCGGCTCGGGCACGGGCCCGGCCGTCCCGGGGTTGGCGTGGGCGACCATCCGGGGCAGCACGTCCCCGTTCCAGGCCAGCGGCACCCGGACCAGACCGGTGCGGTCCTTCTCGCCCCAGGAGATCTCCCCGGGCGACTCGTCCCCGTCGGCGAGGCGGAGGTAGGACGCCGGGACCGTGTTGCCGAACGCGGTGAGCGCCCTGGCCGCCGAGAGGTAGCCGGCGATCAGCCGTCGACCGGTGTCGTCGATCCCCTCCCCGCCGACGATGGCGTTGGCACCGTCGCGCACCAGCCGGCTGTGGATGTGCAGGCCGTTCCCCGCGCCCTCGCTGCTCACCGCCGGGGCGAAGGTCGCCTCCAGGCCGTGGGCGGAGGCGACCTCGCGCACCACCCACTTCGCCAGGACGAGGTGGTCCGCCGCCTGCTCCACCGGCGCGGGCTGCAGCTCGATCTCGTGCTGCACCAGCTGCCGGTCGTCCTCCAGGACGTTGCCGACCTCGCCGTGGGTGTACTTGACCGGCACCCCCATGGCGGTCAGGTGCCCCAGCACCTGCTCCCGGATCCGTTCCCCCTTCGAGAAGGGGCCCGACTCCTGGTAGCCCCGCTCCGACTCGACGGGGTAGATCCGGTCGGGCTCGTCGACGAGGTAGTACTCCAGCTCGCCGAAGGCCTCGAGCGTCATGCCCGTCTCCTGCTCGAGCACCTCGGCAGCCTTCCGCACGACCTGCTCGCGAGCGTGGGGAAGCGGCGTCCCCGCCTCGTCGTAGAAGGAGCAGAGGACGTCGAGCGAGGGCCGCTCGCCGAAGGGGTTGACGAAGGCCGTCCGGTGCCTCGGCACGACGTACACATCGCTGGCTCCGGTGTCCGTGCCGGGGAAGACGCTCGACCCGTCGACGCGCTCCCCGCGGACCAGCACCTCGGTGAGGTGGCCGCGCGAGTCCACGGGGAAGGCCAGCGTCTTCAGCCGCCCGTCGCCGCCGACGTAGCGCAGGTTCACCTGCCCGAGCCCCAGCGACTCGACCGCCCGGACGAGGTCGTCGGCGGTGAAGTCGCTCGCGGCCTTCCCGAGGACGCGGACGATCGGGTGCGGCTCGAACGCGTCGATGGGCATGTCCCGTTCTACCAGCGCCGGGCGCCCGCGGTCCCGTGGAGCCGGGCCCGGCGTCAGGCAGCGGGCGGGAACGTCGTCAGTCGGATGGCCTCCGGGAGCGCCCGCAGCGCCGCCCGGAGGTCGGGGACAGCTCTCCGTTCACGTCGGGTCAGCCGTGACCACCGTCGGCCCACCTGGACTGCCGGTCGATCTCGTCCTGCTCCCGGTCCGCAGCGGCCGCGGCCCGGTCCTGCGCGGCCGCGTCCCGATCGGCGGCGGCGTCCTCGCGGTCCCGCCGGGCCGCAGTTCTGTCCTGCCGCGCCGCCTCGCGGTCGGCGTCCTCGGCGGCTCGGTCGAGGTCGGCCCGCGCTCGGACGACGGCGGCCTGTTCCTGACGGGTCGCCTCCACCTCCTCGTCGATGACGGCCTGCTCCTCGTCAGCCAGCGGGTTCCCTCCCCCGGTACCGGCCCACGCGTGCCAGGGACGCTCGTCAGCTTCACCCTGCTCCTCCGCCGCCCTCCGTCGGCCGGCGGCGACCACTCGGTCGACTGCCCGCCGGTCCCGCTCGGCGGCCGCTTCGTCCCGACGGCGAGCGGCGTCCTCGCGCAGGCCGGCCGCCTCGTCCCGTCGCCAGGCAGCCTCGTCCCGGGCGTCGCCCAGCCGGTCCTGCTGTGGCGCGGCCCCTGCCGAGTCGGTGCCGTCCTCGGGCGGCAGCTCCGGCTCGTTCCCGCGATCCCGCCCGCTCCCGGGCACCGGGTCAGGCCCCGTTCGGGAACGTGGTCAGGCGGATGGTCTCCGGGTGGGCCCGGAGCGCTGCCCGGAGGTCCGGGGACAGCTCCCCGTTCACGTCGGTCACGACGTAACCGTGCTCGCCGCGGGTGGCCAGCACCTGGGCGTCGACGTTGAGGCCGTGCTCGCCGATCAGCGCGTCGACGCTGGCGAGGACGCCGGGGACGTTGCGGTGCAGCAGCGCGAACCGGGCCGCCGACGAGCCGTAGAGCGCCACCGGCGGCAGGTTGACGCTGAGCGTCGTCGTCCCGGCTCGGGCGTAGTCGGCCAGCTTGCCGGCGACGAACCGCCCGATGTCGTACTGCGCCTCCTTGGTCGACCCGCCCACGTGCGGCGTCAGGATGACGTTGGGCAGCCCGCGCAGGACGGAGGCGAATTCGTCGCCCTGCTCCTTGGGCTCGTCGGGGAACACGTCGACCGCCGCGCCCGCGATGTGCCCGCTGAGCACGTTCTCCCGCAGCGCCTCGTGGTCGACGACGAACCCGCGGGAGAGGTTGAGGAAGAGGCTGCGCGGCCGCATCCTGGCGAACTGCTCGGCACCGAACAGCCCGGCGTTGCCGGCGCGCCCGTCCACGTGCAGCGACACCGTCTCGGCCCGCTCCAGCAGCTCGTCCAGGCTGCCGCAGGCCTCGGCGTTGCCGAGCGCGAGCTTGTCCTCCAGGTCGTAGAAGAGCACCCGCATGCCCAGGGCCTCGGCCAGGACGGAGAGCTGGCTGCCGATGTTGCCGTAGCCGACGATGCCCAGCGTCCGCCCCCGGATCTCGTGGCTGCCGCTGGCCGACTTGTCCCAGATCCCGTCGTGCAGCGCCCGGTCCCGGTCGATCAGCCGCCGGGCCAGGGAGATGATCTCGGCGATCGCCAGCTCGACGACGCTGCGGGTGTTGGAGTAGGGCGCGTTGAACACCGCCACCCCGCACGCGGCCGCCGAGGCCAGGTCGATCTGGTTGGTGCCGATGCAGAAGGCGCCGACCGCGGCGAGCTCCGGGCGGTCGCGCAGCACGGCCGCCGTCACCTGCGTCTTGGACCGGATGCCCAGCAGGTGGACGCCGTCCAGCGCCGCGATCAGGTCGTCCTCGTCCAGCGCTCCCCGGAGCGACTCCACCTCGTATCCGGCGGTCGACAGCAGCTCCTCCGCCACCGGGTCGATGTTCTCGAGCAGCAGGGCTCGGGGCATGTCCGTCTCCTTCGCGCACACCGGACCACGGTCGGCCGTGGCCCCACAACTGTGGCGGATGCGGAAGTCGACGTGCCGCCCGGGCTCAGGTTCCGGCCGTCGCCGCCAGGACCCGGGCGGCCTCGCGCTCGGCGTCGGTGTTGGCGACGCCGGCCCGCGAGCCGGCCAACTTGGCCCGGATGTGCTCGCCGACGGTGATCGGCGGGTACGGCGAACCGGACCCCACGCAGGTCGGCAGAGTCTCGATGACGGCGTCGATGTTGCCGTCGTGGAAGAAGGCCGCGCTGCGCCGCCGCTGGATGCTGCCGTCGACGATCGGCGGCTTGACCCGGTGCAGCGTCGACATCCACCGCTCGTTGGTCCAGCGCGCCATGAGGTCGCCGAGGTTGATCAGCAGGGCGCCGTCGGCCGGCATGACGTCGTGCCAGCCGCCGTCCCGGCCCAGCACCTGCAGCCCCGCCACCTGGTCGGCCCAGAGCACCGTGACGATGCCGTAGTCGGTGTGCTCCCCCATCCCGGTCAGGTCGCCGTCCAGGTCGACGGTGCCGGGCTCGAGCGCGTAGTTGTTCATCCGCAGGACGTCGAGGCTGTGGTCGGTGTAGCCCGCGAAGAAGCCGGCCGGGAGCCCGAGCGCGTCGGCGAACATCGTGGTGAGCGTCCGCGCCACCCGCCCGGCCTCGTCGAAGTAGGCCGAGACCGCCGCCCGGAAGTCCGTGGCCTCCGCCGGCCAGACGTTCTCGGCGTAGTCGGTCTCCGGCAGGTCGACGCCCGGGTAGTCGGACACCGCGGCCCCGATGTTGAACGCCTCGAAGAAGTCGTGCATCCGGTTGGACGGCGCGAGCCCCAGGCTCAGCGACAGCGACTCGGTCTTCGGTGGGGCGTAGCCCCGGTTGACCTCCGGCGGTGTCCGGTACGCCTTCTTGACGTCGAGCGGGAGCCCGAAGAACTGGTCGAGGGCCGCGGCGAAGGCGTCGGTGATCTCGGTGGGGACGCCGTGGCCGACCACCTGGACGAACCCGACGGTGCGCGCCGCCTCGTCGAAGGCCGCGGCGGTGGCGGCGCGCTCCGCGGGTGTGCCGGCGCCGACGTAGGGCGAGAGGTCGACGGTCGGGACGTGGAACGGCGTGCTCATGCCGGGTCCTCCTGAGGGGCTGGTGCGTCGGGGGTGGTGGCCACCTGCGCCTCGACCTGCGCGAGCAGGGCGGCCTTGTCGGACGGGTCGAGCCAGCAGGCCTCGACGGCGTTGCGGGTGAAGGCCGCGAGCTGGTCGCGGCGGTACCCGAGGGCGTGCGCCAGCACCCGGTAGTCGTGCGTGGGGTCGGTGCCGAACATCGGTGGGTCGTCGCTGTCGATCGCCACGCAGAGCCCGGCGTCGACCATCTCGCCGATCCGGCGGTGGCTGCCGTCCCCGCTGCCGGAGTAGCGGCCGATGTCCGAGCTGACCGGCGTGCAGGTGAAGGGCACCCGCTCCTCCACGCAGCGCGCGGTGATCACCGGGTCGTCGACGACGTGGTAGCCGTGGTCGACCCGGCTGCAGCCGAGATCGTCGAGCAGGACCTCGACGTGCCGCGGTGGCCCGGACTCCGAGTGCGCCGTCCGCCGGAGGCCGGCGCGCGCCGCCAGCCGGTATGCCTCGACGAACCGGCCGGGCGGGCCGTTCACCTCGGCGTAGTCGAGGCCGATGCCGAGCACCTCGTCGACCCGGTGCTCGACCACCTGCTCGACGAGCTCCACGGCCGCGGCGCCGTCGCGCTCGCGGCAGATGCCGACCAGGAAGTTCGCCCGGATCCCGGTGTCGCTCTCGGCGTCCCGGGCACCGGCGAGGACGCCCTCGAGGATCCGCGGGTAGGGCACGCCCGGGTGGCCGGGCGGGCTCAGGTGCACCTCGCGGTAGAGGACGCCGTGCGCCGCTCCCCCGGTGGTGAGCGACTCGTAGGTGACCCGGTGGAAGTCGTCGACGTCGCGGATCAGCGAGCCGACGACGTCGAGGACGCGGAGGAACTCGCCGAGGTCCTCGTAGCTGTGGTGGTCGTAGAGCTCGTCGGCGGAGCGGCCCAGGCGCACCCCGTGCTTGCGGGCCAGGTCGACGACGGTCCGCGGCGCGACGCTGCCGATGAGGTGGCAGTGCAGGCTGACCTTGGGCAGGGCGGCGACCATCGCGTCGATCGCCGGGTCCTCGGGCACCGGGGTCGAGTGCACGGCCGCGGCGCGGCTCACCGCGAGGCCTCCTGCCGCCCGAACCGGCTGAGCACCGCGGCCTCGACCAGCTGGGCGACGAGGTAGAGCACCAGCGCGGTCACCGTCACCACGACGACCAGCGCCCACACCCGCCCGTTCTGCGAGCGGCTGGCCGCGGAGACGACGGCGTAGCCGATGCCCTTGCCGGTCGCCAGCCACTCGGCGAGCAGCGCCCCGGTGAGCGCGCCGGGCACCGCGATCCGCACCGAGGCGAACAGCGCCGGCAGCGCGGTCGGGAAGCCGACCTTGCGCAGCACGGTCGAGGGCGATCCGCCGTAGACCAGCACCAGGTCGCGCATCTGCGGGGTCACCGAGCGCAGGCCGACGGTGATGTTCACCAGCGCCGGGAACAGGACGACGATCGCGCTCATGATCGCGACGAGGGCGTAGCCCCGGCCGACCGCCAGGATGAGGATCGGCGCGAGCGCGATGAGCGGGACGGTCTGCAGCACCAGCGCCACCGGCATGACCGCGCCCTCGAGGAGCCGGTAGCGCACCACGACCGCGGCCAGCACGACCGCCGTCAGCATGCCGGCCACGAACCCCACGGCGGCGTCCGTCAGCGTCTGCCCGAGCAGGGTCCCGATCTCCGCCCGGAGGGCCGCGGAGTCCTCCTCGCCGAACAGGATGGTCCACACCTCGGCGGGCGTCTTGCCGACGTAGGACGAGACGTCCCAGATCCGCAGCGCCGCCGTCCAGAGCAGGACCACCACGCCCAGGACGAGGACCGTCGTCCCGATCTGGCGCAGCGCCGCCCGCAGCAGCGAGCCGGTCCGCCCGGGAACCGGCGGCGAGCCGGTCAGCACCGTCGTCACGAGGCGGCCTCCCGCGACCACGGCGTGACGAGGCGGCCGACCACCGCGAACAGCCCGTAGAAGGCGCCGGCCACCAGCGCGCAGCCGATGCCGACCGCCCACGCCTGCTCGACGTCGATGTTCTGCTGGGCGATCTTGAGGATGAGCGCGACGCCGCGCTGCACGCCCCCGACGTACTCGCCGAGGATCGCGCCGAGGAACGCCGCGGGGGCGCCGATCCGCAGGGCCGCGAAGATCGACGGCAGCGCCGACACCAACTGCACCTTCACCAGCTGGCGGAACGGACCGCCGCCGAAGACCCGGACCACGTCGAGGCTGGCCCGGTCGGCCGACCGCAGCCCCAGCACGGTGCCGACGACGGTGGTGAAGAAGACCGAGAGGGCGGCGAGCGCGGTGGCGGTGCCCGACCGCTGCCCCTCGTCCGGGTTGCCGATGACGATGAACAGCACCGGGGCGACCGCGACCAGGGGCACGCAGTAGCTCACCACCGCCACTTGAATCAGCACCGCCTCGGTCATCGGCAGCAGGAGCACCAGCGAGGCGACGAGCAGCCCCGCCACGGTGCCGTACAGGAAGCCGACCGCGGCCTCTTGCAGCGTCATCCCGAAGTGCAGCGCGTAGAAGCCCCAGCCGTCGTCGACCGCGGTGGCGAGGACGCCGCCCGGGGTGGGGATGCGGGCACCGGACAGGACGGTGGCGGCGGCCAGCCACCAGACGGCGACGAGGGCGACGGCGCCGAGCGCGCCGGTGCCCAGCGAGCGGGCCGCGCCGCGGGGCAGCTGCACGGTCAGCCCTCCGACCCGGCCGACGGGCCGCCGAAGAGCAGCTCGGAGGCGCGGTCGTGCAGCGCGTGGAACTCCGGCGTGCGCATGAGCTCCGGCGTACGGGGTCGCGGCAGGTCGACCTGGATGACCTCCTGCACCCGCCCGGGCCGCGCGCTCATGACCGCGACCTGGTCGGACAGGAAGATCGCCTCCGAGATCCCGTGGGTGACCATCAGCGTGGTCGCGGGCTTCTCGGTCCAGATCCGCAGCAGCTCGACGTTCAGCCGCTGGCGGGTCATGTCGTCCAGGGCGCCGAACGGCTCGTCGAGCAGCAGCACCGACGGCTGCACGACCAGCGCCCGGGCGATGGAGACCCGCTGGCGCATGCCACCCGAGAGCTGCGCCGGCTTGGCCTTCTCGAAGCCCTCGAGGCCCACGAGCTTGACCATCTCGGCCACCAGGCCGTCGTCGGGCGTGCGCCCGGAGACCTCGAACGGCAGCCGGATGTTGGACAGCACCGACCGCCACGGCAGCAGCGCGGAGTCCTGGAAGGCGATCCCGAGCTCGTGGTCGCGGCGCAGCTGCAGCGGGGTGCGGCCCTCGACCAGCGCCGAACCGGAGGTCGGCTCCTCCAGCCCGGCGAGGATCCGCAGGATCGTCGACTTGCCGCAGCCCGAGGGGCCGAGCAGCGACAGGAAGCTCCCCTTGTCGGTCCACAGCGTGGCGTCCTCGAGGGCCTGCACGCTCCGCCGTCCGACCCGGAACGTCTTGCTGAGGTGGTCGATCCGCACGCCGGTGCCGAGGGAGGCGGCGCCTCCCCCGGTACCGGCGCGGGGCGACGTCGTGACGACGTCGGTCATGGCGCGCTCCCCAGGGAATCCGGGACCGGTCAGGAGGACAGCTCGGCGAGCTCGGGCTTCTCCTCGAGGAGCTCCTTCAGCAGCGACAGGTCGAACAGGTCCTCGGCCTCGATGTCGATGCCGGCGGCCTCGAGGGTCGCCATGTTCTGCTCGATCAGCTCGTCGCTGATGGTGAACAGGCCGTGCTCCTCGACGTCGGGCGTGACGATCAGGTCGGCCTGCACCTCCGACTGCTCGAGCTCCTTGTCCATGTCGAGCTGGAGGTCCTTGCCGTACTCCTCGACCGCCATGCGGGCGCCCTCGGCGGGATCGGCCAGCGCGGCCTTCCAGCCGCGGATCTCGGCCTCCAGGAACGCCTTCACCTTCTCCGGCTCCTCCTCGATCATCCGCTCGGTGGTGATGACCGACTCGGCGACGAAGGGCAGCCCGTTGTCGGCGAAGGGCAGGTTGGTGACCGCGATGCCCTGCGACTGCACGGTGATCGACTCGTTGGTCAGGTAGGCCAGGAAGCCGTCGACCTCGCCGTCGATGAGCGGGGCCGGGTCGTACTCGACCGGCACCTTCTCCACCGAGGCCGGGTCGATGCCGTTGACCTCCAGCAGCGCGTCGAACAGGGTCTCGTTGCCGCCGGCCTGGACGCCGATGCGCTTGCCGACCAGGTCCTGGGGCGTCGCGATGTTCCCGCCGTCGGCGAGCGACAGGATCGTGAAGGGGTTCTTCTGGAACTTGGTGCCCACGATCTTGAGCGGCGCGTCCTCCTCCGCGATCACCTGGGCGGCCGAGACGGCGTTGCTGAGGCCGAAGTCGGCGTCCTCGGTCGCGACCAGGGTCTCGATCGCCCCCGGGCCCGGGTCCATGGTCACGGTGCCGAACCCGGCGTCGCTGTAGAAGCCCTCGCTGTCGGCGAAGAACTCGCCGGCGAACTCCGCGTTCTTGATCCAGGACAGCTGGAGGGTGATGTCGCCGTACTCGCTCCCCCCGTCCGCGGACGCCTCGGACCCGCTGTCGCCGGATCCGCACGCCGCCACGGCCAGGGCGACGGCGGTCAGCAGGGCGCCGGTACGCGCGCCGCGGGAGGACAAGGCCATGGGGTGCTCCGTTTCTCGCCGTGCGCTCGCGCCGGCGGTGAAGGGCGCCGTCGGGCGCCTGGCTCGGCGGAAACCTAAGGACGGCCGGTTTCGTGCACGGACGCACCGCGTTTCGACCCCGTTAAGGCGCGCACCACCCCACGGACGCGGCCGGAAGGGCCGGCGGCGCGTACGGCTGCGCGCGGCCGTGGTCGCCGGCCGCCCTCACCTCGGTTGCGACGGCCGCTCCTCCGCGAGCCGGCGGGCGAACAGCGGCGGCAGGTACCGGAGCATCAGGGCCGACCACACCACGTGCGTCAGCGTGGACGCCTGGATCCCTCCGGTGATCCTGCGCTGCTGCGCGAAGAGCAGACCCATCGGCAGGCTCGCCAGAACGAGGGCCGGATTGCGGGTGGCGGTGGTGGCCAGCCCGTAGACCGCTGTCGAGGCGAGGACCGGCCGGCGGCCCGCCGCGGCGTAGACCGATCCGCGGAAGAACACCTCCTCCGCCACCCCGTTGGCCAGCGTGGTGGTGAGCACGAGCGGGGTCGCCCCCTGGTCTGCGTAGCGGAGCACCGAGCCGATGGCCCGTTCCAGGACCGGGATCCGCCGCGCGACGAGCGCCGCGGCGTAGAAGGCCCCGAAGGCGCCGACCCCCGAGACGACCGGCGTGAGCACCGGCCGGCGCAACTGCTCCCCCGGCCCGAACATCCGTCCCAGGTGCAGCGGCCCGGACGCCAGCCCACCGACCACCCAGGTGCCGGCGACAGCGAGCGTCAGCCCGTAGAACCGCGGTGAGCCCGGCGGCGTCGACAGCGACGCTCCCAGCAGCGACGCGCCGACGACCGCGGTGGCGCCGGTGACCCGCCGGCGCCGCCGGAAGGCCTCGTCGCTCTGCCAGTGATCCCGGGGCACGCGCCGCAGCAGCGGGACGGCCGCCCGCCGCATCCGGGCCGGCAGCACCTCGACCGCACGCAGGCGGGTCACCGCCGCGCTCCCCGGCTCAGCCATCCTCCGCGCCGCTCACCGAGCTGCCGCCGGCGTTCCCGTGCTCGTTCCACCAGCGCAGCCATGACCATCTCGTCGTAGTCCACCGGCTCGAAGGGCACCACCGAGCGGATGGCGTCGTCGGTGACGACCACCTCGTTGGTCATGGAGTCGATCAGCGAGCGGCCGGTCGCGACGTCGACGTCGGTGACGAGGGCCAGCCAGCGCGAGGACAGCTGCGGGCTGAGCAGCGGCACGGGGACGACGAACAGGTGCCGGTTCTGCAGCTCGGCGACGCGGGTCATCATCTGCAGGTAGGTGAGGATCTCGGGTCCGCCCACCTCGAACACCCGCCCGGCGGCCTCCGGCGCGTCGAGCACGCCGACCAGGTACCGGACGACGTCCGCGACCGCGATGGGCTGCGTGCGGGTGCTGACCCACCGCGGCGTGACCATGGCGGGCAGGTGCGCCACGAGCTGGCGGGTGAGCTCCCACGACACCCCGCCGTGACCCACCACGATGCCGGCCCGCAGCACCGTCACCGGCACCCCGGCGCTCCCGAGCAGCCGCTCGACCTCGCGGCGGCTGCGCAGGTGCCGGGACAACCGGTCACCGTCCTGGCCCAGACCCCCGAGGTAGACGATCCGGTCGATCCCGCTCGCGGCTGCGGCTCGGGCGAAGGCGCGCGCCGCGTCGGCGTCCTTGCGCTCGAAGTCCGGGTCGTCGAGGGAGTGCACCAGGTAGTAGGCGGCCTCGCACCCGTCGAGCGCCTCCCGCAGCGATCCCTCGTCCCCCACGTCGCCGGCGACCGGGCTGCCGGCGCCCTCGTAGCGCTCCGGCCGTCGGGTCATGGCGCGCACGTCGTGGCCCGCGGCGTCGAGCGCGGACGCCAGCCTGCTCCCCACGAACCCGGACGCGCCGGTGACCAGGACCCTCATCGCCACAGGGTGACCCGGGTGGGTGAGTGGGGCGAGCCGCCCGGCGCCAGGACGGGACCCGGGCCGGCGGTGGATCCGTCCACGCCGGTGGCGGTGCGTGTCCGGCCGTGCGACGGCCGCCTCACAGCGGGACCCGGACGCCGGAGTTCCAGGAGTCGAGGATCGCGTCGATGCGCGCCCGGCAGTCGACGACGTCCCTGCGCGCGGCAGGCGTGTCCTTGCGGCGCACGGCCGCCTCGGCCGCCGCCAGATCCAGGCGGGCCAGCTCGAACTCGGCGAGGAGGACATCGGGGGCGCCGTCGGCGGTGCTCACGCTCATGTCGTGCCTTCGTCCGCGCCGATGGGCGCGGATGCATCGCGGATACGGACGTGGTCTGCCCGCTACGAGGATGCGGGGCAGGCCGGCGACGGCATCACCCGGTCAGTGCGGCATCCGCAGGATGGGCTTGACGACCGCACCGCTGTAGGAGGCCTCGACGGCGTCCTCGATGCGCTCCAGCGGGAAGTACTCCACCAGCTGGTCGAACGGGAACCGGCCCTGCAGGTGCAGGTCCATCAGGGCGGCGATGAGCTGCTGGCCGTGGCCGCTGCCGCCCAGCGTGCCGCGGATCGTCTTGCCCCACAGCGTGGTCAGGTGGTCGGCGCTGAACTCCGCGCCGGCGGGTGCGCCGCCGATGAGCAGCGCCGTCCCGAGCATGCCCACGGAGTCGATCGCCTGCCGGATGACGGCGACGTTGCCGGTGCAGTCCAGGGACGCGTCGGCGGGCCCGCCGCAGATCTCGTGCACCGCCTGCACCGTGTCGGTAGCGGTCGCGTCCACGGTGTGGGTGGCGCCCAGCCCCTCGGCCAGCCGCAGCCTGCCCTCGTGCCGGTCGACCGCCACGATCGTCGTCGCCGCGGAATTGCGGGCGGCCATGACCGCGGCCAGGCCGACGGTGCCGGTGCCGTACACGACGATCGAGCTGCCCGGCTCCGGCCGCAGCGTGTTGAACACCGCGCCGGCGCCGGTGGCCAGCCCGCAGGCGAGAGGCCCGAGCAGCTCCACGGGGAGCCCCGCCGGCACCGGGACCAGCGAGGACTCGGTGGTCATCGCGTAGGTGCCGAACGACGACTGCCCGAAGAAGTGGCTGGCCAGCGGGGAGCCGTCGGTGCCGCGCAGCGCCGACGCCCCGCCCAGGCGGTGTCCGCCGCCGACCAGCTCCCCCATCCGCAGGCAGTAGCGCGGCTCACCGGCCTGGCAGTTGCGGCACGCCCCGCAGGACGGCCAGCCCAGGACGACGTCCTGCCCCTCGCGGACGCCGGTGACCCCCTCTCCGACCGCCACCACCGTGCCGGCGCCCTCGTGCCCGAGGACGCCGGGCAGCGGGAAGGGCAGGTCGCCGTCGCGGGCGATGCCGTCGGTGTGGCAGAACCCGGTGGCGGCCACCCTGACCAGCACGTCGCCGGGGCCGGGCTCGTCGAGCTCGACCTCGCGGACGACGAACGGCCCGTGCAGCTCCTCCACGACGGCGGCGGTGATCCTCATGCCCCCATGAGACGCCCGCTCGGTGCCCGGTCGCGAGTCGGACGCCGTCCAGCCGGCTCAGCTGCCGGCGGCCAGGGCCCGTCCCATGTGCTCGTGCACGGCCTGGATCCCCTGCAGCGGCCGCATCATCACCCGGAACTCGACGATCCGGCCGGCGTCGTCGCAGCGGATGATGTCGACGCCGTTGACGTACTTCCCCTCCACGCTCGTCTCGAACTCGAGCACCGCGGTGTCGGCGGAGAGCACCTGCTTCGTGTACCGGAACTCCCCGCCGGCCCCGCCCGACAGCGTCCGGGACGCCGCCTCGAGGTACTGCGTCGCGACCGGCTTGCCCCGCTGCGGGGTGTAGACCACCGGTGAGTAGAAGACGACGTCGTCGGCGAGCAGCCCGTCGAGCCCGTCCGGGAGGTCGCCGTCCAGGTACCGGTGCCAGCGGGCGATCACGTCGTCGATCACGGAGGGCCTCCTCGTCGTCTCCCTGCGGGCGCGGTCCCGCCCGGGGGGATCCTGCCGTGGGGACCCGGCGGGCGGAGCGGGCGGTCGGTCGGCGCCTTCCTCCACCGCCACCTGACGACGTCCTAGGACGCCCGCCGGGCCTCGATCCGGCCGCGCTCGACGGCCGCACGGGCGTCCTCGAACACCAGGTCGACGTTGATGGCGGTCGCCGCGGCCATCCCCTGCGCCGCCGAAGCCATCACCTGGGCCGTTCCGTCGGCGACGTTGCCGGCCACCCAGACACCGGGGACCTCCGTCGCGCCCGTGGGATCCGCCGCGACACGGGTGCCGCGGACGGCTCCGTGCACCACCAGGTCGACCGGCTCGATGCCGAGGCCCGCGAGCAGTCCGGCGTTGGCGGTGAACCGCGGCGCCACCACCAGCGCGTCGCGGGCGACCACGCCACCCGCGGCCAGCCGGACGCCCGCGAGCTCCCCGCCGGCGATCTCCAGCGCGCCCACCTCCCCCTCGACGACGCGCACCCCCCGGGCGGCGAGCTGCTCCCGCTGCTCCGGGCCCGGCTCCCCGCCCGTGTGCGGGAAGAGGACGACGTCGTCGCTCCACTGCCGCCACAGCAGCGCCTGCACGGTGCTCTGGGGCCCGGAGCCCAGCACGCCGATCGCCCGGTCGCGCACCTCCCAGCCGTGGCAGTAGGGGCAGTGGAGGACGTCCCTCCCCCACAGCTCGGCCACGCCCGGCACGTCCGGCAGCTCGTCGCTGAGCCCGGTCGTCACCAGCAGGCGGCGCGCCCACACCGTCGGCCCGTCCGCCAGGGCGACGCCGAAGCCGTCGCCGTCCCGGCGCAGCCCGGTCACCCGGCCGTCGACGACGGTCCCGTCGTAGCCCTCGACCTCACGGCGGCCGATGGCCAGGAGCTCCGCGGGTGGCGTGCCCTCGCGGCCCAGCACGTTGTGCGCGTGCCCGGCAGGGGCGTTGCGGGGCTCGCCGGCGTCCACGACCAGGACCGTGCGCCGTGCCCGGGCCAGGGCGAGGGCTCCGGCCAGCCCGGCCGGTCCACCACCCACCACCACCACGTCGTACCGCTCGTCCACCGTCATGTCGTCTCTTCCTCTCGTTCGTGTCGTGCGCGGGAGCCGCGCGCCCGCGGCCCGCGCCAGTGGCGGTGCAGGGCGAGGACGCGGACGGCGAAGATCGCGACGGCGACCCCGGCGCCGAGCGCCGTGCTGTCGGCGTCGAAGGTCGATGCGGTGCCGACGACGAGCGCTCCGGCCAGCGCCGGCACCGCGTAGAGCTCGGAGTCCGGCCGGACCAGGGCCGGGACCTCGCGGGCGATGACGTCTCGCAGCACGCCACCACCCACCGCCGTCGTGAGCCCGAGGCAGGCCGCCGCGACCGGTGCCAGCCCGGCGTCGAGGGCCTTCTCCGTGCCGGCCACGCAGAAGAACCCGAGGCCGGCCGCGTCGAAGACCAGCAGCGGTCGGGAGAGCCGCGCGAACACCGGGTGGGCGACCGCGGTGAGCGCCGCGGCCGCGAGAGCCACGACGAGGTACTCCCACCGCGTGAACGCCGGCGGTGGCGTGTCACCGAGCACCACGTCGCGGAGGATCCCGCCGCCCAGTGCGGTGACGACGGCCAGGATCCCGATGCCCACGACGTCGTGGTCGCGGCCGATCGCGGCCAGGGCTCCGGAGACCGCGAAGGCGAACACGCCGATCAGGTCCAGGGTCTGCATCGGGAGCTCCCCCGTCGGCCGGGCCGCCCCACCTGCGGGTGGAGCGGTCCGGCCGGCGGTCGCCGTGGGCTCAGGCGGCCGTCGCGCGGGCGGCCTCGTCGATGAGCTGCGCGACGACGTCGGGCCGGGAGACGGTCACGGCGTGGGAGGCGTCCACCTCGACGACGTGGGACGCGGCGCGCTCGGCCATGAACCGCTGGGCCTCGGCGGGAACCGCGAGATCCTGCAGGGTGACCAGGGTCCAGGACGGGATCGTCTTCCACGCGGCCTTCGTCGCCGTGTCCGCCAGCGCGTCGGCGATGATCGGCCGCTGCGTGACCGCCATCAGCTCGGCGTCGTCCACCGGCACGTCCGCGGCGAAGATCGCGTGGAACTTCTCCTGCTCGATGTAGAGGTCGTCGACGGTCTGCCCGTCGGGCCCCTGCACGGGCACCGGGCGCAGCGCCGTCCCGAGCTCGTTGCCCGGGAACTTGCCGGCCAGGTCACCGGTGCTCTCCCCCTCGTCGAGCAGGAAGCTGGCGACGTACACCAGCGCCCTGACACCGGGGTGCCCCTCGGCCGCCTCGCTCATCACGCTGCCGCCGTAGGAGTGACCGGCCACGACGATCGGCCCCTCGACGCTGTCGAGGACGTCGCGCAGCAGGGCGGCGTCCCCCTGCAGCGACCGGAGCGGGTTGGCCACCCCGATCACCGGATAGCCGTCCCGCCGGAGCCGGGCGATCACGCCGTTCCAGCTCGACGAGTCGGCGAAGGCCCCGTGGACGAGCACCACCGTCGGCGGAGCGGTGCTGGTCCCGGTCGTGCTGCTGGTCATGGCTTCTCCCTCTCGGTCGTCGGGCGCTCGGTCGTCGCCCGTCCTGTCGCACTCCTCGGTGCGTGCCCCCGCCAACGCCGCCGGTATGCGATATATTGCATACCGGCGGAGCCATGGGGAAGGCTCCCTTCCGCACTTCCTCGTTCCGCCTCGCGCAGCGGTCCGAGCTCCGAACTCCAGGAGGCCCGCCCGTGCCGATCCCCCCGACGCAACCCGGTGTCGACCGCGGCCTGCTGCGTGACGACGTCTACCGCCGCCTCCGCGACGCGATCGTCGACGGCACCTTCGCCCCCGGAGAGCAGCTCCGGGACCTGGAGCTCGCGGCCTGGCTCGGCGTCAGCCGGACGCCGGTCCGCGAGGCGCTCCTCCGCCTGGCCCACGGCGGGCTGGTCCTGGCCCAGCCGGGCCGGTCGACGATCGTCAGCACGCTCGACGCCCGGGCGGTGCGGGACGCCCGGGACGTCGTCGCGGCGATGCACGAGCTGGCCGTCCGCGAGGCGGTCCCCGCCCTCGTCGACGCCGACCTGACCGCCATGCGCGACGCCAACCGCCGCTTCTCCGCCGCCGTGACGTCCGGCGACGTCGACGCCGCCCTGTTCGCCGACGACGAGCTGCACGGGGTGCTCGTCCGCATCGCGGGCAACCGCGCGCTCGACACCGTGCTGGAGCAGTTCACGCCCACGGTGCGGCGCGCGGAGCGGCTGCGCTTCGCCTCCCTGCGCGGACGGGAGTCCGCCGCGCAGCACGACGAGCTGATCCGGCTCTGCGCCGCCGGCGACGTCGAGGGCGCGGCCGCCGTCGCCTACGACACCTGGCACAGCCTGCCCAGCGACGAGGCATGACCCCGCGCGGCTCACGGGGCGATGACGAGCTCCGCGACGAGGTCGCCGTCCATCGTGAAGCGGTACCGGAGGTCGACGACGCCGCCGGGGAAGTCGCCCTCGAGGTGGTTGACCGCGACCCAGTGCGCGTCGTCGGTGCGCTCGGCGGCGACGAGCGTGGTGGTGTAGGAGAACTCCGCCCCTGCCTCCGCGAGGAAGGCCCGGACCTCGTCGGTCCCGCGGTAGGTCGTGCCGTCGTCCACGACGACGGCGTCGGGCGTGAAGGCGCGGATCGCCGAATCCGCGTCGCGGGCCGCCTGCGCGGCGAGGAAGGCGCGGACGGGAGCCGGGAGCTGGTCGGGCCGGATGCTGGTCGGTGTGGTCATGGCCCGAGGCTGCGGCCTCCCGGAGCGGGAAGGTCAAGCACTGGACCCTCCCCCAGGGGGAGGGTGCACCGTGGAGCCGTGCTGGCGATCGGGGAGTTCTCGCGGCTGACCCATCTCAGCGTGCGCACCCTGCGCCGCTACCACGACGCGGGCCTGCTCGAGCCGGCGTCCGTGGACGAGGCGACCGGCTACCGGTACTACAGCGCGGAGCAGATCCCGACCGCACAGGTCATCCACCGGCTGCGCGAGCTGGACGTCCCCCTCCCCGACGTGCAGCGCATCCTGCGCTCCCCCGACCCGCACGCCCGGGCCGGGCTGGTCGCCGACCACCTGGCGCGGCTGGAGGCCGAGCTGGACCGGACCCGTGCCGCCGTCGCGTCGCTGCGCCGGCTGCTGCGCCCGGAGCCGCCACCGCTGGACGTCGAGCTGCGCGCGCTACCGGCGCAGACGGTCGCCGCTGTCGAGGCCGACGTGGCGCACGACGAGGTCCTCGGCTGGTACGCCGGCGCCATGGCGGAGCTGGACGCGGTCGTCGGCGAGCCTGCCGGTCCGCCGGGTGGGCTCTACGACGACGCTCTGTTCTCGGACGGCCGAGGCCACGTGCTGGTCTACCGGCCGACGGCTGATCCCCGGCGGAGCGGTCGCGTGCGGCCGGTGACGCTGCCGGCCGTCGAGCTGGCGGTCACGACCCACGTCGGCGCCCACGACGACATCGACGTCACGTACGGCGAGCTGGGCGCCTGGGTGGTCGCCAACGCGCTGGCGGTGGACGGGCCCGTGCGGGAGATCTACCTCGTCGGCCCGCGCGACACACCGGAGCCGTCGGCGTGGCGCACCGAGATCGGCTGGCCGGTCTTCCGTGTGGCGCCCCACTGATCGGGCGCCGGTCCCGCCGCGGGCACGGTCAGCCGGGCGTGGTCTCCGCCTTCTCCGGTGACGGCGCGGGCTCCCGCTGCCCGGGGATGGGCGCTGCCTCCTGCGCCTTCCGCAGGTCGGCGGCCAGCTCGTCGGCGGCCATGTCGGTCGCCTTGGCGACCACCCGGTTGGCCGCCTTGATCGTGGCGGCGACCTGGTCGGCGAGGTTGAACGCGTAGACGACGACCAGGCCGGCCTGCCCGTCGTCGAGCGTCTCCCCCAGCTCCTTCAGGTCCCCGCGCGAGAGCCCCTTGCCGGCGTGCCCGGCGACGGCCCCGATGGCCGCGCCTGCGCCGCTCGCGGTGGCGATGCCGATGCCGACCGGCGGGAAGAGGGCGGCGGTGACCCCGACGGCCAGCCCCCAGCCGAGGCCGACCGCGGCCCCGTGCCGCGTGGGCTGCTCGTGCTTCTTGACGATGCGGACGCGGCCGTCCTCGCTCTTCGCGATGACGGCCGCGTCGAAGTCGTGCGAGCTGCGGATCGCCCGGTAGAGCTCCTTGACCGCCTCGTAGTCGGCGACGGCGGCGTCGACGTCGGCGTAGGCCGCCCCGACGACGTAGAGCGTGTCCTTCTCGTTCCTGGCCATGGCCTGCCCCTCTCCCTCGGTGCGGCCACGGTCACCGGTCCGGGGGTCGGAGGCGTCGTCCGCCGGGGATGAACGGCACGGGTCAGAGCTGCTCGCGGATCCACGGCTCGAGGTAGGGGTTGCGCGGGCGGTAGGGCGGCTGCTTGTCCCGCCAGCGGCGGGCCACCGTGCCGTCGAGCGCCTCGCCGATCGTCGTCCGCACCGGCCGCAGGTGGGGTCGCACTCCCGGGACCAGCCGCGCGAGGCGGCCCAGCGGACCTCCGTAGAAGTCGGAGATCCGGCCCGCCCACTCCTCCCCCGTCAGCGGTGGCGACGGCGGGTCCACCCGGAGACCGGCGCCGACCGCGCGCTCGACGATCCACTCCCGCGCGAGGAGGGAGAGGGGGTTGCGCGCGGCCGGGTTCCTCGTCCCGCCCCCGCCGACGTTGCCGTGCGCTCCGACGAACCAGCGTTGCTCCACCCGCGTCGGGTGCACCGGGTCGGGGATCGGGACGCTGGTCCACAGCGTCGGCGTGAACGTCCGGCGGTGCTCGTCGATCGCCACGGCGTGGCAGGCGACGTCGACCAGGCCGCTGAGCCGGGTGTCGTGGAACTGGTAACGGCGGCGGTTGACCACCCGGCCGATGCCCCCCGGGATGCCCAGTGCGCCGACGGTGTCGAAGACTCCGATGAACCGGATGCGCACCAGTCGCGAGCGGGCCAGCACCAGCCGGTCCTCGGCGCTGCGGGGAGGCTTCTCCCCCGCCCGCATCTCGCGCAGGCCCGGGGTCTTGGTGTCGCGGTACCGGGCGAAGACCTTCTCCGCCGGGAGGTCCGACGCGGCCAGGAGCCCGCACTTGGCGATCATGCCGGCCAGGCTGCGCGCGGCGAACGCCCCGCGGCTGTAGCCGATGAGGTGGATCCGGTCCTCGTCGGAGCGGTGGTGCCCGGCGACGAAGGCGTAGCCCTCCTGGATGTCGTCGTCCAGGCCGGCCCCCATGATCCCGCCCCGCAGCCGGTCGAAGGGCCCGGTGCCGACGCCCTCCAGGTAGCGGACGTGCTGCTCGTCGCCACCGACCCGGCGGGGCACCCGCGCATCGATCTGCGCGATGTTCGTGCGGGTGTTGGCGTCGCTCCACGTGCCGTCGAGCAGCACCACGACGTTGGCCATGTCCTGCCGCCTTCCGCTCGACGACCGACCAGCCGCAGCTTCCTCGGGATCCGGCGGGCGGACAAGCCGCGGCCCCGGCCGACCGCGCTCGTTCATCCGTCGCGGGTGAGACGTGGAGGTGGCGGCCGGGACAGGGTCGGCGCAACCCACCGCCGACGACAGGAGCGTGCGATGCCCCCGGACTTCGCCGACCGCACCGACTTCGAGAACGCCGAGCGAGGGCTGGTCGACAGGCTCGACCCCCTCGTCGTCACGGCGGCCGACGGGCGGACCGTGTGGGACCTGGAGCGGTACGCGTTCCTCGACGGCGACTGCCCGGACACCGTGCACCCGAGCCTGTGGCGCCAGGCGCAGCTGTGCCGGATCAACGGCCTGTTCGAGGTGACCGACGGCATCTACCAGATCCGCGGGTTCGACCTGTCGAACATGACGATCGTCGAGGGCGACGCCGGGGTCGTCGTCATCGACCCCCTCATCTCCGCCGAGACCGCCGCGGCAGGGCTGGCCCTCTACCGGCGCCACCGCGGCGATCGGCCGGTCACCGGGGTGATCTACTCGCACTCGCACGGCGACCACTTCGGCGGTGTCCGCGGGGTGCTGCCCGACGGCGCCGGCGACGTCCCCATCCTCGCCCCGGCCGGCTTCATGGAGCACGCGGTGTCGGAGAACGTCTACGCCGGCGGTGCCATGATCCGGCGGGGCGGCTACATGTACGGGATGCTGCTCGACGCCGGACCGACCGGACAGACGAGCACCGGGCTGGGCATCGCGGGATCCACGGGCACCGCCGGGCTGCTGGCACCCACCGTGGACGTCACCCGCACCGGCCAGGTGGAGACCGTCGACGGCGTGCGCATCGTCTTCCAGCTGACGCCGGGCACCGAGGCCCCGGCGGAGATGAACTTCCACTTCCCCGACCGGCGCGCCCTGTGCATGGCAGAGAACGCAACGCACAACCTGCACAACCTGCTCACCCTGCGCGGCGCCCTGGTCAGGGACCCGCGCGTGTGGGCGCGCTACCTGGACGAGGCGATCGAGCTGTTCGGCGCAGACACCGATGTGGCCTTCGCCTCGCACCACTGGCCGACCTGGGGGACCGAGGACGCGGTGCGCTTCCTCGCCGAGCAGCGGGACCTGTACGCCTTCCTGCACGACCAGACCGTGCGCATGCTGAACGAGGGCCTGACCGGGATGGAGATCGCGGAGGACTTCCAGCTCCCGCCCGCGCTGGACTCGGCCTGGCACGCCCGCGGCTACTACGGCTCCGTGTCGCACAACGTCAAGGCGATCTACCAGCGGTACCTCGGCTGGTTCGACGGCCACCCGTCCTCGCTGTGGGCCCACCCGCCGCAGGCCGCCGCCACCCGCTACGTCGACGTCATCGGTGGCCGCGACGCCGTCCTGGAGAAGGCGAGGGGCTACGCGGACACCGGCGACCTGCGGTTCGCCGCCGAGCTGCTCAAGCACGCCGTCTTCGCCGACCCCGACGACGGCGACGCCCGCAACGCGCTCGCCGAGGTCTACGAGCGACTCGGGTTCGGCTGCGAGAACGCCACCTGGCGCGCCTTCTACCTGACCGGCGCCCAGGAGCTGCGCCACGGCGTGGAGCCCTCCCCGCTCACCATCGCCGAGGGCATGGCCGGCGCGCTCTCCGTCGAGCAGCTCTTCGACACCCTCGCCATCCGCATCGACGGGCTGCGCGCGGCGTCCGAGTCGCTGGTCATCGACTGGCGGTTCACCGACCTCGACACGACGATCCGCACGCGGTTGTCCAACGGGGCATTGATCCAGACGGTGAACCCCCGCACGGCGGCGGACCCCGACCTGGAGGTCAGCCTCACCAAGGCGCAGCTGCTCGGCATCATCGCCGGTCAGGGGCTCGAGGGCACCAAGCACGTCGGGGACCCGCAGGCGCTGCAGCGCCTACGCGACTGCCTCACCACCCCCGACCCTGCCTTCGCCGTCGTCACGCCCTGACGACAGACGGGGGCCGGCAGCTGGTCAGGCTCGCGCCGCCAGGCCCTCCCGGAGCTCCCCCAGGGCCCGGGCCAGGCTCACGCGCGGCGACCAGCCCCACGCCGTGGCGCGGTGGGTGACCAACCGCCCGGTCCAGACCGGCTCGTCCGTCCACTCGGGTTCGACGCCGACCGCGCCGGCGACCGTGCCGAGGTAGTCGCGCCACGTGGCGTGCTCGCCGGCGACCAGCACCGGGGTCGTCCGCCCGGCCACGGGTCCCTGATCCGGGTCGTCGGCGGTGGCGACGGTCCCGGTGGCCAGGTCGGCGATCAGCGCCGCCAGGTCGTCGACGTGCACCCACGACCAGCTCTTCGCCGGGTTCGCCGCCCGGTCGCCGTCCCGGATCTCCCGCGGCCGCAGCGTGTTCCAGACCGACGTCTCCCCCGCGCCGATGATCGCCGGCGGCCGGACCAGCACGATCGTGAGCCCGCCGACCTCCGCCAGCGCGGCGTCGGCGGCGTTCTTGGTGTCGGGGTAGTCGCCGCTGCCCTCGGGCAGGAGCGGACCGTCCTCGGCCAGGTCCCCCACGCCGGGCGAGCGGTCGTACACCCCGGCGGTGGACACGTGGACGAGCAGGCCGACGCCGGCGTCGCGGGCGGCCCGGGCGAAGGCCGCCGTGCCCTCGACGCCGACCCGGTGCTGCACGTCCCGGGGAGAGCCCATCGGGTGGACCGTCGTGACGGCGGCGTCGGCGCCATCCACCACCGTCCGCGCGAAGGACTCGTCGGCGAAGTCGCCGACGTGCTCGCTGACCCCGTCCACGGCGGGCGCGGTGCCGGCGCGGCGGACGACGGCGCGCACCTGCGCCGACCGCTCGGCGAGCGCGCGGCACACGGCAGCGCCCACCAGCCCGTTGGCACCGGTCACGACGACGACAGGAGAGGTGGCCACGCCATCACCCTGCCAGTGCCCTCGGACCCGCGCCCGGACGAGCCGGGCGGCAGCTCAGCCGAGCAGCAGGGCGACGGCGCAGAAGTGGCAGGTGGCGCCGGCGCAGACGAAGGCGTGGAACACCTCGTGGTAGCCGAACACCGCCGGGAACGGATCGGGACGGCGACGGTGGTAGGCGACCGCACCGGCGACGTAGAGCAGCCCGCCGACCACGACCAGGACCGCGGTTCCTGGCCCGGCATGGGCCCAGAGCGGCGGGATCGCGATCGCGTTGATCGACCCCAGCCCGATGAACGTCCCCCCGACCAGCCACTCGGGCGCGTCCATGCGGGCCAGTCGGGCACCGATCCCCACGGCGGTGAGGAACCACAGCAGCGCGAGGCACACCAGGCCGAAGGTGCCGGGGACGCCGAGGACCAGGACCGGCGTCGCCGTCCCGGCGATGAGCAGGAAGATCGACACGTGGTCGGCCCGCTGGAGCACGGCGGTGGCCGTCGGGCCCCAGTTGCCGCGGTGGTAGAGGGCGCTGACGCCGAACAACCCGCTGAGGCAGGTCGCGTAGACCGCGACCGCGACCGCCTGCCGCAGCCCCTGCGTGGCGACCGCGAGCAGGGTCCCCGCGACGAGCGACGCCTCGAACCAGACCAGGTGCAGCCAGCCGCGCAGCAGGGGCTTGGAGTAGGTCACGCCCCGGCGGGCGTCGTAGAGCACCGACATCGAGGGTCCAGCCGTCCTTCGCAGAGCCCGGTCGGCCGGAGCTGGGCCCACTCGTCCGTCGCGCCACCGTCCCGGGCCCGGAGCGGGCCGGCTCCGGTGGAGATCGTGGAGGAACCTCCGGCGGAGGAGCGGGCGACCTGGTCCCACTGTCCCCCCGCCGGCCCCGGTCGGCCACCCGCCCGGGGCCGCCCGGAGTGAACGGGGTCCCGGCAGCGGGTCAGCCCGCCGGCTCCAGCCGGACGGCGTTCCAGGACACCGGGGGCAGCACCAGGCGCAGCCGGGAACCGTCGCAGCCGGCGTCCGGGTGCGGGCGCGGCCGCACCCGGTCGGGCGCCTCAGCCGTGTTCGCGGCCAGGCGGTCGTCGTCGGCCAGCACGCTCGCCTCCGCGACCCGGAGCCCGGGGAACGCCCGAAGGTCCACGGCGACCTCCACCGGCTCGTCCTGGCCGCGGTTGACCGCGAGCAGCGCGAGGGCCCCGGTCTCCTCGTCGTGCGTGGCGACCGCGTCGACGAGCGGCACCTCGCCGTGCTTCGCCGTCCCGTGCGTCGGGCTGTCGACCACCAGCTGCAGCACCTGCCCGCGGGCGAGCCGGGACGCCTGCGCGAAGGGGTGGAAGATCGTCTGCCGCCACGCCGCGCCACCGGGCTCCGCGCGGATCGAGGAGATGGTGTTGACCAGCTGCGCCTGGCAGGCGGCGGTCACCCGGTCGCTGTGCCGCAGCAGGGTGATGAGCATCGAGCCGACGACGACCGCGTCGGTCACCGTGTACGCGTCCTCGCTGATCCGCGGCGCGAAGGTCCACTCCTCCGGCACCTGCTCGGAGAGCCGGCTGACGTACCAGACGTTCCACTCGTCGAACGAGACGTCGATGCGCTTGGCCTTCCCGAGCTTCGCTCGCACGTGGTCGGCGGTGGCGACGACGTCGCGGATCTGCGCGTCCATGTCCACCGCCGAGGCGAGGAAGCTCGCGGTGTCGCCGGTGTCCTCGTAGTAGGCGTGCGCCGAGATGCAGTCGACCGAGTCGTAGGCCTGTTCCAGGACCTGCGCCTCCCACGTACCGAAGGTCGGCATGTGCCGGTAGGAGCTGCCGCAGGCGACCAGCTGGAGGTCCCCGTCGAACTGACGCATGGCGCTGGCCGTCTCCGCGGCGATCCGCCCGTACTCGGCCGCCGGCTTGTGGCCCAGCTGCCAGGGCCCGTCCATCTCGTTGCCGAGGCACCACGTGCGGATGCCGTACGGCTGCTCGGCGCCGTGCCGGCGCCGCAGGTCCGACAGCGCCGTGCCCCCGGGGTGGTTGCAGTACTCGAGCAGGTCGATGGCCTCCTGCAGGCCCCGGGTGCCGAGGTTGACCGCCATCATCGGCTCGACGCCCGCCTTGCGGGACCAGCGCACGAACTCGTCGAGCCCGAAGGTGTTGGGCTCCAGGCTCCGCCAGGCAGGGTCCAGCCGCCGCGGCCGCTGGGAGACCGGACCGACGCCGTCCTCCCAGCGGTAGCCGGAGACGAAGTTGCCGCCCGGGTAGCGCACGATGCTCACCCCGAGCTCCCGGACCAGGTCCAGCACGTCGCGCCGGAAGCCGTCCTCGTCCGCGGTGGGGTGCTCGGGCTCGAAGATCCCGCCGTAGACGCACCGCCCCATGTGCTCGACGAACGAACCGAAGGTCCGCCGGTTCACCGGGGCGACGACGAACGCCGGGTCGATCGAGATGCCGGCTCGCAGCACGGGGCCTCCGGGGGTGGGGACGGGGCGGCGACGGTCGCCGTCCAGGGGTTCCGGTGATCTTCCCGTGCGGCGCCTTCGGACGCCCGGCCGAGCCCTCCAGCAGTCAGCGGTGGCCGACGCGGCGGCGCTCGGCCACGGCGGCCGTGAGCCGCTCGGCGAGCTCCACCAGGGCGGCGCCCACCAGGCCGATGGGCACGGCGATCTGCAGGACGCCGAGGGTGACCTCCAGCAGCACGATCCCGTGACCGATCGCCGGCACCAGCAGCACCAGGACGACGATCCCGACCATGCTGCCGACGAGGGCGAGCTTCCACGGTGACAGCGGCCGGGCGAGGATCACCAGCGTCCACAGCGCCACGATCAGCACCACGACGGTCGCCGTCGTCCGCGCCCCTGCGACGCCGGCCCCCGGGTCGAGGACGCGGGCGGCCGCGTAGCTGCCGTAGGCCGCGACGCCTGTGATCACGCCGGCGGGCAGGGAGAACCGCAGGACCCGCCCCAGGAACCCCGGGACGTAGCGACGGCGGTTGGGTCCCAGGGCGAGGACGAAACCGGGCACCCCGATGGTCACGAACGAGATCAGCGTGAGCTGGATCGGTTCGAGCGGGTAGGCGCTGAGCGTGACCACGGTGATGAGCGCCAGCACGACCGAGTAGACGTTCTTGACGAGGAAGAGGTTGGCCGCGCGCTCGATGTTCGCGATGACCCGGCGGCCCTCGGCCACGGCGGCCGGCAGGTGCGCGAACCGGCCGTCGAGCAGGACGAGCTGGGCGACGGCCCGCGTGGCCGGTGAGCCGTTGCCCATCGCCACCCCGATGTCGGCGTCCTTGAGCGCCAGCGCGTCGTTCACGCCGTCGCCGGTCATAGCCACCACGTGCCCGCGCCGCTGGAGCGCGGTCACCATGGCCCGCTTCTGGTGCGGCGTCACCCGGCCGAAGACGCTGTGCGCCTCCACCGCGTCCGCGAGCGCGTCCGGGTCGTCCGGCAGGGTCCGCGCGTCGACAGCGTCCGCGGCTCCGGAGACGCCCGGGACCCCCACCCCCGCCGCGATGACGCCGACCGTCCGCGGGTTGTCCCCGGAGATCACCTTCAGCGCCACCTGCTGCTCGGTGAAGTAGCCGAGGACCTCGGCGGCGTCCTCCCGGATGCGCTCGGCCATCAGGACCAGCGCGACGGGGACGAGATCGCCCGGCAGTCCGACGTCGCCGTCGAGCGCCGGTGGGGCCTGCGCCGAGCAGGCGAGGAGGAGGACCCGGCGACCCTCCGCGGCCAGCGCGTCGGACCGGGCCCGCGCCGCCGCTGCCGCCTCCGTCCCCGGGCGCGGCAGCACCATCTCCGGGGCGCCCAGGACCCAGGTGGTCCCCTCCGCGGTCCGGACGGCGGACCACTTGCGGGCCGACGAGAAGGGCACCGTGGCGACCGGCGCGCTCGCGGGTGACGGGAAGGCCGCCGCGAGGGCGGACGCGGTGGCGTTCGCCTCGTCGCCCCCGGCGAGCAGCCCCAGGGCCGCCGCGACCTCGTCCTCCGCGGTCCGGTCCCCCAGCGCGACGAGCCGGTCGAACCGGACGTCGCCGTAGGTCAGGGTGCCGGTCTTGTCCAGGCAGACGACGTCGACGCGGGCCAGCCCCTCGACGGCCGGCAGCTCCTGGACCAGCACCTGGCGGCGGGCCAGCGTCAGCGTCGCCACCATGAACGCCAGGGTGGTGAGCAGCACGAGCCCCTCCGGGATCATGCCGACCAGCGCGGCCACGGTCCCGGTCACCGCGTCCCGCCAGCCCTCGTTCTCGTCGGTGCGGAACTGGCTCCACAGCACCGCGGGGCCGACCAGCAGGAGGACGACAGCGATCCAGCGCAGCAGGCGGTTCGTGCCCGCGACCAGCTCGGAGAAGGTGACGGTGAACCGCCGCGCCTCGGTCGCCAGCCGCGTCGCGTAGGAGTCCTCGCCGACCGCGACCGCCTGGACCGTGGCCAGCCCGGCGACCACGATCGAGCCCGACCACACCTCGTCGCCGGGCTCCTTGGCGACGGCGTCGGCCTCGCCGGTGAGCAGCGACTCGTCGACCGCCAGGCCGGCGGAGGTGAGCACGACCCCGTCGGCCGGCACCTGGTCGCCGGCCCGGAGCTCCAGCAGGTCGTCGAGCACCACGTCCGCGACGGGTACCTCGAGCCCGGCACCCTCCCGGACGACGCGGGCGCGGGGCGCGTTGAGGACGGCGAGCCGGTCGAGGGTCCGCTTGGCGCGCACCTCCTGCACGATCCCCATCGCCGCGTTGACCACCACGACCCCGCCGAAGAGGGCGTTCTGCCAGCGACCGGCCGTCACGGCGACCACCCACAACGCGACGAGCAGGCCGTTGAAGAACGTGAGGACGTTGGCCCGCACGATCTCCAGCACCGTCCGGCTGGTGCGGACCGACGTGGCGTTGGTCTGCCCCGCGGCGACCCGCTCGGCCACGGCGGCGCCGGCGAGGCCACCGGCCGGCGTGCGCGGGCGCCGGGGCAGGACGGTCGCCGGGGCGGGGCCCCGACCGGGGGCTCCCTCCGTCGTCGTCACCGCGCACCGCCGGCGGCCAGGGGGCCTCGTCGGTGCGTGCCGGACGCCACCTCGACCACTCCCCCGGATCCGGGAACCTGGGACGCCGTCGCGCGGTCGGCGCACGTCCTTGTACCAGCGACCCGACCACGCGCGTAAGGCCTCCGGGACCGGTCCGACGGCGGGCGCCGGTGGGGTCGGAAGACCCTGCCCGCACGCGCAGCCACCCGGTGCACTGGCGGGATGACCACGCGGGAGGCGACGTCGCGGGCGACCTCGCGCCCGGAACCCCCGCGCCGCCACCGCGGCACCACTGTCCAGCGGCACCCCCTCGACCTGGTCCGCGTGCTGCTCGGGCTGGCGGTGTTCAGCGTCGGCTTCCTGATCGCGCAGCGCGGGCAGCTGCCGGTCCTCGAGCGGGACCTCTTCCGGCTCGTCAACGACCTGCCCGGGCTCGTCTTCCCGGTCGTGTGGGCGTTCATGCAGCTCGGCAACGTCGTCGCCGTCCCGGTCGTCGCCGGGGTCGCCGCGCTGACGAGGCGCTTCCGCATGGCGCGCGACATCCTCGTCTCCGGCGTGCTCGCCTACCTCGCGGCCGATCTGGTGAAGGCCGTCGTCGGCCGGGAGCGTCCGGCGGGCCTGCTCGACGCGAACCTGCTGGACGGGAACGTCAGCGGCATCGGCTTCATCTCCGGGCACTCCGCCGTGGCCGCGGCGATGGCGACCGCGGCCGTGCCCTACCTCTCCCGCCGCGGCCGCCGCCTGGCGTGGGGGCTGGCGTGGACGGTGGCCGTCGCCCGCGTCTACGTCGGCGCCCACCTCCCCCTCGACATCGTGGGCGGCGCCGCCGTCGGCTGGGCCATCGGTTCGCTGGTCCACTGGGTTTTCGGCGTCCCGCGCTGGGAGCCCGAGCCCGGACGCGTCATGGGGATGCTGCAGCGGTTCGGCCTGCCGGTCCGCGACCTGCGGCCGGCGGACGTGGTGGCGCGCAGCTCGCACCCCTTCGTCGCCATCGACGACGACGGGCGCCGGCTGTACGTGAAGGTGCTCGACCCGGACCGGTTCGAGCGGGACTGGCTGTACCGCCTCTACCGGCTCGTCGCCGTCCGCGACATCAAGGACGCCGACGCCGTGGCGCCCCTGGGCCAGCAGGCCGAGCACGAGGCCGTCGCCGCCATGACCGCGCGGGAACGCGGTGTCCGCGTGCCGGCGGTCGTGCTGGCCCGGGGCACCGACCGGGGCGCCGTCGTGGTGCAGGAGCACCTGACCGGGCGGCCGCTGGGCGACCTGCTGCCCGACGAGGTCACCCCAGCCCTGCTCGCCCGGGTGTGGCAGCAGGTCGCCCGCCTCCGCAGCGCGCGGATCGCCCATCACGACCTGGTGTCGGCCAGCGTGCTGGTCGACGGGTCCGGCGACCCCTGGATCGTCGACTTCGGCAACGCGCAGACGGGGGCCGACGAGCAGTCGCTGGACGGGGACGTCGCCGAGCTCATGGCCTCCCTCGCCCTCCGCGTCGAGCCGGAGCTGCTCGTCTCCTCCGCGATCGCCGGGCTCGGGACGGACGCGGTCACGGCCGCCCTCCCCGGCCTGGCCCCGCTGACCCTGTCCTCGGCCACGCGGACCGGCATGCGCGAACGGCCGGGACGCCTCCGCGCCCTCCGCCGCGAGGTCCGACGCCGGCTGCAGCTCCCGGATCCCAGCCGGCCCGAGTTCGGCCCGCCCGGGCCCGTGGCGCGGTTGGCCGTGGGCGCCGGGGTCGTCCTCGTCCTCGTGGGGATGCCCCTGCTGGCCGGCGCGACGGCCGTCGCCGAGTCGGTGGAGGTGGGTGGCTGGCGCTGGCTGGGTGGGGCGCTCGCCCTCGCGGTGCTGGCCCGCGCGGCGACGGCGGCGTCCGCGCTGCTCACGGTGCGACGCAGGCTGGCCCTGGGTCGCACGTACGGCGCGACCATGGCCGCCGACGGCGCCACCCTGCTGCACGGGCAGATCGGGTGGCGGCGCTCCGCCGCCCGCTTCCTCGAGCGGGCGGGCGTCGTGCCCGAGGAGGCCCGCAGGGCCACCGACCGGTTCGCCGCCGGGGCGATCGCCGCCGCCACGGTCGTCGCGCTGGTCACGCTCGTCCTCGCCCTCGTGGAGGGCAGGCTCACCGGCTGGCGGTCGCCGGAGGCCCTGGTGCCCTCCGTGCTGCTCGGCGTCGTGGCGTGGGGCCTCGTGCTGGCCGGCCAGTGGCTGGCCGCCCGGCACGGCTCCACGACGGCGCCCGACGGCGGCACGGAGCCGCCACGGCACGTCACCCGGACCCTCCGCGAGGCCCTGTCGCCGTGGGCCGGAGCGGCGCCCGGCTGGGCGCGGTGGCGGCAGCTGGGCTGGGCGACGCTCGGCGTCGCGCTCGAGGCCGCGGTCCTGGCGGCCGCCGTGCACGCCGTCGGCGCCGACGTGCCGCTGCTGGCGACGACGACCGTCTACGGGGCCCTGCACCTGCTGTGGTCGGTCTTCCCGGCGACCGGGCTGCCGGGAGCGGCGGACGTCGCCCTCCTGCTGGCCCTGCTCGCCCTCGGGGCTCCCCTGGCCAGCGCCTGCGCCGGCGTCCTCGCCTACCGGTTGCTGACCTTCTGGATCCCCGCGGGTCTCGGCTCGCTCCTGTCCGTCCGCTTCGAGCACCGCCACCTGACGTGAGCCCGGCCTACCGGCGCCGCTGGGCCGACGTGGCGACGGCGGTCGGGGCGGCCGGCCTCACCGCCCTCTGCGCGCGGGCCGTCGCCGGTGGGACGGTCGGCGACGTCGAGCGACGCGTCTTCGAGCTGCTGAACGGCTGGCCGGACGCACTGCGGTGGCCGCTGTGGGGCTTCCAGACCCTCGGCGTGCTGGCGATGCCGCTGGTGGTCGCCGTCGTCGCCCTCGTCTTCCGCCGGTGGCGCCTGGCGCTGGCCCTGGCGCTGCTGGTCCCGCTGAAGCTGGTCGTCGAGCGGGAGGTGCTCAAGCAGCTCGTCCACCGGGAACGCCCCGGCACCACGATCCCGGGTGCCGTGCTGCGCGACGTCCCCTCGGCCGGCCCGTCCTTCCCGTCGGGCCACGCGGTCGTCGCGTTCGGCATCGTCGTCCTGCTGGCTCCCTACCTGCGCCGCCGATGGCTGCTGGTCGTCGTCGCGCTGGCCGTCCTCAACTCCGTGGCCAGGGTGTACCTCGGAGCGCACGCCCCGCTGGACGTCGTGGGCGGAGCGGCGGCCGGAGCCGCCGTGGCGGCGGTCCTCAACCTGCTCGTCGGGGTGCCCGCGCAGCGTCCCGGTGACCACCGGGCGAGACCCACCGGGCCCGTCTGACCGTCAGGTCAGGAGTGCCGCGAGCGAAGCGTCGGACGCGGCCAGGGCGGCGCGGTCGTAGGTCGCCCCGCTGGCCAGCAGCTCGTCGGCGCCCGTGCGCTCGGCCAGCTCCTCGAGCCGCCGGCGCACCGTCGCGGGGCTGCCCGCGGTGACCCGGTCGAGCCCCCGCTGCACCCGGTCGGCGTCCTGGGCGTCCCAGCGCCGGGCACGGATGCCCGCCACGGGCTCCAGGGAGTCGAAGACGCCGGTGCGCCGCGAGCGGACCATCGCCCACACCTCGGGCAGAGCCAGCTCGCGCGCCTCCTCGTCGGTGTCGGCGACGAGCACGTCGAGCGAGACGGTGACGTACGGCCGGCTGCCCGCGTGCGGGCGGAAGCCGCGGCGGTAGCCGGCCAGCAGCTCGCCGAGGTCGGGCTGCGCGAGCACCGGCCCGCCCAGCACCACGGGCAGGCCCAGCCGGGCGGCGACGTCGATGCCCCGGCCGGTGGCGAGCACGAACAGCGGGACGGGCGCTGCGGACGCCGGGCGGGCGGTGACCGGTGCGCTGCGCTCGAGGTAGCCGCGGAGCTCCTCGATGTCCTCGGCGAAGGAGTCGGGCTCGTCCCCGGAACGGCGCAGGGCCCGGCGCACGGGCGCGGTGAACCCGAGCGATCGGCCCAGCCCGAGGTCGACCCGGCCGGGGTACAGCCCCTCGAGCATGAGGAACTGCTCCGCGACGACGAGCGGCTGGTGGTTGGGCAGCATCACGCCGCCCGAGCCGAGCCGGATCCGCGTCGTCCGGGCGCCGACGGCCGCCAGCAGCACCGCCGGGGCACCGGAGGCGATGCCCGGCACGGCGTGGTGCTCGGCCACCCATAAGCGGGCGTAGCCGAGCTGCTCCGCCCCGACCGCCCGTTCCACCGAGTGCCGGAGGGCGTCCCCGTCGGGGTGCCCGGCGCGGGTCCGGGAGCGGTCGAGCAGCGAGAGCCTCACAGGGGGGCCAACCGGCGCCGGCCCGCCGGGCTTCCGCCCGTCAGCCGAGCTGCGGCTGGACGTTCTCCGTCCACACGTCCCAGCCCAGCCGGGCCACCAGTGCGGTGACGACGACGAGGAAGGCGACGCGGATGAAGCGGCTGCCCCGCGCGGTCGCCGTCCGGGCGCCGAGGTAGCCGCCCACCATGTTGGCCGCCCCGAGCAGCAGGCCCAGCCCCCAGAACACCGAGCCGTGCGGCACGAAGAACAGCAACGCGCCGAGGTTGGTCGCGCAGTTGACGATCTTCGCCTTGGCGCTGGCCTGGAGGAAGGCGTAGCCGAGCAGGGACACCATGGCGAAGACGAGGAAGGAGCCGGTACCCGGCCCCAGGATGCCGTCGTAGAAGCCGATCGCGGCGCCCACCGCGGCGGCGACCCCGTGGTGCCGGCGGCCGCTGTGCCGCAGCCTGGTCACCTCACCCAGCGAGGGGCGCAGCAGCGTGAACGCCCCGATGCCGACCAGCGCGACCACGATCACCGGCTTGAAGACGCTCGCCGGCAGCAGCGCGGCGACCGACGCCCCGCAGAAGCTGCCCACGAGCGCGACCGCCGCCATCGGCAGGGCCGTCCGCAGGTCCGGGTGGACGCGGCGGTAGTAGGTGAGCGCGCTGGTGCTGGTGCCGACGACGGAGCCGAGCTTGTTGGTGGCGAGGGCCTGCACCGGGCTGATCCCCGGCACGAGCAGCAGCGCCGGCAGCTGGACCAGCCCACCGCCGCCCACGACCGCGTCGATGAACCCGGCCGCGAGCCCGGCGAGCAGGACGAGGACCAGCGTCGTCGTGGAGAGGCCGGCGGGCAGGACGTCGAGACCCAGCACGTTCCTGACCGACCTCCCGACGCCGCACGCCACCGAGACCCGGTGCCCGCACACGCAACCACGGCGCTCCGGACGGACGTCGCCCGGGGGCGCACCGCGGCCGTAGCGCGCGACCTGCCGATGTGCTGAGCTTGCGTCGGGGTCACAGCGGGAGGCGGGTGTCATGGATCCGGACGACGCGGGCACCGAGGCCGCCGAGCGTGCGGCCGCGGCCGGCAGGCGGACGCGGGAGATCTCCGAGAGGCTGACACGGCTGGCCGCGGACGGCCGGTCCGAGGCCGACGACGTCCGGATCTCCCAGCAGCACGCCGAGGACGCCCGGCGACGGGCCGAGGAGTCGCTGCGCCGGGCGGTGTCCGGGCACGAACGTGCCGCACGGAGCCACGACCGCGCCGCCGAGGTGCACGAGGAGGCGGCCCGCAGGGGCATCGGGGACGCCGCCGACCACCGGCGCCGCGCGGAGCTGCACCGGCACGACGCCCGGGCCGACCGCGACGAGGCCGCGCGGGACCGCGAGCGGTTCGGGATGACCGACGAGGTGGTCGAGGAGGGCGCACCGTGACCGCCGAATCGCCCCGGGCCGACGACGCACTGGAGCCGCGGGACGACCCGGTCCGTGGCCTGCTCAGGGCGCTCCCGACGGGTGCGACGGCGGAGCAGGTGCTCGCCGAGCTGGCGACGGTCCAGGTCGCGCAGGAGGAGCTGCGCGTGGCCGAGGAGGAGATGCTCGTCCAGCAGGAGCAGATCACGCACCTGCTCCTCCGGCACGACGCCGAACGCCGCTGGCGGAGCCAGATGTCGGCCCTCCTCCCGGTCGGGCTCTGCCTCACCGACGGCAACGGAGCGCTGATCGACGCCAATCCCGCGCTCGCGACACACCTCGGCGCCGCTCTGCAGCGGCTGCGGGGCAAGCCGCTGAGCGTCTACCTCGCCCCGGAGGACGTGCGCACCTTCCGCTCGGCGCTGCGGACGCTCGCCACGGGGTCCAACACCGAGGAACGGCTCCAGGTGACCGTGCAGCCGCGTCACGTGCCACCGCGCCGTGCGCACCTGTTCGGCTTCACGGAGACGCCGGACCACCGTGCCTCGGCGGCACGGGTCCAGTGGGTGCTCGTGCCGGAGGACGCGTTCCCGGCCGGCCCTGGGCCCGGTTCCGCGGCCGATCCGCAGCCGGGCGAGGAACCGATGCCGGCGTCCCAGGTGCTGGGTCTGGCCTCGTCGCTGGCCGAGCTGTCCGCCCTGCCGATCGGCGAGGAGCACCGGCGCCAGCTGCTCGGTCGCATGGCGACGCTGATCCGGGGCGCCGTCCCCGCGGCGGACTGGGTGAGCGTCACGCTGGGGCACCCCGGCGCGCCCCAGCGCCTGGGCAGCGACTCCGTCGAGGCGCAGACCTTCGACGGTCGCCAGGTGCAGGCCGCCGAAGGGCCGTGCTGGGAGGCCTACACGTCCGGTGCCGTGGTCGTGACCGCCGACGTGACGGCCGACGCCCGGTGGCCGGCGCTGGCCCGGCTCGCCACGGGCGACGCGGTGCGCAGCGTCGTCGCCGTCCCCCTGCACGAGGAGGGCAGGACCACCGGCGCCATCAACTGCTACTCCGGGCGCGTCGACGCCTTCGGCACCGCCGACCGGCAGATCGCCGAGCTCACCGCGGCCGCGGTCGCCGGGATCCTGCAGAACGTCGCGGAGCGCGAGGCGATGCAGCAGCTGGCGACCAACCTCGAACGGGCCCTGACGTCCCGGGCGACCATCGACCAGGCCAAGGGGATGATCATGGCCCGGCTCGGCGTGGACGCCGACGACGCGTTCGCCCGGCTCGTGAGCCTCAGCTCACGGCTGAACGTGAAGGTCCGCGACCTGGCCGCCCTGGTCGTCGAGGGGCACGTCGACGCCGTGCTGCACGCCGCCGACTGAACCGCGGGGCGGCAGGCGGCTCAGCCCTCGGTCGGGTCCATGAGCACGACGGCTCCCCCGCTGTCGCCCGGTGAGTGCTGGAACGCGCTCACGGTCACCCGGACCCGCACCTGCCGGCCGCGGCGGTTCACGGCGTCCAGTTCCAGGGTCTCGTGCGGCTCGCCCTCGCCGACGACCTGCCGGCGCAGGAGCGGCTGCAGCTCGACCACCGGCAGCCCGATGTCCAGCCCCAGCAGGTGCTGCCCGCGGGCCTCGTCCTGCCGGATGCCCCAGAGGTCCTCGGCGGCCTCGTTCCACGCCAGCACCCGCAGCTCCGGGTCGGCCACGACCACGCCCACCCGGAAGCTGCTGAGCACGCCGGCCATGAACCGGTTGAGCGAGCCGACCTCGTCGGTGGTGGTCCGCAGCTCCTCGTTCGTGGAGTGGAGCTCGTCGTTCATCGACTGGAGCTCCTCGTTCATCGTCTCCAGCTCCTCGTTGGTGGACTGGAGCTCCTCGTTCGTGGTCTCCAGCTCCTCCACCGTCGACTGGAGCTCCTCGTTCGTGGTCTCGAGCTCCTCGTTGGTCGACTGCAGCTCCTCGTACGCCGTCTCCAGCTGGCGGTTGGCGTACTCGAGCTCCTGGCGCAGCCGGCTGTACTGCGTCACGTCCTCGAAAGTGACGGTGCTGCCCAGGAAGGTGCCGTCCTCGCGGTACAGCGGGACCACCTGGACGTCGAACACGTCGGGCTCCTGACCGGGCCGCCGCCGCTCCACCGCGCGCACCCGGACCGCCGACCGGTTGTCCCGGGCCTCGGTCAGCGCGGTCCGGAGCTCGACCGGCCGGTAGGAGATCTCCAGGTCCTGGATCGGCCGACCCACGTCCCGGGTGTCCACCCCGAACGTGCGCTCCGCCTGGCGGTTGACCATCGCCAGACGACCCTCGGCGTCCAGCGCCAGCTGCGCCGTCGGGGCGGCGAGCATGGCCTCGCGGCGCAAGCGCGAGAGCTCGCCCTCGGACACCCCGAGCGCATCGCGGGCAACCGGTGCGGCAGGGCGACGCTCGACGGCGGGCTGGGCGTCCCGCTTCCGGAAGAACCGCCGGCTGAGGTCCACGGGGGCGAACAGCTGCCCGTGGGACAGCAGCATCTCCGCCTTGCCCAGGAAGAGCAGGCCCTCGGGGTTGAGGGCGAAGTGCAGGCGGCCCAGGATCCGGCTCTGGGTCTCGGCGTTGAAGTACATGAGGGTGTTGCGGCACAGCAGCAGGTCCACGTGGGAGATGGGCGCGTCCTGCACGAGGTCGTTGCGGCCGAAGATCACCGAGCGGCGCAGGTCCTTCCGGAAGGCGAACCGTGCGCCGTCGGGCTGGAAGTACTCCTCCACCTGCGCGGGGGTCAGGCCGGCCAGCTCCCGCTCGGTGAAGACCGCCGCACGGGCCTGCGCCAACGCCTCCTCGTCGACGTCGGTGGCGTAGATCTTCACCCGCTGGCGGAACTGCTCGGCGCCCAGCGCCTCGGCGAACAGGATCGCCAGGCTGTAGGCCTCCTGCCCCGAGGCCGACCCGGCGCTCCACACCCGGATGGTGGGGCCGGCCGAGGCCAGGACGTCCGGCAGCAGCCGCTCGCGCAGGTGCTCCCACGCCGGGCGGTCCCGGAAGAAGCTCGTCACGTTGATGAGCACCGTGTTGAACAGCGGCGTGAACTCCTCCGGGTGCACCTCGAGGAAGTCCTGGTACTCGACCGTGGAGGTGATGCCGACCTCGGCCATGCGGCGCCGCACCCGCCGCATCAGGCTGGGCCGCTTGTAGCCGGTGAAGTCGAACCCGCGGCGCTCGCGGAGGAACACGAGCAGGGACTCGAAGGCGGGGTCGATGCCGTCCCCACCCGCTCCGTCGCCGGTCGGTTCCCCGTCCGCCGCCTCGTCGTCGACCAGGCCCTCGAGGTCGTCCGTGGCGGCGGAGCCCAGCTCCTCCGCCGAGAGTTCGTCGCGCGCGCTCACCGGTCAGGCACCTCCCACGCCGTCGGGGAGCGCTTCCCCGTTCAGTTCGCCGTCCTGCAGGAGCTGGCGCAGCAGCCCGGCCGCCCGGAGGGCCTCGTCGTGCCGCTCCCGGAAGGCGCCGGCGCTGAGGCTGTGCCCGCGCTGCTCGGCCCGCTCCCCCATCCGCAGGCTCAGCGCCGCCCGCTCCTCCAGCCCGCGCAGCGCCATCCAGAGCGCGCTCTCCAGGGCCTGTGACTGCTCGGCCGCGAGCGCCTCCGCGGACCAGGCGTGCCCGACCCGGCAGCGGAAGCGCTCCAGGCCCCCCTCGGTGATCGAGAAGAGCGCGCCGTGGCAGCTGGGGCAGCCGAAGCCCGAGGGGGTGCCGGGCCGCTCGTCGGCGTCCATCGCGTCCGGGTCCAGGTAGGCCATCGCCGTCTCCGTGTCCATCAGACCGCTGGGCGGAGGCGCGTCGAGCCCCTCGACGTCCTCGCCCAGCAGCTCGCCCAGCAGGGCGCCCATCTTGTCGGCGGCGACGACGTGCTCGGCGCCGCCGATGTCCGCGGCGTGCTTGGGCATGCTCGGGTAGAGCGCGTCGTCGGGGTCCTGCGCCACGCCGATGCCACCGCGCGTGCGGACGGCGATCAGGCCGGCCGTCCCGTCGTCGAGGGCCCCGGACAGGACCACGGCGACCACGCGGCGACCGGCGGCGCGGGCCGCCGAGCGGAACAGGACGTCGACCGCGGGGCGGTGGCCGTTCTCCCGGGGGCCGCGCGTCAGCAGCACGTGCCCGTCCTCGACCATCAGGTGACGGTCGGGCACGGCCACGAGGACGGTGCCCGGCTCCAGCCGGTCGCCGTCGGCCGCGGGTCGCACCGGCAGCGCGCAGACCCGGTCGAGGATCGCCGGCAGAGCGCTGCGCGCACTGCTCGGCATGTGCAGCACCACGAGGACCGCGGCCGGGAAGTCGGGCGGGAGCCCGCCGAGCACCTGCCGGAGGGCCTCGACCCCACCGGCCGACGCACCCACCACCACGAGGTTCCGTCGCGCCATGGCCACTGCCCTCCTCCCGCCGGGTCTCTCCAGCCGGAGCACCGGCGAGGCCTGCAGGAACCGTAGCGCTCTGCGGCCCCGCCACCCCGGCGACGGGCACTACCTCCTGCCCGGCTCCTCCCGCACGGTCAGCTCCAGGTAGGCCACCCTGCCCAGCGGCCGGGGGCCGGGAAGGTCGTCGAGTTCCTCGTTGAGCGCGTGCGCCAGGATGTTGAACTCCCCTGGACGCAGGTCGAGGACGCCGTGCAGCTGCGCCGAGACGGAGACCTCGTCGGCGGTGCCCCCGAGGGCCAGATAGCGGAACCACACGTCACGGGCGGTCATGCCCACCAGGTCGTACGCGACCTGGAGGGTGAGGACCTCTCCCGACTTGCCCGCCATCGCCGTTCGTCTCCCCGACCCGTCCGACCGGAGCCGCCCTGCCCCTGCTCGTGCGTCCACCGTGGCGCATCCGAGCGTAGGACGCCGGAGGGGGCTGCACGAGTGCGCGGACGCGTGCCATCTGCTGTGTCAGGTACCTGACACAGGTGTAGCGTCCGGCGGGTGGAGCCGACGCATCCGGCGCCGCCCGCGGGGACCGGCGTCGTGGTCCTGGCCGCCTCGGCAGGCGGCATCAAGGCGCTGCAGACGGTCGTGCCGGCGCTGCCGTCCGACTTCCCCGTTCCCGTCCTCCTCGTGCTGCACCGCCGACCGGGCGCGCCGGAGCTCCTGGCCCCCCTGCTCAGGTCCCGCGCGGCGCTCCCGGTGCACGCCGCGACCGACGGCCCGCTCCGGGCGGGGGTCAGCGTGCTGCCCGCCGGGACCACCGCGCACCTGGACCGGTCCGGCACGCTGACGCTCCGTGCCGCACATCCGAACGGGGCGGCGGACGAGGTGCTGTCATCGGCGGCCGCCGCCTTCGGCCCGGACGTGGTCGGCGTCGTCCTCACCGGGCGGCGGGACGACGGCGCCGTCGGGGTGCGGGCGGTGCGCCGCGCCGGCGGCCGGGTGCTGGTCCAGGACCCGGACGAGGCCGAGCACCCCGCCATGCCCACCGCCGCGCTCGCCACCGGCTGCGCGGAGCACGTGCTGCCGCTGTCGCACATCGCGCCCGCACTGGTGGCCTACACGATGGCCCCCGGTGGGGCGGACCTGCTCGCCGTCCCGGTGCCGCCGTGGGCCCGGCTCGGGACCGCTCCCGGCGTCTCGGCATGACCACCGCGGGCGAGCGCCCGTCGCCGGCGGACGCGCGCCGCAACCTGCTCCTCGCGGGCCTGCCCGAGCAGGAGCTCCAGCGGCTGCTCGCCGACCTGGAGCCGGTGGACCTCCACCTGCACGACCAGGTTCTGGCCCGTGGAGAGCCGATCGAGCACCTGCACTTCCCCTTGGACTGCGTCCTGTCCCTGATGGCCGACCTCGAGGGCGAGGGCCGCGTCGAGGTCGCGACGATCGGCTTCGAGGGGATGGCGGGCCTGCCCGTCTTCCTCGGCGCCGCCGCCGGGCCCAACGACGCGGTCTGCCAGGTGCCGGGGCGCGCGCTGCGGCTCTCCGTCGCCGGCTTCCGCCGCTTCCTCGTGGGCGACGGAGCCCTCCACCGGATCCTGCACCGGTACACGCAGGCGACCATGGTCATGCTGTCCCGAAACGTGGCCTGCAACCGCATGCACACCACCGAGGAGCGGTGCGCCCGCTGGCTGCTGCAGACGCGCGACCGGGTGGGGTCCGACGAGTTCCCCCTTACCCAGGAGTTCCTGGCGCAGATGCTGGGGGTCCGCCGCGGCACGGTCTCGCTCACCGCCGGCCTCCTCCAGCAGGCCGGCGCGATCCGCTACGCCCGCGGCCGGATGACGGTTCTCGACGCCGACGCGCTGCACCGGACCGCATGCCCCTGCTACGACGTCGTCCATCGGGAGTTCGCGCGCCTCACCGCCGCCCCCGAGGTCTGACGTCCACCGCGATCTACCCTCGTGCCGGTGAGCGAGGGCCGGTCAGCAGCGTCGTCAGGTGTCGGTCTCCGGTCGGAGCGGGGTCCCGTGCTGATCGGGATCATGCTGTCCACGGCGCTGGTGGCCATCGACGCCACGGTCATCGCCGCGGCCGTGCCGTCGGTGGTGGACGACCTCGGCGGGTTCGCCGAGTTCCCGTGGCTGTTCTCGATCTACCTGCTCGCCCAGGCGGTGACCGTCCCGGTCTACGGCAAGCTGGCCGACGTCTTCGGCCGCAAGCCGGTCATGCTCGTCGGCATCGGCCTGTTCCTGGTCGGCTCGATCCTGTGCGGCCTGGCCTGGAGCATGGGCGCCCTCATCGCCTTCCGCGCGGTGCAGGGGCTGGGCGCGGGTGCCGTCCAGCCGATGTCGATGACGATCGTCGGCGACCTCTACTCGCTGCAGGAGCGCGCGAAGGTCCAGGGCTACATCGCCAGCGTCTGGGGGATCTCGTCGGTGGTGGGCCCGACGCTCGGCGGGGTCTTCTCCGAGTACGTCAGCTGGCGGTGGATCTTCTTCGTCAACATCCCGCTCTGCCTGGTCGCCGCCGCGACCATCGGGCTCCGGTTCCACGAGCGGCTGGAGCGCCGGCGGCCGCGGATCGACTACGCCGGCGCGGGAGTGCTCACCGTCGCCCTGACGCTGCTCATCCTGGGCCTGCTCGAGGGCGGCCAGGCGTGGGCGTGGACCTCACCGCAGAGCATCGCCGTCCTGGCCGCGGGGGCCGTCCTGCTCGTGGTGTTCGCCCTCGTGGAGCGCCGGGCGGCCGATCCCGTCGTCCCGCTCCACCTGCTGCGCAACCGGCTGCTGGTAACGACGAGCCTCGTGGCCGCGTGCGTGGGCGCCATCCTGCTCGGCCTGACGTCCTACGTGCCCACGTACGTGCAGGTCGTGCTCGGCACCGGGCCGCTGGTGGCCGGGTTCGCGCTCGCCGCCCTCACGCTCGGCTGGCCGATCTCGGCGTCCCGGTCCGGCCGGCTCTACCTCCGGATCGGCTTCCGGGCGACCGCGCTCATCGGCACCGCGGTCATCGTCCTCGGCTCCGGGTTGCTGCTCCTGCTCGACCGGTCCACGAGCGTCCTGCAGCTCGGCGCGACGTCGTTCGTGATCGGCATCGGCATGGGCTTCGCCGCCGCGCCGACGCTGATCGCGGCGCAGTCGGCGGTCCAGTGGCAGGAGCGGGGCGTGGTCACCGGCACGAACATGTTCTTCCGCTCCGCCGGCAGCGCCGTCGGGATCGCCGTCTTCGGCGCGATCGTCAACGCGAGCGTGGGCAGCGCCGACGTCGCCGGCGACGACGTGCCACCCGGGCTGCTGACGACGGCGGTCCACCACGTCTTCCTCGGCACGGTCGTGCTCGCCGTGGTCATGCTGGTGGCCGTGCTGCTGATGCCGCGCGACCGGGGCGCGGCCGCGGCACCGGTGCCGGGCAGCAGCGAGGCCGCCGCGGCCTGAGCGGCCCCCCGCGGCACGGCGGGTCAGAGCTGCAGGATCGCCGCGGAGGTCTGCAGCGCGGCGGACACCCCCGCGGGGTCGTGCAGATCGCCGGGATCGTCCACCACCGCCCGGACCCGGGCGCGCACCGCCGCGCCGGGGTCCTCGGCGATGAGGTCGAGGCAGAGCGCGTCGACGACTGCCTGCGTGTCGTGCTCGTCCAGGTCGTCCAGCGCCAGGCCGTCGTGGAGCAGCCGGGCGGCCTCCCGCATGACCTCGCGGGCGGTCTCCAGGTCCACCTCCGGACGGGCGCGGGCCGCGGCCTCCGCCGCGGCGAGGAACGGGGCGGTCGGCGGGCCTGCGCTGGGGGGCGGCACGTCGCGAACCTGGCAGCCCCCGGACCGTGCCGGCAAGCGGATATCGGCTCGTGGGCGATCCCGCCCGTCACCGCACCGAGTCCGTGCCCGCCCCGCTCAGCCGGGCGGCGCCAGGGCCGGTCAGCTCCGGCAGCGCGGCGCCCGTCCGGCCGGTGAGCAGGAGCAGCAGCGCCCGCACCGGCCCGCGGACCTCCGCGCCCTCCCCCGCCGCCCAGTCGACGTCCGTCGCGGACAGCCGCAGGCCCCGCAGCCGGCGCCGGGCCCAGAACGGCCAGCCCATCCGCCACACCCGCTCGGCGCCCTCCCGCGCGGCCGCGGGTGGCATGACCACGGTGCGGCCCAGCGGGACGGCGACGTCCTGCACGTGCACGAGGGTGTCGAAGAGCAGGTTGTCCAGCGTCGTGATCGCCGGCTTGCTCCGGCTGGCGGCCAGGCGCCGCAGCTCCGCGACGAGATCGGCGCCCGGGCGGTCGGCGTGCTGCACGGCCAGGTCGCGGTTGAGCGCGTCGAAATCCCCCCGGGCACGGATCCCCATGCCGACGATGCGCAGGACCCCGGGCGACTGCGGGGTCAGGGCGACGTGCGCGGCGACGTCTCGCACCCGCCACTCGCCGCAGAGCGACGGCCGGTCCCGGTCGGCCTCCGTCGCGCCGTCCAGCAGGTCGGCGAGCTCACGGCGTCCGGCGGCGATGACTGCCCACTTCTCGTCTCGCTCCACGGGTGCTCCCGAGGTGGTAAGAGAATCTGACGGACTGGTCAGAGTCTCTTACCGGTCTCTAGCATCGTCAAGCGTGATGGAGCCGCTGAACGTCGGACTTCTGCTGTTCCTGCCCTACCGGGCGATGGAGTCGCGCGTGTTCGCCGCGCTGGCCGACGCCGGCTTCGACGACGTCTCCCCCGCCCAGGCCCGGGTCTTCCAGCGCATCGCCCCGGCCGGCAGCCGGCTCACCGACCTCGCCGCCCAGGCCGGCATCACCAAGCAGAGCGCCGGGTTCCTCGTGGACCAGCTCGAGCGCGCGGGCTACGTGGAGCGCGTCCCCGACCCGGCGGACGGCCGCGCGCGACTGGTCCGCGTCGCCGACCGCGGAGCCCGCAGCGTCGAGGTCTCCCGCCGCGTCGTCGCCGAGGTGGAGGCCGAGTGGACGGCGTCCCTCGGCGAGCGGCGCATGGCGGAGCTGAGGGAGATCCTGACCGACCTCCGGGAGATCACCGACCCCTGGCGGTGACGCCACCCGCCGCGACGACGACCAGTGGCTCCGACGGGCGCCACCGAGCCCTCCGGGCGGGAGGGTTGCCCCGGTGAGGGACGTCTGGAGGTGGTGGACGTGGACGGTGCACCCGTCGTCGTCGCGGTCCTGGGCAGCCGCGCGGAGGCCGACCTGGTCGTCGGCCTGCTGATCAGCCACGGGCTGCGCGCGGCCGTGGCGACCGACGACGCCGGTGGCCAGGAGCCGCAGTGGGACCTGCAGGGTGTCCGCGTCCTGGTGCCCGCCGCCGACGAGGACCTCGCCCGCCGCCTCCTGGCGGTGGACGCCTGACCTAGGGCCGCTCCGCCAGCGCGTCGGTCAGCAGGGAGACCAGCGCCTCCAGCTGCACGTCGGCCGAGGACTGGACCTCCTCGTCGGACCCGTCCAGCGCCCGGGCGGCCAGCCCGGCCTTGCTGTCGATCAGCTCGGCGATCCGCGCGTCGATCGTCTGCGCGGCGATGATCCGCCACGCGGTGACCGGCTCGCTCTGGCCGATGCGGTGGCTGCGGTCGATCGCCTGCGTCTGCTCCGCGTCGGTCCACGACAGCTCGGCCAGCACGATGTTCGACGCGACCTGCAGGTTCAGGCCGACGCCCGCGGCGGTGAGCGAGCAGACCGCGATCGCCACGTCCGGGTCCTTCACGAAGGCGTCGATGTTCCGCTGGCGCACCGTCGAGGTCTGGTCTCCCCGGATCGACGAGAACCGGATGCCCTGCCGGGTGAACGACTCCTCCGCGGCATCCATGACGTCGACGTGCTTGGCGAAGAAGACGACCTTGCCGGCGCTGCGGGCCAGCTGGGCGGCGTAGTCGGCGGCCAGCCCGGCCTTGGCCTGCCCGAGGCGCCGCATCATGCTGAAGACGTTCTCGCCGGCCTCCCCGGCTGCCGCGTCCTTGAGCTCCGCCCGCGCGATGCGGCGGACGAGCTCCTCGTCGATGCCGTCCACGACGTCGTCGGACGAGCGGTTGGCGATGGCCGTCTCGTAGCGAGCCACCATGCGGCGGGCCAGTTCCCGCTCGGCCGCCCGGATCGACCGGCCTGCGGCGCCCTCCAGCTCCACCGGCAGGTCGGCGACCCGGCGGGCCGGGATGTCGGCGGCCACGTCGACCTTGCGGCGCCGGACGATGCCGCGCTCGATGACCGCCCGCCGGGCGGCGGCGTAGAAGCCGGGGTCGGCGGGCGTGAGGCCCGTGTCCTCGAGCGCCTCCATGAGGTCGCCCAGCGGCTTGCTGTCGTCGATCCAGCCGAGGAACTGCCAGATCGTCAGGAAGTCCTCGATGTCGTTGATCAGCGGGGTCCCGGTGAGGGCCATCAGCAGGGGCCGCGTGGTGCGGGCCCGGATGCGCTCGGAGATCTCGAGGACGTGCTGCGACCGCTGCGAGGACTTGTTCTTGATGAAGTGCGCCTCGTCGACCACCATGCCGCGGAACCCGAAGTCGCCGAGCCAGCCCACGTGGCGGTCGAGCACCTCGTAGTTGACGACGACGATGTCGGCGAACCCGTCGATGGTGTCGCCGTTGCCGTGGACCACCGTGGCGGGGCGGTGGGGCGTCCAGATCCCGGCCTCGCGCGCCCAGTTGGTCTTGACGACGTTCGGGACGACGACGAGCAGCGGGTAGGCGTCGGCGGCCTCGGCGGCGAGCAGCGCCTGCGCCGTCTTGCCGAGGCCCGGCTCGTCGGCGAGCAGGAACGTGCGGTGGCCGTCGGCCGCGGCGGCGACCAGCTGCGCCTGGTGCGGCATCAGCTGGCGGCCACCGGCGGCGCGCAGGGAGGTCGGCGCCGGCAGCGCCATGCACGCCGGCTCGCCGCTCCCGGCCCGCTCGAACGAGCGGAGCAGCGGACCCAGCAGCTCCCAGCCGGCCAGGCGGCGCGGCCGCACCGGGCGCTGGGGGGCCGCCGAGAAGTCGGGGGCGAGGAAGGGGTTGGCCAGCTGCCGGGCGACGACCGACTGCGGGACGACCCGGCGCTCCGGGACGAACGGGACGTCGGCCGGCTCGGGCTCGGCGACCTCCTCGGGGGCCGGCTCGACACCGACCTCCCGCAGCATCTCGCGCACCAGCGACCGGGCCGCGTCGCTGACCACGGCGTCCTCGGCGAGCAGGCCGAGGAGACCGGAGTCGCGCACCGCGGTCTTGGCCAGGATGGTGGCGACGCCGTCCAGGCGCTTGAGCTGCTCGGCCCGGTGCGCGGCGCTGCTGGTCTCGTCGGCCCGCACCTGGGCGTGCTGCTCGCGCATCAGCAGGGCGATGGCCTGGAACTTCGTGCGGACCGACGGCGTCACCCGGCCGCGCTGGACGGCGGCCTCGACCTCGCGCACGGCGCGGGCGAGCTCGGCGATGACGTCGCCGTCCCGGACACGACGCTGGTTCCGCGGGGCGCTGCGGCGAGCGCCGTTCCGGCGCTGGCCTGGTCGAGCCACGTGCTCCTCCTCCGAGATGCCGGGCACGGAGCGTGCCCGGCTGCCGTGCGGTCCCGCGGACGGGGTGCGTCCCCGGCCCGGTGGTGCCGAGCGCCGAGGGTCGGCGCCGCGGAACCCGGCGGACGGCCACGGCGGGAGACCAGAGCCGGCAGTCGACGACTGTGGCGGCGACCGCAGAGAAACAGGTCGTCGCACGACGAGCGGGGTCCACTTCGTGGCCGTACACCGCCATGCTACCGGCCGACGCCCCCGGAAGCGGCCCCCGACGGAGGACGACGTGCCGACGATCGTGCTGACCGGCGCCACCAGCGGGATCGGGCTCTCCGCCGCCCGGCTGCTCGCCCGGCGGCCGGTCACCCTCGTCCTCCAGGGCCCGGAGCCGGCGGCCGAGGCCGACGCCCGCCTGGCGCCCGTGCGGGCGGCCGCGGCCGACGGCACCGGGATCCACTACCTGCCCGCGGACTTCGGCGACGAGCGGGCGGTCCCCGAGCTGGCCGAGCAGGTCCTCGGCGTCACCGGGTCCGTCGACGTCCTGGTCAACAACGCCGGCATCCCCGGACCGGACCGGCGGACCCCCGGCCCGTGGGGAGCCGAGCGCACGTTCGGCATCAACTACCTCGCCGGGGCGCTCCTCACCGACCTGCTCCTGCCCGCTCTGCCCCCGGCGGGGCGGGTCGTCAACGTCGCCTCGGCCACGCACCAGACCGCCTCCCTGGACCTCGACGACCTGGGCTTCGAGCGGCACCCCTACTCGCCGGTGGCCGCGTACGCGCAGTCGAAGCTCGCGGTGGTCACGAGCACCGCCCGGCTCGCCGGCCGGGTGCCCCAGACGGTCGTGAGCCTGCACCCCGGCGTGATCTCCACCGGCCTGCTGCACGCGATGTTCGGCGGCGGCGGTGCCGGGGCGGACCAGGGGGGCGCCAACGTCGTCGCCGCGACCACCGTGGGAGCCCCGTCCGGGAGCTACCTCGACGAGCGCGCCGTCGGCCGACCGAACCCCGTCGCGCTCGACCCCGCCGTCCAGGACGCTCTGCACGCCGCGACCGACCGGTTTCTCGGCCGGACCACCGTGTGAGGTGCGAGCCCCTTTCCCGCCGCGCTCCGTGCCGACACGATGGCCGCCTCCCCTCCCGACCCTGTCGAGGACGACGCATGACCGTGGACCAGCAGGAGACGGTCGCCATCCGGACGCCGGACCAGCGATTGCGCGTGTTCGTGAGCTCGACGCTCGCGGAACTCGCGCCCGAACGCGCAGCGGTCGCGCGGGCGATCACCGCGCTCCGGCTCACCCCCGTCATGTTCGAGCTCGGGGCCCGCCCGCACCCGCCGCGCGAGCTCTACCGCGCCTACCTCGCGCAGTCGGACGTCTTCGTCGGCCTGTACTGGCAGCGGTACGGCTGGATCGGCCCCGGCATGGACGTCTCGGGGCTGGAGGACGAGTTCCGGCTCTCCGGCTCGATCCCCCGGCTGCTCTACGTCAAGGAGCCGGCGCCGGAGCGGGAGGCACGCCTGACCGGCATGATCGGCGAGCTCCAGGCCCAGGGGTCGGACTCCTACCGCACCTTCCGCACCCCGCGGGAGCTCGGGCGGCTGGTGCGCGACGACCTGGCGCTGCTGCTCAGCGAGCGGTTCGCGGCCGGCCACGGCGTACCGGCACCCGCTCCGCCCGCATCTGCGCCGCCCAGGCGGTCCCTGCCCACGACGTCGACGTCGCTGATCGGGCGAGAGGGGGACATCGACGCCGTCGCGGACCTGCTCAGGTCGCCCGGCGTCCGGCTGGTCACCCTGACCGGCCCCGGCGGCGTCGGGAAGACCCGCCTGGCGATCGCGGTGGCCGAACGCCTCGACGCCTCCTACCCGCGCGGCGCCGTCTTCGTCCCGCTGGCCTCCGTCGCCGACCCGGCCCTGGTGCTCCCCCGCGTCGCCGCCGCCCTCGGCGCCCCGGTCGACGGGAACCGCCGGCCGCTGGACGTCGTCGCCGAGCACCTCGCCGACACCCCCGCGCTGCTCGTCCTCGACAACCTCGAGCAGCTCGTGGGCGTCGCGTCCGAGCTCGACGAGCTGCTGGCGCGGTGCGCCGGGCTCACCGTCCTCGTCACCAGCCGCACCGCGCTCCGGCTGCGGGCCGAGCGCGAGTACCCCGTCGGTGCGCTCGACGTGCCGGCACTGCCGGAGCGGCCGGACGTGGACGAGCTCGCGGCGCTCCCCGCCGTCCGGCTGTTCGTGGACCGCGCGCGGGCGGTCCGCTACGACTTCGCCCTCACCGCGTCGAACGCGCCGGTCGTCGCGGAGATCTGCCGCCGTCTCGACGGCCTGCCGCTGGCCATCGAGCTCGCCGCGGCCCGCAGCAGGCTGCTCGACCCCGCCGCGCTGCTCGCCCGGCTCGGCTCCCGCCTCGACTCGCTCGGGCCCGGCCCGGTCGACCTCCCCGAGCGCCAGCGCACGCTCCGGGCGACGGTCGAGTGGAGCGTCGGGCTCCTGGGGGACGACGAGCGGCGGATGCTGGAGACCCTCTCGGTCTTCGCCGAGGGGTGGACGCTCGAGGCCGCGACCGCCGTCGCGGGGCTCCCGGAGGACCGGGCGCTCGACCTGCTCGACGAGCTGTCCGGGCACAGCCTCGTGGTCATCGACGTGTCCGGCGCCGGACCACGGTTCCGCATGCTCGGAGCGGTCCGGGAACTGGCCGCCGAGCGCCTGGCCGGCCGCCCCGACCGGGACGACGTCGCCCGGCGGCACGCCGCGTACTTCCGGGCGCTCGTCGAGGCGACCGACTGGCCGTCCGAGCGCCAGGGCGAGTGGGCCGACCAGTGGCGGACCGAGGAGGAGAACCTGCGGGTGGCCATCCGCTGGTTCTGCACGCAGGACATCGCGCCGCTGCCGCACCTGTTCCGCATCCTCTGGCTGTTCTGGCAGATGCGCGGGCGGATGCCCGAGGGCCGGGCCTGGATCCACGAGGTGCAGCGCCGGGGCGTCGCGCTGGACGACCGCGCCCGGGCCGAGCTGCTGGTCACCTCGGCCATGACCGCGGTCGAGGTCGGGGACGACGACGACGCGCTCGCCGCCGTCGAGGGGCTCCGGCGGCTGGAGGGACGCATCGGGGATCCCTACCTCGAGAGCGCCGCCCAGCTGGCCATCTCGTGGACCGTGCCGGTCGTCGGCGACATCGACGGCGCCCTCCGCGCGGCGACGGCGGCGCTGGACGGCTTCCGGCACCAGGACGCGCCGTTCGAGGCCTTCGCGGTCCTCACCGTGGGCGGGCTCGAGATGGTGCTCGGCCGGACGGAGGCGGCCCGGGCGCACCTCACGGAGGTCGCCGGGCTCGGCCGCCGGGCCGGGAACCGGTGGCTCATGTCGGCCGCCCTGGCCCAGCTCGCCGCCCTCGCGGTCTGGACCGGTCGCCTCGAGGAGGCCCGCCCGCTGCTGCTGGACTCGGTGCCCGAGGACGGCGCGGAGGTGAGCACCCTGCCGCTCACCTTCTCCCTCGTGGCCGCCGCCCACCTCGCGCTGGCCCGGGCCGACGCCCGACGGGCCGCGATCGCCCTGGGTGCGGCCGACGGGCTGCGCCGGCGGGCGGGCCTGCGCGCCTGGCCCGCGGCGCGGCCGAGCGAGGCCGAGCTGCGCACCCGCGTGACCGGCGAGCTGGGCAGCGACGCCTACACGGCCGCCCACGCGGAGGGCGCGGAGCTCGGCCACCGGGAAGCGATCGCGCTCGTCCGGGCCGCGTGACGCGACGGCTCACGCCGGCGCGGCCAGGTCCTCCAGGGCCCGGAGCACCGCGGGCCACGCCGGGCTCCAGGGGTCGATCACCCCGAAGTGCCCGCCGTCGACCCGGGTGAGCGCGGCCGCGGGGTGGCGCCGCAGGTAGGACTCGCTCACCTCGACCGGGACGATGCCGTCGTCGCGCCCGTGCACGATCCGCACCGCGCCGGCAGGGGACGGCAGCGCGGCGGGGTCCAGGTCCGGGCGGCCGGCGGCGTCCTCCCCTAGGAAGGCGGTCACGGCGTCGCCGTCCAGCCGCAGCTCCTGCGCGAGGCGGAGGTCGGCCACCGGCGCGAGGGCCAGGACCCCGGCCGGCGCGTAGGGGGCGTCGAGGGTGGCGGCCGCGTGCAGCGCCAGGTGGCCCCCGGCCGAGTGCCCGGCCAGCAGGACCGGGCGGCCGGCGAGCTCCGGCAGCCCGGCGACCGCCCGCACCGCGGCGCCGACGTCGTCCACGGTGAGGTCCGGGCGGCCGGGCACCCGCCGGTACTCCGGCGCCACGGTCGGCCAGCCGGCCGCCGCGAGCGCCTCGGTCATGGGCCGCAGGTGCAGCCGGTCGAACGAGGGGCGCCAGAAGCCGCCGTGCAGGAGCACCAGGACCGGCCGGTCGGAGGTCGGCTCCGCCGGGTACCGGAGGTCGGCGACCTGGTCGCGGTCGGGCCCGTAGCGGACGACGGCGTCGGGAGCCGACGCCGGCCGGCTCAGCACCGACCTGTCCTCCGATCCGCCAGCGACCACCGATCAGGTGTACCCGATCGGTAGCGTCCGGTCCGGACCCGGGAGGCGGCATGGCGATCGACGACGGCGTCCGCGCGATCGAGGACGGCGTGCAGACCGACTTCACCGCGCGGATGGACTACGGCGGCTACCTGGCGCTGGACACCCTGCTGTCGGCGCAGCACCCGATCAGCGACCACCACGACGAGCCGCTGTTCATCATCCAGCACCAGACGACCGAGCTCTGGCTCAAGCTGGCGCTGCACGAGCTGCGCGCCGTCCGCACCCACCTGGACGCCGACGACGTGCGCCGGGCCCGCAAGGGGCTGGCGCGGGTGAAGCACGTCTTCCGGACGATCACCGACCAGTGGTCGGTCCTCGCGACGCTGACGCCCAGCGAGTACACGGAGTTCCGCGGCGTCCTCGGCAACGCGTCCGGCTTCCAGTCCTGGCAGTACCGGGCCGTCGAGTTCGTCCTCGGCAACAAGAACGCCCGGATGCTGAAGGTCTTCGAGTCGCGGCCCGAGGCGCACGACATGCTCGCGGAGCTGCTCGACTCCCCCACCGTCTACGACGCCTTCCTCGCCTTCCTGGCCCGCCAGGGGCACGACGTCCCGCGGCCCGTCCTCGACCGCGACGTCCGGAAGGCCTGGGTGGAGGACGCCTCCCTGCTGCCGGTGTTCCAGCGGATCTACGAGGACACCACCACCCACTGGGCCGAGTACGCCACCTGCGAGGACCTCGTCGACCTCGAGGACGCCGTCCAGCTGTGGCGCTTCCGGCACCTGCGCACCGTGCAGCGCACCATCGGCTTCAAGACCGGGACCGGCGGCAGCTCGGGCGTGGACTTCCTCAAGCGGGCGCTGGACCTCACCTTCTTCCCCGAGCTGTACACGGTGAGGACGTGGATCGGTGCCTGAGGACGACGTTCCGCTGCCCCGCGAGTTCGTCGAGCGGGCCGCGGACCTCGACGCGCGCGACCCGCTCGCGGCCTACCGGTCGGAGTTCGTGCTGCCCGACGGCGTGCTCGCCTACCTCGACGGCAACTCCCTCGGCCGGCCGCTGCGGGTCACCGGCGGGCGCCTCGCCCGGTTCGTCGACGAGGAGTGGGGCGAGCGGCTCATCCGCGCGTGGGACGAGCGGTGGCTGGACCGGCCGACCGCCGTGGGCGACCTGATCGGGCGGGTCGTGCTGGGCGCCGCGGCGGGCCAGACGGTGGTGGCCGACTCGACCACGGTGCTGCTCTACAAGCTCGTCCGGGCCGCGGTCGACGCCCGCCCGGAGCGCACCGAGATCGTCGCCGACACCGAGAACTTCCCCACCGACCGCTTCATCCTGGCGTCGGTCGCCGCGGAGACCGGGCGCACCATCCGCTGGATCGAGCCGGACCCGGCCACCGGCGTCCAGCCGGCCGAGGTGGCCGCGGTGCTCTCCGACCGGACGGCGCTGGTGGTGCTCAGCCACGTCGCCTACAAGTCCGCCTACGTCGCCGACCTGCCGGCCATCACCGCCGCGGCCCACTGCGCCGGCGCGCTCGTGCTCTGGGACCTCTGCCACTCGGCCGGCGTGATCGAGACGGCACTGGACGCCGCCGACGTCGACCTCGCGGTCGGCTGCAGCTACAAGTTCCTCAACGGCGGGCCCGGGGCGCCTGCCTTCGGCTACGTCGCCCGGCGCCTGCAGGACGAGCTCGTCCAGCCGATCACCGGGTGGATGGGGCACGCCGAGCCCTTCGCGATGGGCCCCGACTACGTCCCGGCGACCGGCATCCGCCGCTTCCTCAGCGGCACGCCGCCGATCCTGTCGATGATCCCGGTGGAGGACATGCTGGCCCTGGTGGAGCGGGCCGGGATGCCCGCCGTCCGGGCGAAGTCGGTCGCCCTCACGGAGTTCGCGATCGACGTCGCGGACCAGGTCCTGGCGCCGCTCGGTGTCGTCGTCGCCTCGCCGCGCGACGCCGCCACCCGCGGCGGCCACGTCACCCTCGAGCACGACGCGATGAAGACCGTCGTCGACGAGCTGTGGCGCCGCGGCGTCATCCCGGACTTCCGGCAGCCCCGCGGCCTGCGCGTCGGCCTCTCCCCGCTGAGCACGAGCTTCGGCGAGCTGGCCACGGCGCTGGCGCACGTCCGGCAGATCCTGGAGGAGGCACCGTGCGCCTGAAGCTCGGGCGCCCCGACCTGCGGCCCCACGCGGGGCTGTTCGACGTCCCCGCCGCGACCGGCCGCTTCGGCGTCACCTTCCTCGGCGTCGCCAGCCTGCTCTTCGATGACGGCGAGCACGCGGTGATGACCGACGGCTACTTCTCCCGTCCCTCGCTGCTGCGCGTGGGGCTCGGGAAGGTGGCGCCCGACGAGGCGCGCATCGACGCCGCGCTGGCCCGGCTGGACCTCGGCGGCCGGCTGCGCGCCGTGCTGCCGGTGCACACGCACGTCGACCACGCGCTCGACTCCGCCGTGGTGGCGCGGCGCACCGGCGCGGTCGTGGTCGGCGGGCGGTCGGCGGCCAACGTGGCCCGCGGCGGGCGTCTCCCCGAGGACCGGATCCGGGTGGCCGTCCCGGGCGAGCCGATCGTCCTCGGCAGCTTCACCGTCACCCCGGTGGTGTCGGACCACTGCCCGCCCGACCGCTACCCCGGCGAGATCACCGCGCCCGTGGTCCCGCCCGTGAAGGCCGCGGCCTACCGCTGCGGGGAGGCGTGGTCGCTGCTGCTCGGCCACACCAGCGGCCGCACCGCTCTCGTGCAGGGCAGCGCCGGGTTCGTGCCCGGCTCGCTCGACGGGCACGCCGCCGACGTCGCCTACCTGGGGGTCGGCCAGCTCGGCGTCCTGGACGAGAGCTACCTCCGCGACTACTGGCGGCACACCGTCGAGGCGGTCGGGGCGAAGGACGTCGTCCTCGTGCACTGGGACGACTTCTTCCGGCCCCTCGAGGAGCCGCTGCGCGCGCTGCCCTACGCCGGCGACGACCTGGACGTCACCCTGCGGGTGCTGGGCCGGCTGGCCGCCGAGCAGGGCGTCGGGCTGCACCTGCCGACCGTCTGGCGCCGGGAGGACCCCTGGGCCGCGGGAGCGGGTGACGGCTGACCTGCGGGTCTTCCGTAGCGTGCCGGCATGATCTCCTGCCGCTCCTCCTCGCCCGTGGCCGTGCGATGACCCGCCGCGTCCTGATCACCGGCGGCGCGTCCGGCCTCGGGGCCGCGCTGGCCGCCCGGTACGCGGCCCGGGGCGACCGCGTGCTCGTCGGTGACCTGGCCGAGAGCGCCGACGTCCCGTCCGGCGCGTCCTACCAGCGGCTGGACATCACGTCGGAGGCCGACTGGGCCGCGGCGCTGGACCGGGTCCGCTCGGAGTTCGGCGGGCTCGACGTCCTCGTGAACAACGCCGGGATCGCGGCCGGCGGGCGGATCGACCGGCTCGGCGCCGACCACTGGCGGCGCGTGCTCGACGTCAACGTGCTCGGCGCGGTCACCGGCTGCCGGACGTTCGTGCCGCTGCTCAAGGAGCAGCGCTCCGGTCACCTGGTCAACGTCGCCTCGGCGGCGGGCCTGGTCCACCCGCCGGCGATGACCTCCTATGACGCCGGCAAGGCCGCCGTGGTCGCGCTCTCGGAGAGCCTGCGCTGGGAGCTCGGCCCGTGGGGCGTCGACGTCTCCGTCGTCTGCCCGACCTTCTTCCGCACGAACCTGGCCGCCTCCCTCGGCGGGGACGACCCGCTGATGGACCAGGTCGCCACCCGGCTCATCGAGCGGTCGAAGCTCGGCGCCGACGAGATCGCCGACCGGGTGGTGAGCGCGGTGGACGCGAGGCGGTTCCTCGTCCTGCCCGACCGCAACGCCCGGATCGCCTACTGGACCAAGCGGCTGGCGCGGCCGCTGTACGACCGGCAGATGCGCGGCATGGGCGCGCGCATCCACCGGGCCGAGCAGAACGGGGACGACCGATGAGCACGGTCCTGATCACCGGGGCCAGCTCCGGCCTCGGCGCCGAGATGGCCCGGCAGTTCGCCGCCCTGGGGCACGACCTCGCGCTCTGCGCGCGCCGCACCGACCGGCTCGACGTCCTCGCCGAGGAGATCCGGACGGCGACCGGACGGCGGGTGGAGACCGCGGCGCTCGACGTGACGGACGCCGAGGCCGTCCCCGCCGTCTTCGCCCGGTTCGCCGAGGCGTTCGGCACCGTCGACAGGGTCGTCGTCAACGCCGGGCTCGGCAAAGGCGCTCCCCTCGGCACCGGACGGGCCGACGCCAACCGCGAGACCGCGATGACCAACTTCGTCGGCGCGCTCGCGCAGTGCGAGGCGGCGCTGGAGATCTTCCGGCGCCAGCAGCGCGGGCACCTGGTGCTCATCTCCTCGATGTCGGCCCTGCGCGGGATGCGGAAGCCGATGACCGTCTACGCCGCCACCAAGGCGGGGGTCGCCTCGATCGCCGAGGGGCTGCGCTCGGAGCGGATCCCCGGCCTGGACGTCTCGGTGATCTACCCGGGCTACATCCGCTCGGAGATGAACGAGCACGTGCGGCAGAAGACCCGGTTCATGGTCGACACCCCCACCGGGGTGCGCAGCATGGTCGCCGCCATCGAGGCCCGCCGGACCAAGGCGTACGTGCCGGCCTGGCCGTGGGTGCCGATCGGCTTCCTCATGCGGGTGCTGCCGCTGTCCGCCGTCCGGAAGCTGACGTGACCTCGCCGGACGCCAGGGACGTCCGTGCCGAGGACGCCTTCGACGTCGGCGCCGCGGCGGCGTGGCTCGCCGCGCACGCCGACCGGGAGGCGGCCGGCGTCGACCTCGCGGCCGTGCCCGAGGTTCGGCAGTTCTCCGGCGGCGTCTCGAACCTGACCTACCTGCTGCGCTACCCGGACGGCGACCTCATCCTCCGCCGCCCGCCCAGGGGAACGCACCACAAGGGCGCGCACGACATGGCGCGGGAGCACCGGATCCAGACCGCGCTGGGCCGCGTGCTCCCGTACGTGCCGCGGACCGTGGCCCTGTGCGAGGACGCGTCGGTCGTCGGCACGCCGTTCTACGTGATGCGGCGGATCGAGGGCCCCATCCCCCGCAAGGAGCTGCCCCGCGACGTGCGGCTGTCCCGCGACGAGGTGGCCGCCCTCTGCCGGAACGTCGTCGACCTGCTCGTGGAGCTGCACGCGGTCGACGTCGCCGCGGCCGGTCTGGCCGATCTCGGCAAGGGCCCGGGCTACGTGCGGCGGCAGGTCGAGGGGTGGAGCGAGCGCTACCGCCGGGCGCGCACCTGGAACGTCGGCAGCTTCTCGACGGTCATGCGCTGGCTCGACGAGAACCAGCCCGGGGACCGCGCGCACACGCTGGTCCACAACGACTTCCGCTTCGACAACGTCGTCCTGGACCCCGACGACCCGACGCAGCCGATCGGGCTGCTCGACTGGGAGCTGGCCACCGTGGGCGACCCGCTCATGGACCTGGCCGGATCGCTCGGCTACTGGCTGCAGGCCGACGACGGCCGGCTCATGCAGGTTTTCCGGCGCCAGCCCACCCACCTGCCGGGGATGATGACCCGCGAGCAGGTCGTCGCGCACTACGCCGAGCGCAGCGGCCGGACGGTCACCCGCAGCGAGTGGGCCTGGTACGAGGTGTTCGGCCTGTTCCGCGTCGCCGTGATCGCCCAGCAGGTCTACCAGCGGTACTGGACCGGCCAGACGACGAACCGGCAGTTCCGGCTGTTCGGCGTCGCCGTCGTGCTGCTCGAGCTGCGCTGCCGCCGGATCATCGCCCGTGCCCGGCGCATGGACCCGGCCAGGGCCGCGGCCGCGGTGGGCTGACCCGGGGTCAGCGCCCGAGGCGCTCGCGGTAGCGGGCGGCCCGCTTGGCGGCGGCCGCGCGCTTGCGGTCGCTCTCCGCCTGCTGGCGCACCAGGCCGGCGGCGTCGCGGTGACGGGTGGCGGTGCCCACCGGGTAGCCGGCCTTGACCACCCGGTTCTCGACCGCCTCGGGCATGTAGGCCGACGAGTAGAACAGCGCCAGGGCCAGACCGCCGCCGGCGCACGCCAGCTTCAGCCCCCACCCGGCCGGGAGGAGGACGAGGAGCAGGGCGATCGGGACGGCCAGCTGGACGAGCGTGCGGACGACGTGGCGCAGCCACCAGGTGCGCGTGGTGGTGTCGTGCAGCACCCACCCGCGGTGCCGGGCCGGGAGCGCGCCGCCGAAGGCGTACCAGAGCCACCGGTGCGGAGCGGGGCGGAGGACCGGGTCCTGCACGTCAGCGCTCGCCACGACCGCTCCCCTCGCTCTCCGCCAGCGCCTGCTGGGACGCGGCGATGACCCCGGTGAGCGCGGCGTGCAGCGCCATCAGGTCGTCGACCGGCATGCCCAGCCGCTCCACGATCCCGGCGGGGATCCGCTCCGCCTCCTCCCGCAGCGCCTGCCCCTTCTCCGTCAGGGAGAGGGCGAGGTTGCGCTGGTCGGTGGCGTCGCGCTCCCGCCGCAGCAGACCGGCCTGCTCCAGCCGCTTCAGCAGCGGCGACAGCGTGCCCGGGTCGAGCTGCAGCAGGCCGGAGAGCCGCTTGACCGACAGCGACCCGTGCTGCCAGAGCGCCAGCATCACCAGGTACTGCGGGTGGGTCAGCCCCAGCGGCTCGAGCACGGGCCGGTACACGGCGACGACGTTGCGCGCGGCGACGGACAGGGCGAAGCAGACCTGCCGGTCGAGCGCGAGGACGTCCTCGGCGACGGGGGTCGTCGTGGTGCTCACGCGCTCCAGATTAGCTGGCGCACCAATCGTTGGGGCACCAAGCGTCTGAGGTCTCAGTCACGCCCGGCGTCCTCCCCGGCGCGGCTACCGGACCGGCCGTCCAGCCAGGCCTGGAACTCCGACCGCTCGCTGCCGCTGGCCCGCGCCGCCCCGAGCACGAGGAAGAGGACGCCCACCAGCACGACGCCGACGAGCACGACGAGGATGACCTCCCAGCCGAACAGCGGCGGGACGGTCATGCTCCCCGGTGCGGGCGAGCTCGGGACGGGCGTCATGGGACGAGGGTGCGCCTCCGCGCCCGCGCCCACACGCGCCGGCCCGACCGCCTCACCCGGGTGGGCGAGGTCACGCAGCGCGAGTTCCTGCGGCCCGGTGACCGGATCGTGGGCCCGGCACCGCTCCTCCGGGTGATGCCCGCCAGGTTCGCGGAGCGGACCGCGGTTTCGGGCCCGTAGCGTTCCTCTCCTCGGACCGAACTGCGTGGGGAGGCAGGTGGGATGAGCATCGAGCTGCACGCCGACGTGGCGGCAGGTGACCCGGAGTCCGTCGCGGAGCGGCCGGACCGGGTCCGCCCGAACGTCTCCGGTGACCTGCCGGGCGTTCTGGAGGCGGGGCCCATGTTCCGGCGCGTGGTCGCCGGCTACGACCGCTTCCAGGTCGACAGCTACGTCCGGTGGGCCGAGGACGAGCTCGTCGCCGCCGATCGGGAGCGCGAGCACCTGCTCGCCCGGCACCTGGAGACGCAGGCGGCCCTGGCGTCCGCGCGGGAGCTGCTGTCCCACTCCCCCACCGGCGGACGGCTCGTCGAGGCCTCCCGCCGGGTCGGTGCCCTGCTCGCCGGCGCGGCCGACGAGGCCGAGAACATCCGGGCCGAGGCGGAGAACCACCGGTCCGTCGTCCGCGCGCAGGCCGAGGTGCTGACCGCCGACGCACGCCGGATCCTCGCGGAGGCCCGCACCGAGGCCCAGCAGCTGCTGGCCGACGCGGAGACCGAGGTCGCCGACCGCATCGCGGAGGCCGACCGGGTCCTCGCCGAGGCCGAGCAGGCCGGACGGGACGTCCGGGCCCAGGCCGCGGTCGCGCTCGAGGACGCCCGCGCGGTCGGGCAGCGCGCCGCCGAGCAGGCGGAGGCGCTGCTCCGCCGGGCCGCGGAGGAGGCGCTCGGGGCGCGGCTGCGCGCTCGCGACGAGGTCGTCGCCATGCTGGCCACGGGACGCGAGGAGCGGCGCCGGGCGGACGCCGAGGCCGCGGCGCACCGGGAGGCCCTGGACCAGCGGGCCGCCGCCCGCCGGGACGCCCTGCTCGCAGAGGTCGCGGAGCTCGAGCGCCGGCGCGCGGAGCTGCTCGCCGAGCCGGAGCACGCCGCCGAACCGCCCACTCCCTCGCCCCGGCCCGTCCACCTGGGCGCCCGGGGGTACCTCGACCGGATCCACGACCGCATCGGCGCGCACGCGGTCCCGTGGCGGTCGACGCCCCGCGTCCCGGCGGGCACCCGCGGCAGGAGCGCGGCCTAGCCCCGTTCCGGGCGGCCGAGCAGCCGGCCGACGCAGGCCACGGGCGCCCGGACCGACCAGCCGGCCACCCGCCACGGAAGCCCGGCCAGGACGCGGGTGGCGCGGGCGCCGAGCAGCCAGAGGTCGGCGTACTCGGCCGGCCGCGGACCCGTCGGGGGCGTCGCCGCCGGCTGTGCCGGTGGGGCGTCGGGCAGCAGCACGTCGACGGCGGTGCGCCGGCGAGGAGCCCGCAGCGAGGCGAAGGACGGGATGGCGGGAGCGTCCGGCGTGGCCCCGTCCCGGTCAGCGGACCGGGAGGCGGCGTCCTCGTGCGGGCGGCCGTGGGAAGAGTTCGGCATGGCCCCCTCCACGGTAGGGGTCCGCCGCCGGGCCGCCACCGGGAGGTCGGGTCACCCCGCCGATCGCCGCTCCTCCGCCGCGCCGTAGATGGCCGTGGCCTGCGCGCTGGCCAGGCGGGCGTCCTCCTCGCGGACCACCGACAGCTGCGTCTCGTCGGGCGGCAGCAAGGTCTGGAACGCCCAGTCGAGGGCCACCCGGACGCGGTTGGACACCGCCGGGAGGACCAGCAGGTGGTACCCGCGGGTGACGAGCTTCGCGACGGGCCCGGTCAGCCGGATGCCGAGCGGCCGGGCCACCGCGTCGAAGCCGCCGAGGTCCGCGACCAGGCCCAGGTCGCGGTGCCGGTACGGGCGGGCGGTGCCGAACCCCAGGGCCGCGGCGATGTTGCGCCCCACCGCGGTGCCCTGCCGCTGGGCGTGCTGCGCCGTCGGCTGGGTGTCGGGCAGCTCGCCGTCCTCGCCCGGGCGCGCCGCGAGGTCGGGCACCGCGGCCGCGTCGCCGGCCGCCCAGAGGCCCTCGACCCCCGGGACCGAGAGGTCGGGCTCGGTGACCAGGCGGCCCCGCCGGGTCGGCAGGCCGAGCCCGGCGACGAGCGGGCTGGCCACGACCCCCGCGCCCCAGACCAGGGTGCGGGTGGCGATCGCCGTCCCGTCGGTGAGGACGACGCCGTCGTCGTCGGCCGAGCGGACGCTGGTGCTCAGGCGGACGTCGACACCCCTGCGCCGCAGCACGCCGAGGGCGTGCTCGCCCAGCTGGGGCCCCAGCTCCGGCAGCACCGCCGGGGCCACGTCCACCAGCACCCAGCGCACATCACGGGCGCGGGTGTGGTCCCAGCGGCGCTCGATGCGGGTCAACCAGCGGTGCGCCTGGGCGACGAACTCCGTCCCGGTGTAGCCGGCACCGACCGCGACGACCGTGAGCATCGCCGCCCGCGCCGCCCGCCCCTCCGCGGTGTCGGGCTGGGCGTCGGCGAGGTCCAGCTGCTCGAGCAGGTGGTCGCGCAGGTAGACCGCCTCGACCAGGGTCTTGAGGCCACGGGCGTGCTCCGGGACGCCGGGGATCTCGAACTGCCGGGTGATCGACCCCGGGGTCAGGACCAGGTGGTCCCACTCGAACCGCTGCTCCAGGTCCCCGCGGCGCACGGTGATCGTCCGCGCGGCCAGGTCGACGTCCTGCACGCGGCCGAGCACCAGCCGCACCCGCCGCAGGGGGCGGCGCAGCGACACGGCGATGTGCCGGGCCTCGACGACGCCGGTGGCGACCTCCGGCAGCAGGGGGCTGTAGAGGAAGTAGTCGTTGGGGTTCACGAGCAGCAGCTCGGCACTCCCCCGGGGGACGTGCCGCTGCAGGGAGCGCAGCGCGTAGAAGCCGGCGAAGCCCCCGCCGACGACGACCACCCGCGGCGGGCGCCCCGGGCCGCTCGGGGCGGGCGTGCCCTCGGCGGCCGCGCGGGGCCGGGGAAGGCGGAGGGAGGGACGACGGCGAGCAGGCGTGCCGGTCATGCCGGGATGCTTCCACCGCCGGCGGCTGCGGGACACCCCTCCGATCGTGGCCGGGTCAGGTCCGGTGGTCGTCCCCGGCGCCGGCCCCCGGACCGGCCCCGAGCAGGCCGCGGGTGGTTCCCAGGGCGTCGTCCACGGCGGCCTGGAGCGAGTCCCGCTCCCCCGCCCGCCACGAGCGGACGGCGGTGCGGAGCACCAGCAGGCCGAGCCCCGCCTCTAGCCGCACGGCCGCGTCGGACGGCGGCACGCCGCGCAGGCCGGCCAGGCCCTCCGCCAGCTCCGCCTCCATCTCCCGCTGCACGACCAGGGTCCGGTGCAGGAGCCGCTCGTTCCCCAGGACGATCTCGTCGCGGAGGGCGAGCAGCTCGCTCTGCGACTCGAGGAACCCGGCGAAGCGGGTCAGCACGGCAGCGAGGCGCGCCTGCTCCGGCACACCGGCCGCGGCCTCGATCGACGCCCGGAGCGCCGCCGCGAAGGTCTCCCGGTAGGAGAAGACGACCCCCTCCTTGGTGCCGAAGTGCCGGTAGAAGGTGGCCGGGCCGACGCCCGCCTCGGCGCAGACGTCCTCCACGGTCACCCGGTCGAACCCGCGGCTGCGGAAGAGCTCGAGGGCGACCTGCTCGATGTGGGCGCTGCGCTGCTCGCGCGCCCGCGCACGCCCCGACGTCCCCCGCATGGCACCTCACAGCCCCCCGACGGACCGGACGGGATCCCGTCGGCGCCGGCCGAGCGTACGGCGGATGCCCCCTCGACACAGCGTGACGGCGACCCGCGACGGGGACGGCTTCCCGCGCGCGCGGACCGACACCCGTTCCGCTGCGCCGTCGCGAGAGGGACTCTCACTCCCGTCGGCGCTCCGTGACCACGCGGCGGCGGCCGATGAGGCACCCCAGCCCGTTCCCGAGATCTGGCGGTGTGCAGCATGCGGAGTACCAGTTCCTGGCCCGGGCTGCTGGGGCGCCGGGACGAGTGCGAGGCCCTGAGCGGCCTCGTGGCCGCCGCCAAGGCGGGGCGCAGCCAGGTCCTCGTGCTGCGCGGTGAGGCGGGGATCGGCAAGACGGCGCTGCTGGAGTTCCTCCTGCGTCGCGCGACGGGGTGCCGCATCGGCCGTGCCGCCGGTGTGGAGTCGGAGATGGAACTGGCGTTCGCCGGCCTGCACCAGCTCTGCGGCCCGTTCCTGGACCGGCTGCCCACGCTCCCCGGACCGCAGCGGGAGGCGCTGTGCACCGCCTTCGGCCTCCGCTCGGGTCCGGCTCCCGACCGCTTCCTCGTCGGCCTGGCCGTGCTGACCCTGCTGTCCGAGGTGGCCGAGGAACGGCCGCTGGTCTGCGTCGTGGACGACGCCCAGTGGCTCGACCGGGCCTCGACGCAGACGCTGGAGTTCGTCGCGCGGCGGCTGGCCGCGGAGCCGGTGGCCGTGGTGTTCGCCGTCCGGCCCTCCGACCGGGAACCGCTGCTCCTGGGCCTGCCCGAGCTCCTCGTCCGGGGCCTGCGGACGAGCGACGCCGCCGCGCTGCTGGAGTCGGCCGTGACCGGGGCTCTCGATCCCCGGGTGCGCGACCGCATCGTGGCCGAGAGCCACGGGAACCCCCTCGCGCTGCTGGAGCTGCCGCAGGGGCGCACACCGGCCGACCTCGCCGGCGGGTTCGGCCTTCCCGAGGCGGCGCCGCTGACGGGGCGCATCGAGGACAGCTTCCGGCTGCGGCTCGAGGCGCTGCCGGCCGACACGCGCGAGCTGCTGCTCGTCGCCGCGGCGGACCCGGTCGGCGATCCCGTGCTGGTCTGGCGGGCGGCGGAGCGGCTCGGGATCGACGCGGGAGCGGAGGCACCGGCGGCCGAGGCGGGTCTCGTCGAGATCGGCACGAGCGTGCGGTTCCGGCACCCGCTCGTGCGGTCGGCTGTCTACCGGGCCGCGCCCGCGGAGCGACGACGGGCCGCCCACGCTGCGCTGGCCGCGACCACCGACCCCGCGACCGACCCCGACCGCCGCGCCTGGCACCGGGCGCAGGCGATCCCCGGCCTCGACGAGGAGGTGGCCGAGGAGCTGGAGCGGTCGGCCGCCCGGGCCCGGGCCCGGGGCGGGCAGGCAGCCGCGGCGGCCTTCCTCGAGCGGGCCGTGGCGCTGACCCCGGATCCCGCGCGCCGGGCCCGGCGCGCCCTGGCCGCGGCGCACGGCAAGAACCTCGCCGGAGCGCCGGAGCAGGCCCTGCAGCTGCTGGCCACGGCACGGGCCGGGCCGCTCGACGAGCTGGACGAGGCACGGGCGGACCTGCTGCACGCCCAGATCACGTTCGCCGCCACCCACGGCCGGGACGCCCCGCGGCTGCTCCTCTCGGCCGCCCGGCGGCTGGAGCCGCTGGACGCGTCGCTGGCGCGGGCGACCTACGTCGACGCCTTCTCCGCCGCGGTCGCCGCCGGGCGGGAGGCCCGTGGCGCGGACCTCCGCGACGTCGCCACCGCGTTCCTCGCCGCCGGCTGGGCAGCCGACGCCGGCGGGCTGCCGCGGCCGTGCGCGCTGCTCCTCGACGGGCTGGCGCTCCTGGTGACCGAGGGGTACGACGCCGGCGTCCCCGTCCTGCGGGAGTCCCTCGCCGCGTTCCGGGAGGACGTGATCCCCGAGGAGGACGCGCTGCGCTGGCTGTGGCTGGCCTGCCGCACCGCCCGCGCGCTCTTCGACGACGCGAGCTGGGACGTCCTGTCGGAGCGCCAGGTGCAGGTCGCGCGCCGCACCGGCGCCCTGTCGCTGCTGCCGACGGCGTTGACCGAGCGCTTCAGCATGCAGCTGTTCGCCGGCAACCTCGCCGCCGCGACGGCGCTGGCCGGCGAGGCGGCCGCGGTGACCGAGGCGATCGGCAGCCGCGTGACCCCCTACGGCTCGGTCTCGCTGGCGACCTGGCGCGGGCGGGAGACCGAGGCACGGGCGCTGATCGAGGCCGGCCGCGCGGACGTCCTGCGCCGCGGCGAGGGGCTGTGGCTGATCTCCGCCGACTGGACCATGGCGGTGCTGCTGATCGGCCTGGGCCGCTACGGGGAGGCATTGGACGCGGCGGAGGGGGCGGCCCGGCACGCCGAGGGGCTCGAGCTCTGGACCTGGGTGTGGCCCGAGGTCGTCGAGGCGTCCGTCCGCAGCGGCCGCCCGGAGCGGGCCACCGGGCCGGCGGCGAGCTTCGCCGGCTTCGCCCGGGCGAGCGGCAGCGACTGGGCCCTCGGCGTCGAGGCCCGGTGCCGGGCCCTCCTCGCCGACCACGACGAGGTGGAGGCCCTCTACCGGGAGTCGATCGACCGGTTGGCCCGCACGCGCATCCAGGTCGCCCTCGCTCGGAGCCGGCTGCTCTACGGCGAGTGGCTGCGGCGCGAGGGACGCCGGACCGACGCCCGGGAGCAGCTGCGCGCGGCCCACCGCTCGTTCGTCGACATCGGCATGGAGGCGTTCGCCGAACGCGCCCGGCAAGAGCTCACCGCCACCGGCGCGACGGCCCGGCGGCGGGTCGTCGCCACGCTGGACGAGCTGACCGCGCAGGAGGCGCAGATCGCCCGGCTCGCCGGCGAGCGGCTGACCAACCCGGAGATCGGCACGCAGCTGTTCCTCAGCCCGCGCACGGTCGAGTGGCACTTGCGCAAGGTCTTCACCAAGCTCGGCGTCACCTCGCGGCGGGAGCTCGTCGCTGCCCTCGCGCGCACCTCTGCCTGACGCCCGGCGCACCGGTCACCCGGCCGGGACGGCGTCCCGCGAGCGGTGGTCCCAGCCGTGGAACTGCGACCAGTCGCCGGCCGCCCACGCCTCGCGCAGCCCGGGCGTGCTGAGGTCCCAGTCCGGCCGGATCTCGGCCGACGCGGTCCGCAGGTCGTGCCAGAGGTCGGCGATCGACGGGCGGCCCCAGAACCAGTAGCCGTTGTAGACGGTGTGGACCACCAGCCCGGGCTTGAGCACCAGGGTGTGCGGGATCATCGGGTCGTTGCCGGGGTCGGTGTACTCCTGGATGTCCAGGTCGCGCTGGACGATGCGCCCGGGATCGGACAGGAACGTCCACTGGGCGCCGACCGACGCCCGGAACTCCTGCAGGGTGTGCCGCTCGTCGGTCGTGATGGTCACGATCTGCGTGTACGCGACGGCGAGCACCGGCTGGAGCGCCGCCAGCTGGAGGTGCTGCTGGTGCTCCTTCGGGCAGTAGTGCCCCCGGGCGAGCGTGAGGATCATCGGGTCCCGGCCCTGCAGCTCGCTGAGCGTCCGGTCGGTGCCGGTGTGGTCGGGCAGCCGGTAGTCCGGGAAGACGCCCCCCGGGGTGATGTCGGAACGCATGACCGGCCTCCTCTCGGCGGCGACTGTGGTCCCGGGCCTGGGCGGGTCGCGCCCGTGTGTCGCCCTGGTCCGGCACCACCCGGTCGTCCGGTCCCCCGCCAGGCAGCAGACCAGGGAGTCTCCCTGGGGCGAGGAGCCCGCTCCGGACGCCAGGCTCGTCGGGCCGGCACCGCCCCGGCTGCCGATCCCAGCGCCCGCACGAGGAGCACACCGTGGACATGAAGCTCGAGGCCGTCGTCGTGCCCGTATCCGACGTCGATCGCGCCAAGCAGTTCTACAAGGGACTCGGGTGGCGGGAGGACGCGGACTTCCTGGTCGACGAGGGGTTCCACATCATCCAGATGACACCGCCGGGCTCCACCTGCTCGATCCACTTCGGGATCGGCCTGCCCCCCGCGCCGCCCGGCTCCATCGCCGGCCTGTTCCTGGCCGTCGAGGACATCGAGGCCGCTCGCGAGGAGCTGATCTCCCACGGGGCCGACGTCAGCGAGATCTTCCACGACGCCGGCGGCGGGCTGGCCGTGCGCGCCGACCCCGCCACGCACGCGCCCGGGCTCGACCCCGAGCGGCGCAGCTACGCCTCCTACGCGACCTTCGCCGACCCGGACGGGAACACCTACGTGGTGCAGGAGCTCACGACCCGCCTGCCCGGCCGCTGATCCGGCCGGACCCCGTCTCCAGGACCGAGGAGGAACCATGCTGGACGTCGCCACGCTGGCCGGCCTGCTCCGCGAGGCCGAGGAGCACCACGGCGCCTACGAGGCCAACTCCCCGCCGCACCACTGGTGGGACTGGTACGCGGGCTACGTCGTCGCCCGGCAGCACGGGCGGACCGACCTGCAGGCCGTCGCCGACGCCACTCTCATCGTCGAGGGCGCGAAGAAGTAGCCCCCGACCCCGACCCCCGATCGCCGGAGGCGGACCCTCATGGCACATCCCCGCCTCCGGCGACCGGTGTCCCGCGGGCCCCGGGACACGGGTGACCCGCACGCCCTCGTGGCCCTGCGGAGCCGGGCCGGCGCCGCGCTGATCGGCGCCACGGTGCTGGCCTCGGCCATCGCGTTCCTCGGCGGGGCCGTCGTCAACGTCGCGGTGCCCGCCATCACCGACGACCTGGACGCCGGGGTCGCCGGCGTCCAGTGGGTGGTCGCCGGCTACCTGCTCACCGCCGCGGCGCTGCTCCTGCCCGCCGGCGCCCTCATCGACCACTTCGGCCGGCGCCGGGTGCTCGAGGCCGGGCTGCTGGTCATGGTGGTCGCCTCCGTCCTGTGCGCCCTCGCCCCGAGCATCGGCACGCTGGTCGCCGCCCGCGTCGTCCAGGGGGCGGGGGCCGCGCTGGTGGTGCCCAGCTCGCTGGCGTTGCTGAACGGGACGCTGGCGCCGGAGGACCGCGCACGCGGCATCGGCGTGTGGGCCGGCCTCGCGACGCTCGGCATGACCTTGGGCCCGTACGCCGGCGGCTGGCTGGTGGACACCACCTCGTGGCGCTACCTGTTCCTGCTCAACGTCCCGCTCGTCGCCGCGACCCTCTGGGTGCTCCTGCACGTGCCCGAGGTCGCCGAGCCCCGCCGTCCGCTCTCGCTGGACGTCGCCGGGGCCGTGCTCGCCGTGGCCGGCCTCGGCGGGGTCGTGTACGCCCTGATGGCCGGGCCGCAGGCGGGCTGGGCCAGCGCGCGGGTATTGGTCACCGGCCTCGGCGGGCTCGTCTGCCTGGCCGCGCTCGTCCCCGTCGAGCGCCGCGTGCGCCACCCGATGCTGCGCCTCTCGCTGTTCCGCTCCCGCCAGTTCGACGCCATCAACACCGCGACGCTGCTGCTCTACGGCGGGCTCGCCGCCGCCGGGTACCTCGTCGTGCTGCACGTCCAGCTGCAGCTGGGCTACAGCGCGGCCGAAGCCGGTGCGGTGCTGATCCCCCAGGCCGCCGTCTTCCTGGTCCTCTCCCCCGTCGTCGGCGGGCTTGTGGGCCGGATCGGGCCGCGACGGCTCATGGTCGCCGGGATCCTGCTGCTCGCCGCCTCCTTCCTCGTGCTGTCGACGACCGACCCCGGGGACTCCTACGCGCAGGCGCTCCTGCCCGGTGCGCTGCTCTGGGGGCTCGGGCTGGCGCTCACCGTGTCCCCGCTGACGGCGTCGGTGCTGGCCGCGGTGAGCGACGACGACCTCGGCGAGGCGTCGGCGGTCAACGACGCGGCCGCGCGGATCGGGGGGCTGCTCATGGTGGCGCTGGTGCCGGTCCTGGTGGGCGTCGGCGACGGCGAGCTGGGCCCGGCGCTCGCCGACGGCTTCCGCCCGGCGATGCTGGTCATGGTCGGTCTCGCCCTCGCCGCGGCCGCTGTCACCGCGCTCTTCGTCTCGGACCGGCCCACGGCCGCGCCGCCGATGCCGCCCCAGCCGCTGCTCCACAGCTGCGCCCTCCCGGTGGGCGCGGGAACGGAACGCCGGTGACCGCGCAGCAGGAGCGGCCGCTCCACCGCGGTCCGGCGCTCGACGGGCAGACCGTCGTCCTCATCGGCGGCAGCGCCGGCATCGGCCTGGCCACGGCCCGGCTGGCGCGCGACGCGGGCGCCGACGTCGTCCTCACCGCCCGGGACCCCGGTCGCCTGCGGGAGGCGGCCGCGGAGCTGGCACCGCTGGCGACGTCGGCGTTCGACGCCACCGACCCGGCCGCGCTGGACCGGTTCTTCCAGGACCTCCCCCGCCCGGTCGACCACGTCCTGGTCACCGGCGGCGGGCCCTACTACGCGCCGCTGGCCGACTTCGACTTCGCCCGCGGCCAGCGGGACGTCGACGAGCACCTCTGGCTGCCGATGCGGGTGGCCCGCGCCGCCGTCGGCCGCGTGCGCCCCGGCGGGACGCTGCTGTTCATGGGCGGGACCGGGGGCCGTCGCCGCGGGCCCGGGCTCGCCCTCATCGGGGCGCTGACCGCGGCCATGCCGGCGCTGGTCGCCAACCTCGCGCTGGAGGTCGCCCCGGTGCGCGTCAACCTGATCGCCGCCGGCTTCGTGGACACGCCGCTGTCGGCGCGGTTGCTCGGCGAGGACCTGGACGCGCGCCGGGCCGAGCTGCGGGCGACGTTGCCGGTGCGCCGCGTCGTCCAGCCCGACGACGTGGCCGCGCTCGCCGTCCACCTCATGGTCAACACCGCCCTCACCGGCGCGACCTTCGACGTGGACGGCGGGCAGCAGCTCGTGTGACCGCCGCGCTCGCGGCGTCAGGCGCGCAGCGGCCGGAACGCCTCGCGCAGCTCGGCGGCGAACAGCTCCGGCTCCTCCCAGGCCGCGAAGTGCCCGCCGCGGTCGACCTCGTGGAAGTAGGTCAGCGTCGGGTACGCCGCCTCGGCCCAGGTGCGCGGCGTCCGCCACAACTCTCCGGGGAACGTCGTGAAGCCGACGGGCACCCGCACGTCCGGCGGCGTGCCCGCCGCTGCCGCCTCCGCGCGGGCGAGCTGGTCCTCCCAGTACGACCTGGCCGCCGAGGCGCCGGTGCCGGTCAGCCAGTACAGCGTGATGTTGTCGAGGATGTGGTCGCGGGTGAGGTTTCCCGCGGGCTCCCCGTCCACGAAGGCACGCGCGATCTTGTAGTAGCTGTCCGTGTCGTGGTCGCACATCCAGGCGGCCAGGGCCACCGGTGAGTCGTGCAGCGCGTAGGCGATGGTCTGCGGCCGGGTGGCCATCTCGAGGAAGTAGCCGAAGCCGGTCTGCGTGAAGGTGGTCAGCGCCGCCACGGCCGCCCGCTCCTCCTCCGTGTCCGCCGACGGCGGACCGCCCAGCACGGTGACCAGCAGGTTGAGGTGGATGCCGAGCAGTCCCTCGGGCGCCTGCCGCCCCATGAGGTCGGTGACCGCGGCGCCCACGTCGCCGCCCTGCGCGACGTAGCGGGTGTACCCGAGGCGGCGCATCAGCTCGGCCCACGCGACCGCCACGCGACCGGCGTTCCAGCCGAGCTCGGCCGGTTCTCCGGAGAAGCCGTAGCCGGGCAGGGACGGGAGCACCAGGTGGAACGCGTCCTCGGCCGATCCGCCGTGCGCGGTGGGGTCGGTGAGCGGGCCCACGGCCTCCAGCAACTCGACGACCGAGCCGGGCCAGCCGTGCGTCATGATCAGCGGCATCGCGTCCGCGTGCGGCGACCGCACGTGGAGGAAGTGGATGTCCACGCCGTCGATCTCGGTGACGAACTGCGGCAGCGCGTTGAGCCGGGCCTCGCAGCGCCGCCAGTCGTGGTCGGCCAGCCAGTACCGGACGAGCTCCCGCACGGTCGACAGCTGCACGCCCTGCGAGCGGTCGTCGACGAGCTCGCGGCCGGGCAGCCGCGCGCCGGCCAGACGGCGGCGCAGCTCGAGCAGGGACTCGTCCGCCACGTGGACCTCGAACGGCCGGACGGCGGTGCGGTCGTCCTCCGTGCGCTGGGCCGGTACGGCACCGGCGACGGGCGTGGACGTGGTGGGCTGGGTGGGTACGGACATCTGCTGCCTCCTGAGGGCCGTTCTCTCCTGGGGTGGCCACGAGGCGTCCTCCCCGTGGAACGGCTCGCGGACGACGAGCACTGCGACCGGGAGCGGCTTCCCGGGTCCTGCCGTCCCTGCTCAGCCGAACGTGAGGCAGTACGCCTCCGCGCCCGGCGCCAGGAACGAGATCTCGAGCGTGCGGTCGCGCACGCCGTCGTGCTGGCGCACGAGCTGGTACATCCGGCCGCGGCCGAGCACGCCGGCGCCGTCCTCGCCGACGTCGACGCCGTGGTCGGGACCGGGCGCCTCCCCGTCGAGGAGCACCCGGAACGGGATCTCCCCGGTCCCCGCGCGGGACAGCACGAGGTGCGCGTCGCGGGCCGAGAAGCGGTAGGCGAGGCTGCCGCCGGCCTCGGCGAGCACGACGCACTCGGGGCCGGCGGTCCACGTCCCGTCGAGCGCCCACTGGCCGGGGCGCAGCCCGGCGGGGAGCCGGTACTCGTGTGCGACGTCCGGGACGCCGCCTCCGGGCGACGCGGGGCCCTCGCCGCGGAGGTAGCCGAGGTAGGTCTCGGCCGTCCGCAGGTGCGCCCAGTCGGCCTCCGCCTCCACCCCGGTCCCCTCCACCCGCAACGGCTCCCGCCGGACGCCGAGCAACCGCTGGAGCACGCGCTCGGACTCCGCGTAGCGGCCCTCGCCGAAGTGGCTGTCCCGGATCAGCCCGTCCCGGTCGACGAAGTAGAGCGCCGGCCAGTAGTGGTTGGTGAAGGCGTTCCAGATCGCGTAGCCGTCGTCGACCGCCACCGGGTAGTCGATGCCGCGCTCTTCCATGGCGGCCCGCACCGCGTCGACGTCGTGCTCGAAGGAGAACTCCGGGGTGTGCACGCCCAGGACGACCAGGCCGTCGTCCCGGTAGGCCTGGGACCAGGCCCGGACCCACGGCTCCTGGCGCAGCCAGTTGATGCAGGTCAGCGTCCAGAAGTTGACCAGCACCACGCTGCCGCGGAGGCCCGCGGGCGTGAGCGGCTCCGAGCCGAGCCAGGCGGTGGCGCCGCTGAGCTCGGGCATGTGCAGCCGGCCGAACACTGTCAGCCCCGCCGGGTCGTGCGGGTGGTCGGGCTCACGACGGCTCCTCGGGCAGGTGAGGGCACCAGCCTCGCCGACGCTCCGGATGCCTCGCGCCCGTCGGACACCCTGGTCCCGGGGGCCGCCGGCGGCCGGCGCCGACACCAGGGACTTCCACGGGCGCGACCTCCACGCGGCGGGCGCGACGGTCGGTGCCCCCGACCGGCACGGACAGGAGAGAAGCCATGGACTACGACGTCATCGTCCTGGGCGGCGGCGCCCCCGGCGAGCACTGCGCCGCCCGGCTGGCGGAGGGCGGGCTCCGTGTGGCGATCGTCGAGCGGGAGCGGCTGGGCGGCGAGTGCTCCTACTGGGCGTGCATCCCGTCGAAGACGCTGCTGCGTCCCGGCGAGGCGGTGGCCGCCGCGCGCCGGGCCCCGGGAGCGGCGCAGGCGGTGACCGGACCGGTCGACGTGGCCGCCGCCCTGGCCTGGCGCGACTTCATGGTGTCCTCCTACGACGACTCCGGCGCGGCCGCGTGGGCCCAGGGCGCGGGCATCGACGTCATCCGCGGGCACGGCCGGCTGGCCGGCCGCGGCCGGGTGCGGGTCGACGACACGGTCTACACGGCCACCCATGTGGTGCTGGCCAACGGCTCCGACCCCTTCGTCCCGCCGGTCCCGGGGCTGCGCGAGCTGCCCGGGGTCTGGGGCAGCCGGGAGGCGACGAGCATGACGGAGGTACCCCGCCACCTGCTGGTCCTGGGCGGCGGGGCGGTCGGCGTGGAGATCGCGCAGGCCGTCACGCGGCTGGGCGGCGGGGCGTCGATCGTCGAGGGCATGGACCACCTCCTCCCCCGCGAGCCCCGGCCGCTGGGCGAGGCGCTGGGCACGGCGCTGGCCGCCGACGGCGTCGGGCTGCACTTCGGGCAGATGGTGGCGGCGGCACGGCGCGAGGGCGACGAGTACGTGCTCGACTTCCCGGACGGGACGAGCCTGCGCGGCGACAAGCTCCTCGTCGCCACCGGCCGGCGGCCCCGCGTGCACGACATCGGCCTGGAGACCGTCGGGATCGAGGAGCTGCGCGTCGACGCCCGCATGAACGTCCGCGAGGGCCTGTGGGCGGTCGGCGACGTCTCGACCCCCTACCTGCTCACGCACGTCGGCAAGTACCAGGGCCGCGTGGTGGCGTCGAACATCCTCGGCCGGCCGCGCACGGTGGACTACTCCGCCGTCCCGCGCGTCTCCTTCACCGATCCGCAGGCCGCGGCGGTCGGGGACGGCGACGGGCCGGTGACCGTCACCGTGCAGCTGTCGGCGGTCGCGCGCACCGCCACCTACACCCGCAGCTACGACACCGAGCCGGGCTTCCTCACCCTCGTCTCCGACGGCCAGCGGCTCACCGGCGCCTACGCCCTGGGGCCCGAGGCCGGCGAGTGGCTGCAGCAGGCCACCGTCGCCATCCGCGCCCGCGTGCCCCTGGCGGTGCTCGAGGACGTCATCCAGCCGTTCCCGACCTTCAACGAGGCGTTCCTCAACGCGCTGCTGGAGCTCCGCACGAAGGCGCCGGTACCCGCCTGAGCGCCCCGGTCAGGTCCCCAGCGCGCGCAGCCGGCCGGCGAGGAAGTCCCGTTCCACCGCGTTGGCGGTGAGCAGCAGGGCCTCCTCGTAGGCCAGCCGCGCCTCGTCGACCCGGCCCAGCCGCCGGAGGAAGTCGGCGCGGGCGGCCGGCAGGTAGCCGTACCCGGCGAGCTGCGGCTCGCCGGCCAGTTCGTCCAGGGCGGCCAGCCCCGCCGCCGCGCCGCGGGCGAACCCGACGGCCACGGCCCGGTTGAGCGCCACCACCGGGGACGGCCAGAGCCTGCCCAGCAGCTCGTACAGGGCGGCGATCTCGCGCCAGTCGGTGTCGTCCCACGTCGGTGACTCCGCGTGGACCGCCGCGATGGCCGCCTGCAGGGCGTACCGCGAGGGCGGCCGGTGCCGCAGCGCCTCCTGGACGAGGGCCACGCCCTCGCGGATGGCCGCCCGGTCCCAGCGCGAGCGGTCCTGCTCCTCCAGCAGGAGGAGCCGGCCGTCGCCGTCGGTGCGGGTCTCGCGGCGGGCGTCGGTGAGCAGGAGGAGCGCGAGCAGCCCCGCGACGGCGGGGTCCTGCGGCAGGAGGCGGCGCAGCATCCTCGCCAGCTCCACCGACCGCTCGACGAGGTCTCGCCGGACCAGCTCGCTGCCGGCCGGCGTGGTGTGCCCGGTGGTGAAGAGCAGGTGCACGACCGAGAGGACGGCGTCCACCCGCTCCGGCAGCTCCGCCGCGGGCGGCACCCGGTACGGGATGCGCGCGACGGCGATCTTCTTCTTCGCCCGCGTGATCCGCGCCGCCATGGTGGGCTCGCTGACGAGGAACGCCCGGGCGACCTCGGCGGTGGACAGGCCGCACATCAGCCGCAGGGTGAGCGCCACCTGCGCCGGCCGGTCCAGGGCGGGGTGGCAGCAGGTCACGACCAGCCGCAGCCGGTCGTCGGGGATCGGCGCCTCGTCGGCGTCGGCCACCAGGTCGTCGGGGCCGGGCACCTCGTCGTCCTCGACCAGCAACGGGAGGTACCGGTGCTCCACGCCGCGGTGGCGGACGACGTTGAGCGCCCGCCGCCTGGCCGCGGTGGTGAGCCACGCGCCCGGCCGGGCGGGGATCCCGTGGGCGCGCCAGTCGCCGAGCGCCGTGGCGAAGGCGTCCTGCACGCACTCCTCGGCCTCGTCGAGGTCGCGGGTGACGCGCACCGTCGCGGCGAGCACGAAGGCCCACTCGCGACGGTGCGCGTCGGCGACCGCGGCGGCGACGGCGGAGCTGTCCGCGACCGTCATCCCCAGGTCGTCCGCCCGCTCAGTCGAACGTCATCACCGGGCGGACCTCGACGCCGCCGAAACGGGCCGGGGTGGTCCGGGCGACGGCGAGCGCGGTGTCGAGGTCCGGGGCGTCGATCACGTAGTAGCCGCCCAGGGCCTCCTTGGTCTCGACGAACGGCCCGTCGGTCACCTCCGACCCGCCCCGCACGCTCGTGGCGGTGGGTGTCGGCTCGAGCGCCTCACCGCCCAGCAGCGTGGCGCCGAGCTTCTCGACACCGGCCGAGAACTCGTCGTGCGCCTGCATCACCTCGCCCATGACCTCCGGCGTCGCCGTGGCGTAGGACGCCTCGTCCTCGTAGATCAGGATCAGGTACTTCGTCATCTCGTCCCCTCGGGTCCGCGGCCCGCGGATTCGGGCCCACATCCCTACGACACGTGCCGGAGGCCCGGATCGACAGCTCGCCCGAAGAATTTCCCCGGTCGCCCGCGCGGGCGTTCTACCAGCTCAGCGGTCCGAGCGGATAGGGAGGACGGCCAGCGCTCCGGCCGTGGCGATGGCGCCGCGATCGGGAACAGGGCGGCGGCGCCGAGGGACCTGACAGCGGTCACATCCCGACGGCGGACGCGGCGCCGATCCCGATCAGCGACGCGCTGACGGCGCGCTGGGTCCAGCGGACGACGGCCGGGCGCCGGAGCCAGGCGACGGCGGCGTGGGCCAGCCAGGACAGCCCGGCCAGCCAGACCACCGCGACGGTCACGTCGACGGCGCAGAGCAGCAGCGAGCACTGCAGCGTCGAGGCGCCGTCGGGGACGAACTGCGGGACGACGGCGAGGTAGAACAGGCCGATCTTCGGGCCGAGCAGGTCGCTGGCGAGACCGACGGAGAACGCGCGCCCGGCTCCTCCCCGGGAGCGGCCGGACGGCGCAGGCCCGGGTGCGGCCCGTCCGCGCAGCTCGGCGACCAGCGGCACGACGCCCAGCAGGACGAGGTAACCGGCCCCGGCCAGGCTCAGCGCCTCGTAGAGGGGCGCGGACCGCCCGACCACCGCGGCGAGGCCCAGCGCCGTGGCGACGCCCCAGGCGAGCGTGCCCACCGCGACCCCGGCCGTGGTGGCCAGCCCGAGCCGGGCGCCGCCGCGCAGCGACGCCCGCAGGACGAGGACGTCGTCCGGTCCCGGCGAGACCGAGAGCAGCACCGCCATGGCCACGAACGCCCAGATGCCGTCCACCGGGGACCCCGATCCGCGACGGCGCCGGTCCCGAGCCGGCGCCTCGCAGTCAGGAGGTCCCGGAGCTCCGGCCGGATGCGCCGCGGATCAGGCCGCCGGCCGGCCTCCCGCGGTCGTCGTCGTCCGCGGGGTGGGTGCCGGTGCGGCGTCGGCACCGCCGGCAGCACCGCGCCGGGCCGCCCGGACACCGAGCGCTCCGGTCAGCACCACGGCGGCGAGGAAGGTGAGGTAGACCCACAGCCACGCGTCGTGCCGGTTGAGCTGCGGCCAGTACCAGGCCACCGCGACGAACTCGAAGACGCCGAACGCCGTGTAGGTCGTCGCCGCCACCAGCTGCCGGCCCACGTCCCCCTGGACCAGCGCCAGCGCGGCGGCGACGCCGAGCGCGATCAGCCAGGCCCCGATCACCTGGGCGCTGAGCGGGGTCAGCTCCCACGGCCAGAACGCCGCCGCGCTGCGTGGCTCGTCGTGGTGCACCGTCATCCCGCCGGCGAACAGCAGGACGCCGGCCGCGAAGAACATCGCGCCCTCGACGGCCAGCGCCACGGTCAGCCCGTCCGACATGGGCCGCAGCGCGGGCACCCGCACCCGCCGGCGCTCCTGCGCCAGCACCACGAGCAGGCAGGCGACCGGGACGACGAGGTAGACGGCCAGCCACACCCAGGCCACGACCCGGGCGACCGGCCCGCCGTCCACGAGGTGCAGCCGGTGCAGGTGGATCAGGGTCGCGACCGCCGTCAGCCAGGTGAAGGCGGCGACGGTGATCACCGGCAGCCGGATCCGGTTCCACTCGCGCTGGCGGAGCGCGACGACCGAGAGCACGAAGCCGCCGCCGTAGGCGGCGCCCAGGAAGGCGGCGGTCAGCTCCGTGCGGATGGTCCAGGCCCAGTACCGGTCGGCGACGTCGGCCAGCAGCAGGAGCTGGAGGACGGCGAGCAGCGTGAGCACGGTGAACGCGACGAGCAGCCACCGCGTGCCGGTCCGGACGTCGCCCGGCTGCTCGGCCTCGACAGGGTCCATCCTCCGCCGCCTGGTCGCCGTGCCCGCGGGCACACCTCGCCGGACCGGGGGCTCCGTTCGGCGCCCCCGAGCGTCGCGCCTCGCGGCCTCCGGGGCAAGGGGTCAGAGCATGCGCGCGAGGTGCCGGTTCCGGCGCACCACCGTGTGCCGCAGCACCAGACCGACGTGGCCGGCGATCGCGGCGAGGAACACCAGCTGCGCGGTGACGTGCACCGGCAGCCAGTCGTCGCCGGCGGCCACGAGCAGGAGGCCGGTCGCGGGGACGACGAGCAGCGAGCCCAGCAGCACCTTCTCGAGGCCGCCCTCCAGGCGCCGCTCCCCCGCGGTCAGGTGCTCCGCCCACGGCGGCAGCGGGGTGGTGCGCCGCCAGAGGATGCGGACCGCCCCGAGCAGCATGATCGACAGGCCCAGGACCACGTGCAGCTCGGGGAGCGAGAGCCCGTCGCGGAAGGCATCGCCGGTCACCACGTCGGAGAAGACGTCCCCGGCGGCGTCGTCCTCCCGGGCGTCGAGCGCGTCCTCACGCCGCTCGATCTCCGCCTCGGCCTGCTCCTCGGCGGCCTCGCCGCGCCCCTCGGCCTCCTCTTCGAGCCGTTCCGCCTCGGCGTCGAGCCGGTCGTCGGCCCGGTCGGTCGGGTCGTCGAGGTCCATCGCCCAGCCCACGCCGAACTGGGCCGCGATCGCCGCGACGGTCAGCCAGTGGAGGAGCTTGGTGACGGCGCCGTAGCCGTGGCCGCCGTTGCGCAGGTGCACGGGTCTGCTCCGTCCGGGTCGGGGACGGTCATCGTGCCGGTCCCCGCCGCACCCGGCACGTCGCCCGCCCGCACGGGTGACCCGGGAGCCCGCCCCCGGACCTCGCCGCGCTGCGCCGGCTGCTCGGCGAGCAGTACGCGGACGTCGGACCCCGTCCCTAGAGTGCGCGGTACCAGTCCACCGGGGAGGAGGCCGTCCATGGCCGAGGTCGTGCTGTTCCACCACGCCCAGGGGCTCACGCCCGGGATCGAGGCCTTCGCCGAGGAGCTCCGCGCGGCCGGGCACACGGTGCACGTGCCCGACCTGTTCGAGGGGCGCACGTTCCCCACGCTGGAGGCCGGGATGGCGCACGTCCAGGAGCTCGGCTTCGGCGAGGCGATGGAGCGCGGCGTCCGCGCGGTGGAGGGGCTGCCCGCCGAGCTGGTCTACGCCGGCTTCTCGCTGGGCGTCCTCCCGGCGCAGCGGCTGGCCCAGACGCGGGCCGGCGCGCGGGGCGCGCTGCTCTTCTACTCGTGCGTCCCGTCGTCGGAGTTCGGCGGCTGGCCCGACGGCGTGCCGGTGCAGGTCCACGGGATGGACGCCGACCCGATCTTCGTGGGCGAGGGCGACGTCGACGCCGCGCGGGCGCTGGTCGAGGAGGCCGACGACGCGGAGCTGTTCCTCTACCCGGGCGACCAGCACTACTTCGCCGACAGCTCGCTGCCGACCTACGACCCGGCGGCCACGAGGCTCCTCACCGAGCGGGTGCTCGCGTTCCTCGCCCGCTGACCGTGTGAGCAAGGTTACCGACCACTTCGGTCGGTCGACCTACCATTTCGGTCGGTCGGCCGTACGGTGGTCGCGTGGCCCGACCGTTCCGCGACCAGATCGACGACAGCATCCTCGACTCGGCGGCCGCGCTGTTCGCACGACGCGGCTTCGCCAAGACCTCCGTGCAGGACCTCGCCGACGCCGTCGGGCTGTCCAAGGCCGGTCTGCTGCACCACTTCCCCAGCAAGGACGCGCTGCACCAGGCGGTGCTGGGCCAGGCCGAGGCCCTCGGGCGCCGGGTGCTGGACCAGGTGGGCGACCTGCCCGCGGGGCCGGCACGTGACCGGCACGTCCTCGAGTTCCTCGTCGACGTGGCGCTCGCGCACCCCGGCCTCGTGGCGATGCTCCTCGCGCCGCTGACCCAGGGCGAGCAGGAGCCGGGGGTCGCCGAGCTGGACGCCGCCGGCGCCGCCGCGCTGCTGGCCTTCGACGTCGACCCGGAGGCGCCGGCCACCGAGCGCGCCATCCGCGTCGTCGGCGCGCTGACCGCGCTGGCGGTGCTCACCCTCACTGCTCACGCCCAGGAGCAGACGACCGCGTGGCGGCCCTACATCGTCGCCACCTGCTTCGACGCGCTCGGCCACCACACGCCCCGTGACCTGGGCCCCGGCGCCGCTCTTCCCGTTCCCGATCAGGTGGAGGCCTGACCCATGGCTGTTCTGCTGTCCCGGCTCGGTGCGTTCTCGCACCGGCACCGCCTGCCGGTGGTCCTCGTCTGGCTGCTCGTCCTCGTCGGCGGCGGCGTCGGCGCGGTGACCCTGTCGGGCGAGACCACGAGCTCCTTCTCCATCCCCGGCCAGGAGTCGACCACCGCGCTGGACCGCATCGGCGAGGAGTTCGGCGGTGGCGGCGGTGAGGGCGCCACCGCGCGGGTGGTCGTCGTGGCCCCCGACGGCCAGACCTTGACCACGCCGGAGAACGCCGCGGCCCTGGGTGAGCTCGTGACCGAGCTCTCCGGGCTCCCCGGCGTCGTCTCGGCGACCGACCCGCTGGACCCGGCCGCGCCCTCCGTGAACCAGGAGCAGACGACGGCCTACAGCACGCTCACCTACGACGCGGCTCCCGGCGAGGTGACGCCCGCGCAGCAGGACGCGCTGTTCGACACCCTCGACTCCGCGCGCGACGGCGGGTTCACCGTCGAGGCCGCCGGCGAGGCCACGCAGCAGGCGCCGCACGTCGGCGGCCCCGCGGAGGCGATCGGCGTCGTCATCGCGCTGGTCGTCCTGGCCGTCACCTACGGCGCGCTGGCGATCGCCGGCATGAACCTGCTGACGGCGCTGGTGGGCGTGGGCATCGGCGTCCTCGGCGTCACCATCGCGACCGGCTTCATCGACCTGTCGTCGACCACCCCGACGCTGGCCGCGATGCTCGGCCTGGCCGTCGGCATCGACTACACGCTGTTCATCGTCACCCGCTACCGGCAGGAGCTCCGGCACGGCTCCGACGTGCGCACCGCCGTCGCGACCGCGGTCGGGACGGCCGGCTCGGCCGTGGTCACCGCCGGCCTCACCGTGGTCATCGCCCTCGTCGGCCTGTCCGTCGTCGGCATCCCGTTCCTCACCCAGATGGGCATCGCCGCGGCGGCGACCATCGTCGTCGCCGTCCTCGTGGCGCTGACCCTGGTGCCCGCCGTCCTCGGCTGGCTCGGCTACCGCGCCCTGCCGAGGAAGCAGCGCGCCGCCGCCGCGGAGGCCACCGCCGAGTCCGCCGTCCCGGTGGGCGGTCGCGGCTTCCTGGTCGGCTGGGCCACCACCGTGACCCGGCAGCGCGTGCTGTCCCTGGTGCTGGCCGTCGCCGCCCTGGCGACCATCGCCGTCCCGTTCTTCTCGATGCAGACGACGCTGGTCCAGATCCCGCCGGCCGACAGCACCCAGGCCCGCGCCGAGCAGCTGCTGGCCGACGGCTTCGGCGAGGGCTTCAACGGGCCGATCACCATCCTGTTCGAGGGCGACGGCGCCTCGACGACGGCCGCCGGCGAGAGCCCGGCGATCACGCAGCTCGACGACGTCGCGCTGGTCACGCCGCCGATCCCCAACGCCGACGACACCGCGGCGCTGCTGACGGTCATCCCGCGGTCGGGGCCGACCGACCCGGCCACCGAGCAGCTGGTCGCCGACCTGCGCGCCGAGCTGGCGACGCTGGACGGCGTGGACGCCTCGGTCACCGGCGCCACCGCGGTCAGCGTCGACGTCGCGCAGAGCCTGGACGAGGCGCTGCCGGTCTACCTGCTGCTGGTCGTCGGGCTGGCGCTGGTGCTGCTCGTCCTGGTGTTCCGCTCGATCCTCGTGCCGCTGGTCGGCGTCCTCGGGTTCGTGCTGACCATCGGCGCCTCGCTCGGTGCCACTGTCGCGGTGTTCCAGTGGGGCTGGCTCGCCGACGTGGTCAACCTGGACACCACCGGGCCGCTGATCAGCCTCACGCCGATCCTGGTCATCGGCATCCTGTTCGGGCTGGCGATGGACTACCAGATCTTCCTGGTGTCCCGGATGCACGAGGCGCACAGCCACGGCGCGGCGCCGCTGGACGCGATCCGCACCGGGTTCCGGCAGGCGGCCCCGGTCGTCGTCGCGGCCGCGCTGATCATGTTCTCCGTGTTCGCCGGCTTCGTGCCGGCCGGTGAGGCGACGATCAAGTCGATCGCGTTCGCCCTCGCGGCGGGCATCCTGTTCGACGCCTTCGTCGTCCGGATGGTGCTCGTGCCGGCGGCGCTCGCCCTGCTGGGCGAGCGGGCCTGGTGGCTGCCGCGCTGGCTGCGGTGGCTGCCGGTCCTCGACGTGGAGGGGGCCGCCCTCGAGAAGGCGGCGCCCGCCGCCGCGGCTCGCCACCGGGAGCCGGTCGGCGCCGGCGAGCACTGACCTCGACCGCACGGCCCGTCTCCGCCGGGGACGGGCCGTGCGCGCCCGCCGCTCGTACCCTGGACGGGGTGAGCATCGCGCCGGCGCCCAGCGTCACCCTCGACGACAGCTTCGCCCGCGAGCTCCCGGAGCTCGCCCTCGACTGGCAGGCCGAGGCCGCGCCCGATCCCCGGCTGCTGGCGCTCAACGAGCCGCTGGCGGCCGAGCTCGGGTTGGACCCCGAGGAGCTGCGGACCCCTGAGGGCCTCCGCTTCCTGGTCGGCGAGGCCGTCCCGCCCGGTGCGCACCCGGTCGCCCAGGCGTACGCCGGCCACCAGTTCGGCGGCTACACCCCGCGACTCGGGGACGGGCGGGCGCTGCTGCTCGGGGAGTTCGTGGCTCCCGACGGCAGCCGTCGCGACCTGCACCTCAAGGGCTCGGGCCGCACCCCCTTCGCGCGCGGCGGCGACGGCCTGGCCGCCGTCGGGCCGATGCTGCGCGAGTACGTCGTCAGCGAGGCGATGCACGCCCTCGGCATCCCCACCACGCGCTCGCTGGCCGTCGTCGGGACCGGGCGGCACGTGCACCGGGAGACGCTGCTCCCCGGCGCGGTGCTGGCCCGCGTGGCCGCCAGCCACCTGCGGGTCGGCAGCTTCCAGTACGCCCGGGCCACCGGCGACGTCGACCTGCTGCGCCGGCTCGCCGATCACGCGATCGCCCGGCACCACCCGACGGCCGCCGACGCCGAGCAGCCCTACCTGGCGTTCTTCGAGGCGGTCGTCGCCGCGCAGGCGGACCTGGTGGCGCACTGGATGCTCGTCGGCTTCGTGCACGGGGTCATGAACACCGACAACATGACGATCTCGGGCGAGACCATCGACTACGGCCCGTGCGCGTTCATGGACGCCTTCGACCCGGCCACGGTCTACAGCTCCATCGACCACGGCGGCCGCTACGCCTACGGCAACCAGCCGGTGGTCGCCGAGTGGAACCTGGCCCGGCTCGCCGAGGCGCTGCTGCCGCTGCTCGACGAGGACCAGGAGAAGGCGATCCCGATCGCCGTGGAGGCGCTGGGCGGGTTCCGGCCGCGCTACAACGCCACCTGGTCGGCCGGGATGCGCGCCAAGCTCGGCCTGCCGGAGGACGTCGACCCGGCGGTCGCCGGTCCGCTCGTCGACGACCTGCTGTCGCTGCTGGCCCGCGACCACGTCGACGCCACGTCGTTCTACCGGGCGCTCGCCTCGGCCGCCCGGGGCGACGCCGAGCCCGCCCGGCTGCTGTTCCTCGACCTCGCCGGCTTCGACGCGTGGACGGCGCGCTGGCGGGAGCTGGGCCCCGACGCCGACGCGATGGACCGGGTGAACCCGGTCTACATCCCGCGCAACCACCTCGTCGAGGAGGCGCTCGAGGCGGCCACCGCCGGCGACCTGGACCCGCTCGGCCGGCTGCTCGACGCGGTGACCGAGCCGTACGCCGAGCGCCCCGGCCTCGAGCGCTACGCCGCCCCGGCGCCCCAGGACTTCGGCGCGTACCGGACCTTCTGCGGGACCTGACGCGTCAGCCGGCCGGCACCGGCCCGGCGACGTCCGCGGACGTGCCGACGGGGGCCTGGCTCACGTCGTCCGCGCTGCTGCCGCACTGGGTGACCAGGAGCAGGACGGCGAAGATCGCCACGATGACGCCCACGATGGTGCCGATGACCACCGCCCGGCCCCGTCGTGGGTTCGCGCCCACGCGCGGCCGTTGGGTGTCGTCGCCGTCGGGGGGCGGTGCGGCCTGGGACATCGGTGGTCCTCCCTCGGGTACGGGGGCCTCTCCCGTACGGGGTGCTCTCGGGCAGGTGGTGCCCAGCACGTACGGGACGACACCCCGAGTTTCCGCCGGCCGCTAGCCGGCGTCCGCCCAGGAGCGCACGACGGCCACGTCGAGCGGGAAGTCGACCGGGAAGTCGCCGAACAGGAGCCGGCCGGCCTCGGCGGCGCCGGCCCGGACCTCGTCGGCGACCGCGCCGGCCAGGTGCTCGGGCGCGTGGACGACGACCTCGTCGTGGAGGAAGAAGACGAGGTGCGGCCGCTGCTCGATCGGGCCCTCCCCGCCCAGCCGCCACAACCGGTTGCGCAGGTCGGCCAGCCAGCACAGCGCCCACTCCGCGCCGGTGCCCTGGACGACGAAGTTCCGGGTGAAGCGGCCCCAGGCGCGGCGGCGCCGGTCCCGGTCGGCGGCGGGTTCGGCGGCCCCGGGCGGCTCGCCGGGCTCGTCGGGGTTGCCGGCCGAGGCACCCGGCCGGGGCGACCCCCGCCCCAGCAGCGTGTGCACGACCTCGCCGCGCTCGCCCGCCCGCGCCGCCTCCTCGACGAGGCCGATCGCGCGGGGGTACCGGCGGGTCAGCCGCGGCATCATGCGGCCGCTCTCCCCGCGGGTGCCGCCGTACATCGCGCCGAGCATGCCCACCTTCGCGTCGGCCCGGCTGGCCACCGCCCCGCTCGCGACCATCCCCTCGTACAGGTCCCTGGCCCGGGCCGCCTCGGCCATCGCGGTGTCCCCGCTCATCGCGGCGAGGACCCGCGGCTCCAGCTGGGCGACGTCGGCGACGACGAACCGCCACCCGTCGTCGGCGATCGCGGCCGGGCGCACCTGGAGCGGGACCGACAGCGCTCCCCCGCCGGTGGCGGCCCACCGGCCGGTGACCACGCCGCCCGGCAGGAACCGGGACCGGAAGCGGCCGTCGCGCACCCAGGTGTCCAGCCAGTTCCACCCGTTGGCCTGCAGCAGCCGGGAGAGCTTCTTGTACTCCAGCAGCGGCGGGACGACGGGGTGGTCGACCTGCTCCAGCGTCCAGGAACGGGTGTCGACCACCGGGAGCCCGGCGCGCTGGAGGGAGCGGACGAGTTCGACCGGCGAGTCCGGGTTCAGGGCGGGGTCGCCCAGCGCCGCGCGGACGTCCGCGGCCAGTCGTTCGAGGACGGCGGGGCGGCTCCCGCCGACGGGTCGCGGGCCGAGCAGGTCGGTGAGCAGCCGGTCGTGCACGTCGGCCCGCCACGGAAGGCCTGCGTGGGTCATCTCGGCGGCCACCAGGGCGCCCGAGGACTCGGCGGCCACCAGGAGGGCGAGGCGGCCGCGCTCGGGCGAGGCCGCGAGGGCGGCCAGCTGGCGCTCGAGCTCGAGGAACGGGTCCAGCCGGTCGGCCGGGTCCGCGAGCGGGAAGAGCGCCGCCTCGGTGGCCGTGACCGGGGCGAGCGCGTCCCAGCCCGCGGTGTCCCCGGTGACGAGCAGGTCCTGGTCCACGAAGGGCGACCGCCGCAGGACGGCGTGTGTGAGCCGCAGGTCGGTGCACCGCTCGACGCGGACGCCGGCCTCCAGCAGCGCCGGGTACCAGCGGGTCGTGTCGTCCCAGACCCAGCGCACCGGTTCGCGCTCCCGGTCCCGGACGAAGCCCGCGAGGTCGGCGGCCGGCAGCCGGGTGGTGGCCACGGGAGCGCCGTCGTCGGCGCACTCCCGCGCCTCGATGCCGCCCTCGCCGCGACGCGCGAGGACCACCCGGTTCACCGCTGCAGTCTCGCGCACGGGTCCGACACCGGGCGGCGGGCCGGCGGGGACGGCGACACACTGTCGGGGTGACCTCGCCGACGTCCGCCCGCGGCCTCGTCCGCCTGCTCAACACCGCGGGCGGCCGGATGCTCGTCCTGGCCGGTGAGGTCGACGCGGCCGCGGTGGACTCCTTCCAGCGGCGCTACGGCCTGGAGCCGGCGCGGGTCGACGGGATCGACGCCGGCTCGGTCACGTCGCTGTCACCGCGGGCCGTGGAGCTGTTGCAGGACCACCTCGAGGCGGCCGGGCGGGCCGGCCGGGCGGTCAACCTGCGCCGGGCCGCCGAGGTGGAGCGGCTGTTCGGGGGGCAGGCGGCCGACCCGGCTCAGGGCCGCCACTCCTGGCGGTACTCCGGGTGGTCGGCGTAGGGCAGCGCCAGCAGCGCGAGGGTGAGCGCGGCCAGCTGGTGCTGGTCGGCGGGCGCGAGCGGGAAGTCGGCCAGCCCTTCCGGCCGGGCGCCGAGGAACGCCCGGTCCGGCCGCACGTCCCGGCAGGCGAGCACCAGCCGACGCTTGGCGTTGCACTCGGCGAGCACGCGCGCGGGGTCGTGCCGGCTGACGTGCTCGCCGCCCTCGGTCCACCGCTCCTGCCCGGTCGCCTGCGCGGCGTCGGTGGCGACGCGCTTGTCCTCGGCGATGCGGGCCAGGAGGAACTGGTCGAGGTCCGGCTGCAGGTCCGGTTCCAGTCCCGACTCGAAGTCCATGCGGGCATCCTGCCGCCGGGAGGCGCCCGTGTTCAGGTGGTCGGCGCCGGCTGCAGGTGCTCGCCGAAGAACCGGAGGATGCGCGCCCAGGCGTCCTGGGCGGACGGCTCGTGGTAGCTGAAGCCGGCGATCCGCTCCAGCACCCCGAACGGGCCGCTGTTGTGCCGGTTCATGAACGAGTGCCCGGCGCCGGGGTACTCCTTGACGTCGTTCGGGACGTCGAGGGCGTCCAGGGCGCCGGAGAGCCGGCCGGCCGCTCCCCGGAGCGCGAGGTCCTTGCGGCCGTAGCTGGCCACCACCGGGCAGGAACCCTCGAGGACGTCCTGGGCCTTGGGCGGCACGAACCCGTAGTTGGGCGCGGCCGCGTCGAATCCGCGCGTCGCGGCGAGCAGGGCGAAGCCGCCGCCCATGCAGAAGCCCACGACGCCGATGCGCCCGGTGCAGTCGGCGCGGTCCGACAGCCACGATCGCGTGGCCTCGAGGTCACCGAAGGCAGGCCCGCTCCCGCGCAGCATCGTGGCGAACGTCGACCGCAGGCAGCGGACCGCACCACCGCCGGTGAACAGGTCCGGAGCCACCGCGAGGTAGCCGGCGGCTGCGAGACGGTCGGCCTGGTCCCGGGTGTCGTCGTTCAGCCCGAACGCCTCGTGGACGACGACCACGCCCGGCCATGGCCCCTCCCCCACCGGCGGGACGGCCAGGTGGGCGCGCAGCTCGGGCGCGCTGGCGCCGCCGGGGATCCGGACCTCGGGCATGGGTCTCCTCGAACGTCGGGACGGGACTGGCGGTCAGCCTGGCGGACGGTCTCCGGCGCGGCACCTCGAACGTCCTGGGTCAACGCGACCACGACATCTGTGCACAGGCGGCTCGCCTGGGGATTCGCTCCGCGGCGCCGGCTGGTCGCCGAGTAGCTTTCGTACACGTGTTCGAGCACTGGAGGTGAGGGATGGGCGAGCTGCAGTCGGCGCTCGACGGCCTGGCCGCCGCGAACCTCCACGGCATGACGCCGCGGCAGAAGCTCGACGACATCCGCGCACTGCTGGAGGCGAGGAACCGGCTCGACGCGCAGGTGGCCCGCTGGGTGCGGTCGGCCGAGCACGACCGGGCAGCGGAGGAGGACGGCTCCGCGTCCATGCAGTCGTGGCTGCGCGGGCACGGGCGGCTCAGCCGCTCGGCCGCCGGCCAGGTCGTCCGCAACGGTCGCGCGCTCGACCACCTGCCGGCGGTGGAGGCCGCCTTCGCCCAGGGTGCCGTCACGGCGGAGCAGGTCGCCGTCATCGCGCCTGTGGCGAAGGTGGACCGGCTTGCGGCAGCGCTCGGGCAGGGCATCGACGTCACGGAGGTCGACCGGACCCTCGCCGCCGTCGCCGCGGAGGGGTCCGTCGAGGGTCTGGCCCGGGTCGTCCACCACTACCTGGCGCGGTTGGACCCGGACGGCGCTGAACCCGACCCCACCGACGAGCGGTCCCTCACCCTGTCGACGTTCGCCGACGGGACCGTCGTCCTCCGCGGCCAGTTCGACGCGGTCGGCGGGGAGAAGCTGAGGACGGCGCTGGAGTCGGTCGTGCAGGCCGACCGCCCCAAGGGCGACCTGCGGACACGGTCGCAGCAGAACGCCGACGCGCTGGTGCAGCTGGCCGACAACCAGCTCGCCGCCGGGAAGCTGCCGCTCCTGCGCACCGTCAGGCCGAACGTCGTCGTCACCGTCCCGGCCGCGGACCTCCTCGACCCGGCCACCGGGCCGGCGGCTGCCACCCTCGGCTTCGCCGACCTCGTGTCGGCGGCCACGGCACGCATGCTCGCCTGCGACGGGACGACCACGCCGGTCGTGACCGACGAGCACGGGATGCCGCTGAACGTGGGCCGCACCAGACGGGTCGTCCCGCCACACCTGCGCAAGGCGGTCGAGCTGCGCGACGAGGCCTGCGTCTTCGCCGGCTGCGGCGCCCCGAAGTACTGGTGCGACGTCCACCACCTGGTCCACTGGATCGCCGGCGGCGAGACGTCCCTGGAGAACTCAGCCCTCCTGTGCGAACGGCACCACACGAAGGTCCACCACGGCTTCCGCGTCGAGCGACGACCCGACGGGCGATGGCGGACGTTCCGCCCCGACGACAGCGAGATCGTCATCGGGACACCGCTGCTCATCTGAGGACGGCGGTTCAGTCCTCCGCGTCGCGGTCGCCCCGGCCGTCGGGCCCGCCCGGGCCGAACGGTCCGCCCGGGCCGCGAGGGCCCGGGTCGTCGCTGTTCACGCGCTCGGTGATGCGCTCCTCCAGATCGGCGAGGCGCTCGTCGGCCTCCTCCTGCGTGAGGTGGCCGTCCTCGACCGCCTGGGCGATCCGCTGCTGCGCCTCGGCGACCAGGGCGTCCACCAGCACGTCCACCTCGACCCCCTGCGCCTCGGCGACGTCGGCCAGCGAGGTGTCGTCGGCCCGCAGCGCCTCCCGCAGCTCGTCCTCGGTCATGCCCAGCGCCTCCGCGGCGGCCGAGAGGCCGAAGCGGAAACCGCCACCGTGACCGCCGGGGCCGCCCAGGGCCACGTCGGCCAGCGTCGCGGCGACCTCGTCCGCCTGCGCGGCGGTGATCGACCCGTCCTCCACGAGGTCGGACAGGGCGTCGCGGATGCGGTCCTCCCGCGTCGTCGCCGTCTCGTCGTCCGCCAGCGCCGGGACGGCGAACACCACGCCGCCACCGAGGGTCAGCACCCCGGCCGTCGTGGCGAGGATCAGCTTCTTCCGCACGTGCACTCCTTGGTCCGGGTCGGTCCGTGGCGACCGATCCGGATCAGGTTGCGGGCGCTCCCTGTGGCGGACCTGCGAGCAGTCCCGGGAGCCGGCTGTGAATCCGCCGCGCCGTCGGCGGAGCGCAGAGCGGGGCACCGGCGCCCCGCGCGCCGGTGCCCCGCGGTCTCAGCGGAGCCGGAGCACGCGCATCGCCTGCGCGGCCATCTCCTGCTCCCCCAGCGCGTTCGGGTGCACGACCACCGGGTTCGTGCCCTGCAGCACCGGCTCGATCCACCGGACGCCGATCGGCGCGCAGGCGTCGTGGCCCTCCGACACCCGGTTCATGTCCACGTAGGTCACGCCGGTCGCGGCGGCCGCCCGCCGGACGGCGTCGTTGAGGGTGGCCTGCAAGCTGCGCAGGTACGGGACGTCGCCCTCGGCCACCGGCATGCGGTCGAAGCAGCCGCCGGTCCGCGGCAGGATCCACGGGTAGCCGAGGATCGCCACCTTCGCCCGGGGTGCCTCGGCCCGCACCGCGCGCAGCGCCGTCACCAGCGACGGGTAGGTGACGTTGCGGACGGTGTCCTCGAACGACGAGCCGTACCGGTCCTTGCACGGGCTGCCCTTGCCGAGCGTCGACAGCCCGGCGGCGCCGCACTGGACGATCGAGTTGATGAACACCCCGCTGTCGTTGCCGCCGATGGTCATCGTGACCAGCTGGGTGTCCCGCGCCAGCGCGTCGAGCTGCGGGGCGACCCCCGGGTGCTGCTCGGCGAAGTAGTCACCGGTGTCCGCCCCGCCGCAGGTGACGTCGGTCAGCTGCGCGCCCGTCGCCGCCGCGATGACGTGCGGGTAGTTGGCGATCGAGCGCAGGCACTGCGGCGGCGCTGCCGGGTCGGGCGGCAGCACGCCGGAGGCCGCGCTGTAGGAGTCACCCAGCGCGACGTACCGGATCGGCGAGTGCGCACCGGCGGGCGACGGCGCGCCGATCAGCAGGAACGCGAGGACGGCGAGGACGCAGGCGGCGAGTCGGCGCACGGGCTTCTCCATCGGAGCCGGGACTGTTGGACAGCACAACGGCCGACCCGCCGATGGGTTACGCGTGTCACACCGACACGGTCAGATCTCGGTCACCTCGTAGGTGTGCCCGGCGGCCCGCAGCCGCTCCACGAGGACGTCGCCCATCGCCGTCGCGGGGGTGAGCGAACCGGCGCGGGCGGGCAGCCGGTCGCCGTCCAGGGCCAGCGCGAGACCGGCCTCCCCCAGCATCACGGCGGTCGCGGCGTAGCCGGGGTCGCCCTTCCCCGCGGCGACGGCGCGGTACCGGCGGCCGCTCTCGGTCGTGGCGTCCACGGTCATCCGGAACCAGCCCTTGCGCCGGACCTCCTCGCTCGGCCCGGTGCCGGGCGCCGGGAGCAGGCGGTCCAGGACGGCCCGCGTGGGCCCGAAGCTCATGGCGGCCAGGGTGCCGGCCAGCCCCGCCGTGAGCCCGGCGGCGGTGGCCGCACCGAGCGGTCCGCGGCCCGCACCCATCACCTCGCCGTAGCTGAAGCCGCGCCCGTACGCCCAGTCCTGCAGCGCGTTGCTGCGCCGGACGATCCGCGTGTTGAACGGCGCCATCACGAACGGCGCGGTCCACCGGCCGTCCGCGGCCCGGGCGGGCGGGACGGCGTCGCGCGGCTGCCGGGTGTCGGGCTCGCCGGCGCGGTCGGGGCTCAGCGCGTACGGGTGCCCGGCCACCCGCCGCAGCGACGGGTCCTCCTGCAGCGCCTCGACCTGGGCCCGCATCGAGTCGATGGTGCCGCCGCTGAAGCCGCCGCGGAGGGTGGCCACCAGGCGGACGTCGCACAGCCCGCCGGCGCCGTCGGCCCGGGCCCGTTCGGCGAGCAGGAACGCGCCGAGGTCGGACGGGATCGAGTCGTAGCCGCAGGCATGCACGATGCGTGCGCCGGTCTCCCGCGCCACGGCGTCGACGCGGTCGATGGCCTCCCGGACGAACAGCACCTCACCGGTGAGGTCGGCGTAGTGCGTGCCGGCCGCGGCGCAGGCCTCGACCACCGGCATGCCGTACCGGGCGTAGGGCCCGACCGTCGTCGCCAACACGCGCGTCTGCGCGGCGAGATCCGCCAGGGACGCCGGGTCCCCCGAGTCGGCCTCGACCACCGGCCACTCGCGCGCCGCCGCCGGCAGTGCCGCCCGCGCTTCGAGCAGCCGCGACCGCGACCGCCCGGCCAGGGCGATCCGCGTGCCCTCGGGGGCGTGCTCGGCCAGGTACGCGGCGAGCAGCCTCCCGACGAAACCGGTCGCGCCGAAGACTGCCAGGTCGAAGCTCCGTTGATCGGCCATGGGCTCATCCTGACCTGCCGCCGCGGTGGCTGCCACGATGGCCCCGTGCTGCTCAGCGACGTCGTCACCGCCTCCGCTGCCGTGGCGGCCACCCGGTCGCGCACCGCGAAGGCCGGGACGATCGCCGAGCTGCTGCGGGCGGCCGGCCCCGACGAGGTCCGGCCGGTCACCGCGTGGCTCTCCGGCGAGGTGCGGCAGGGCCGCCTCGGCGTCGGCTGGCGCACGCTGTCCCGGGTGGGCGGCTCCCCCGCCGAGAGCGCGTCGCTGACAGTGACCGCGGTCGACGCCGCCCTCGCCGAGCTCGCCGCCACCTCGGGCGCGGGGTCGGCCGCCCGGCGCGACGCCGTCCTCACCTCGCTGGTGTCGGCCGCCACCGCCGACGAGCGGCAGTTCCTCGTCCGCCTGATCGGCGGCGAGCTGCGCCAGGGGGCGCTGGAGGGCGTCGTCCTCGACGCGGTCGCGACGGCGGCCGAGGTCCCGGCCGCGAGCGTCCGCCGGGCGTTCATGCTCTCGGGGCGGCTGGACGAGACGGCGGCCGCGGCACTCGCGGGCGGGGTCGAGGCGCTCGACGCCGTCCGCCTCGAGGTGGGCCGGCCGGTCCGCCCGATGCTGGCCAGCCCCGGTTCCTCCCTCGACGCGGCGCTGGCCGATCTCGGCACGGACGTCACGGTGGAGTTCAAGCTCGACGGCGCGCGGATCCAGGTCCACCGCGACGGCGACGAGGTGCGCGTCTGGACCCGCACGCTGCGCGAGGTCACCGACGGCGTCCCGGAGCTGGTCGAGCGGGTCCGGGCGCTGCCCTGCACGACCGCCGTCCTGGACGGCGAGACCCTGGCGCTGGACGACGACGGCCGGCCGCGCGCCTTCCAGGACACGATGAGCCGCTTCGGCTCCGACGCATCCGACGAGGTGCTGCTCAGCCCGTTCTTCTTCGACCTGCTGCACCTCGACGGCCGCGACCTGCTCGACGAGCCGCTGCACGTGCGGCTCGACGCCCTCGCCGGGCTGCTCGCCGACGACGAGCACGCCGCCCTGCGCATGCCGGGGGTCCGGTCGCCCAGCCCCGACGAGGCGGCCGGCGTGCTCGACGGCGCCCTGACCGCCGGGCACGAGGGCGTGGTGGTCAAGGCCCTGGACGCCGCCTACGCGGCCGGCCGGCGCGGCAAGGCATGGCAGAAGGTCAAGCCTGTGCACACCCTCGACCTGGTCGTCATCGGCGCCGAGTGGGGGTACGGCCGGCGCACCGGGAAGCTGTCGAACATCCACCTCGGTGCCCGCGACCCCGACGGCGGGCCGCCGGTGATGGTGGGCAAGACCTTCAAGGGCATGACCGACGAGCTGCTCGAGTGGCAGACCCGGACCTTCCCCGAGCACGCCGCCGAGACGACCGAGTGGGGCGTCGTCCTGCACCCGGAGCTCGTCGTCGAGATCGCGCTCGACGGCGCCCAGCGCAGCACGCGGTACCCCGGCGGCGTCGCTCTGCGGTTCGCGCGGGTGCTCCGCTACCGGCCGGACAAGACGCCGGCCGAGACCGACACCGTCGACACGATCCGGGCGATGCTCGCCTAGACCTCCTTCACGCGGGGCGCCACCTCGGTGCCCAGCAGCTCGATGCCGCGCAGCAGGTCGGCGTGGGCCAGCCGCGGGTTGGTCATCTGCAGCGAGATCCGGTCGACCCCGCCGAGCTGACCGGCGATGCGCACCAGCTTCTCCGCCACCGTCTCCGGGTCACCCATGAAGAAGGCGCCGTCCGGGCCGCTGGTCGCGTCGAACTGCGCCCGCGACGGCGGGGCGAAGCCGCGCTCGCGGGACACCTTCTCGAACATCTCGTGCCAGCCGGGGTAGATCGTGTCGGCGGCGGCCTGCGTGCTCTCGGCGACGAACCCGAACACGTGCAGCCCCACCTGGAGGCTCTCCGGCGGGTGCCCGGCCTGCGCGCCGGCGCGGCGGTACAGGTCGATCAGCGGCCCGAACTGGCGTGGCTGGCCGCCGATGATCGCCACCATCAGGGGCAGCCCCAGGAGACCCGCCCGCACGAAGGACTCCGGCGTCCCTCCGACGCCGACCCAGATCGGCAGCGGGTCCTGCACCGGCCGGGGGTAGACGCCCTGACCGGTGAGCGGCGGGCGGTGCCGGCCCGACCAGGTGACGTGCTCGGACTCCCGGATGCGCAGCAGCAGGTCCAGCTTCTCCTCGAACAGCTCGTCGTAGTCGCGCAGGCTCAGCCCGAACAGCGGGAACGCCTCGGTGAACGAGCCGCGCCCGACGACCAGGTCGATGCGGCCCTTCGAGATCAGGTCCAGGGTGGCGAACTGCTGGAACACGCGGACCGGGTCCGCGGCGCTCAGGACGGCGACCGCGCTGCCCAGCCGGATGCGGGAGGTCCGCGCCGCCGCCGCCGCCAGGATCACCGGCGGGGCCGAGTCGTAGTACTCGCTGCGGTGGTGCTCGCCGATGCCGAACGAGTAGAGGCCGACCCGGTCGGCGAGCTCGATCTCCTCGAGCAGGTGCTCCATGCGCTCGGCCGGGCCCACCACCCGGCCGGTCGAGGGGTCGGTGACCGCCGAGACGAAGCTGTCGATGCCCAGATGCATGGGCCGAGTCAAACAGGCAGGAGGATCGTCCCGTGCCCACCCCCGGTACCGCGCTCCAGAAGCTCGGCTTCCTCACCATCGGCTCCTTCGACGGCGCGGACCCGCGGCCCGGCCACGAGACGACGCTGCGCGTCATCGAGCTCGGCGAGCGCCTGGGCTTCGACAGCGCCTGGGTGCGCCACCGGCACCTCCAGTACGGCATCTCCTCGCCGGTCGCGGTCCTCGCCGCGGCCACCCAGCGGACCAGCCGCATCGAGCTCGGCACCGCCGTCATCCCGCTCGGGTGGGAGAACCCCCTGCGGCTGGCCGAGGACCTCGCGACCGTCGACGTGCTCTCCGGCGGCCGGCTGAACCCGGGGGTGAGCGTCGGCCCGCCGATGCACTGGGACGACGTCAAGGGCGCCCTCTACCCGGACACCGCCGACGTCGAGGACTTCTCCTACGAGCGGGTCGCCCGGCTGCTGCGGCTGGTCGGCGGCGAGCCCGCGGCGACGTTCTCCGGCCGCGAGGGCGTCGTCGAGGAGTGGTCGGACCGGGTGCAGCCGCACTCCTCCGGGCTGCGCGACCGGCTCTGGTACGGCGGGGGAAGCCTCGGCTCGGCCCGGTGGGCCGGCGAGCACGGCATGAACTTCCTGACCAGCAGCGTGGTCAAGGCCGAGCAGGGCGGCGACTTCGCCGAGATCCAGCGGTCGCACGTCGAGGCCTTCCGCGCCGCCTCCCCGGCCGGGGCGGCCGCCCGCGTGTCTCAGGGGCTGGTGGTCATCCCGACCGACAGCGCCAGCCCCGCCCAGCGGGCGAAGTACGCCGACTACGTCGCCGCCCGCACCCCGCGGACGGCGACGCCCCAGGGCCCGGCCCGGCTGCTGTTCGCGCCCGACCTGCTCGGCACGTCCGAGCAGATCGCCGAGGCGCTGCACGCGCACGCGGCATTCCGCGAGGTGACCGAGGTGGCGTTCGCGCTGCCGTTCAGCTTCGACGACGAGGACTACGAGCAGATGCTCACCGACATCGCCGGGCGGCTCGGCCCGGCGCTGGGCTGGCGCCCCGCGTCGCAGGCGACCTGAGCGCCTGCCCCCTGCGGGCCAGATCACGTCCGGAAAAGTCTCAAGCTGCAACGACATCACGCCGATGGGGTGCTGTGACCAGCACCGCGGACCTGCGCGACGGGGGTGAGGGCTGCCGCGACGCGGTGCCCCCGCCCGTCGTCGACGTCCGCGCCGTGGAGCTGTCGCTGTCCGTCGGCGAGCTGGAGAACCTGTCCCGCTTCGACCGCGCCGACGTCGACGAGCGTGCGTCCCGCGCGGTCGACGCCGCCGAGGCGCTCGGCCTGGCGGACCTGGCCCAGCGCGCCCGCCTGGTGCGCGCCGACCTGCTCCGCCGGCGGGGCGACGTCGCCGAGGCCGGCCGCCGCGCCCAGGAGATCCAGCGGTGGGCCACCGAGCACGACGCGCGGCACCTGCTCGCGCGCAGCTCCTTCGTGCTGGCGTCGGTCTTCCAGGAGCTCGGCGACCTCTCGCTCGCCCTGGAGCACGCCGTCCGCGCCGTCGACCTGCTCGGCGACGACGTCCTGCCCGAGACCCGCATCGACCACCTCGCCCGCCTGGCCGACTGCCTCGGCCTTGCTGGCGACGTCGCCGCCCGGGACCGCTACGACACCGTCCTGCGGCTGGCCGAGGAGCTGGGCGACGTCGACCGCCAGCTCCTCGTGCTCAACAACCGTGCCTACTGCGAGACGGTGGCCGGCGCGTACGACGAGGCGCTGGTCTGGAGCACGCAGCTGCAGCAGCTCGCCGCCCGCCACGACGTGCCGATGAGCGCGGGGCGGCTGGACACCGTCGGCCGGGCGCTCATGGCCCTCGGCCGGCTCGAGGACGCCGAGGCAGCGCTGCTGCCGGGGACGGCGCCCGAGGTGCTCGACCGCACCCTCGACGGGGACGGCGGCGCGGACTTCCTGCTCACCCTCGCCGAGGTCCGGCGCCGCCGCGGCTCGCTGGACGAGGCGCAGGCGACCCTGGACGAGTGCGTGCGCCGGTGCGAGCGGTACGGGCTCACCGCGATCCGCGTCCGTGCGCGTCGGGAGCAGGCGGAGCTGCACGCCGCCGCGGGCGATTACCGGATGGCCTACGAGGAGCACCGGCTCTACACCGACGAGCTCATGGACCTGCAGTCCGCCGAGCGCGACGCCCGCGCCCGGGCGCTGCAGGCGATGTACGAGACCACCGAGGCGCGCCGGCAGACCCGCCGCTACCGCGAGCTCTCCCTGCGCGATCCGCTGACCGGCCTCTACAACCGCCGCTACGTCGACGACCAGTTGCCGCGGCTGCTCGAGCGCGCCACCGCCGGCGCCGAGCCGGTGACGGTGGCACTCCTCGACCTCGACCACTTCAAGACGGTCAACGACACCCGCTCCCACGAGGCGGGCGACCAGGTGCTGCGCGCCGTCGCCGAGCTCCTGGAGGCGGCCGGCTCGTGGGGGGACGGCTCGTTCGCCGCCCGCATGGGCGGCGAGGAGTTCCTCCTCGTGCAGGTGGGCGCCGATCCGCGGGCGGCCGCCGCGCGCCTGGAGGACCTGCGCGCGACCCTCGCCGCGCACCCGTGGCACGAGCTGGTCGGCGACCTCCCCGTGACGGTCAGCATCGGGTCGGCCACCACCACCGGCGGCTCCCCCGCCACGCCGGCCGACCTGCTGGGCCGGGCCGACGGGCACCTGTACCTGGCCAAGCGCCAGGGCCGCGACCGGGTGGTCGGCGACCCGTTCTGACGTCGCGCGCGAGGACCTCCCGGAGCGCCCCGCGCCGTGCTTGCATGCGCCGGTGCCCGTCCACCTGAACCACACGATCGTCGCCGCCAGCGACAAGGCGCGGTCCGCGCACTTCCTGACCGAGGTGCTCGGCCTGCAGCCGCCGACCACCTACGGCCCGTTCGCCGTCGTCGAGCTGGACAACGACGTGTCGCTCGACTTCATGGACGACCCGCACGTGGTGGCGCGGCACTACGCGTTCCTGGTGTCCGAGGAGGAGTTCGACGCCATCTTCGGCCGGATCCGGGAGCGGGGCCTGGACTACTGGGCCGACCCGTTCCAGCAGCACCCGGGCGAGATCAACACCCACGACGGCGGGCGGGGCGTCTACTGGCACGACCCCGACGGGCACGTGCTGGAGATCATCACCCGGCCCTACGGCGGCTGACGGCGTACACGTCGCAGGTCCCGTACTCGTCGACGTAGCCGGGCCAGAGCAGCGTCATGCCGATCTTCTCGGCGACGCGTCGCGAGGCGGTGTTGGCGGGGTCGATCATCGCGATCAGGCGATCCACCGGCAGCGTCGAGAAGGCGTGCTCCGCGATCGCCCGCGCCGCCTCGGTGGCCAGTCCCCGCCCCCAGACCGAGCGGTCCAGCAGGTACGCGACCTCGACCTCCGTGCGACCGCCGATCTCCCACGGCAGCAACCCGCACCGGCCGACGAAGGCGCCGGTCTCCTTCTCGACCGTCGCCCACAGGCCGTAGCCGTACCGGCCGTAGTAGACGTCGACGACCCAGGCCAGCTCCTCGCGCGTCTGCTCGTGGGTGCGCGTGCCGTCCGGGAAGTACCGCCGCACCTCCGGGTCCCGGTACAGCGCGGCGAGGGCGTCGAGGTCGTCCGCGGTCAGCTCGCGCAGGAGCAGCCGATCGGTCTCGAGGACGACGCCCACGGTGCCAGGATCGGCGCATGCCGGCGTCTCCCACCAGCCCCGTCTTCGCCGACGAGTTCGACGGCACCGCGCTCGACCGGTCGGTCTGGTTCCCCCACTACCTGCCCGCGTGGAGCTCCCGGGAGGCCACCGCCGCGACGTTCCAGGTCCGGGACGGCTGCCTCCGCCTGTCGATCCCGCCGGAGCAGGGGCGGTGGCTGCCCGGCGAGCACGAGCCGCCGCTGCGGGTCTCCGGCGTCCAGTCGGGCAACTTCTCCGGTCCGGCCGGCAGCACCACGGGCCAGCAGCCGTGGCGGGACGGCGCGGTCGTCCGGGAGGAGCAGGAGACGTTCTGGGGCTGGACCCCGGACCACGGGCGGCTGGAGATGCGGGCCCGCGCCGAGCTGACGCCCCGCTCGATGGCCGCCTGGTGGATGGTCGGCCTGGAGGACGTCCCCGAGCGGTGCGCCGAGATCTGCGTGTTCGAGGTCTTCGGGGACGCCGTCGAGCCGGGGGTTTCCGCCGCCGTCGGCATGGGCCTGCACGCCTTCCGCGACCCGGCGACGCCCGAGGACTTCGCCGCCGTCCGGCTGCCGATCGACGTGGCGGAGTTCCACACCTACGCCGTCGACTGGACGCCCGAGCGGGCCGAGTTCTCCGTCGACGGGACCGTGGTGCGCAGCTGCCCGCGGCCGCCCGCCTATCCCGTGCAGATGATGGTCGCGGTCTTCGACTTCCCGGACCGCGCCACGGAGGCGGACGACGACGCCGTGCCGCTGCTCGTCGTCGACCACCTCCGCGGCTCGGAGAACCGGCTCACCCGTCGTCGCTGACCATCCCGCCGGCGCCCGCACCGGCACCGGCACCGGAGGACACCGCCGCCTCCTCCGCGCGGCCGCCGGCGCCCTCGTCGTCACCGGCCGTCCGCGGCATCACCACGTTGGGCAGCTCGGCGCCGCCCGATCCGGCCGCGGCGGGGACGCGCCCGTCGAGCTCGGCCGTCCCGTAGCCGTCGGCCGCCGCCGCCTCGGCCGCCGTCGGCGCGGCGTCGACGATGCCGCCGAAGGGCTCGGGCAGCTCCTCCGGGGTGGGCAGCTCGGCGGTGTCCGCGCCGTCGAGCAGCGCACCCGCCGGCGGGTTGACGAACTCGAAGTCCACCAGGCGCAGCCCCCGGCCGGCGAGCTCCTCCCACTTGGCCCGGAAGCTCTCCCAGGTCACGTTGGCCCAGAGGGCGAAGCCGTCCTGGCCGGGCAGGAACGCGCCGGAGAACCGGATCTCGCCGCCGACGCGGTGCTGGTTGAGGTCGACCAGGCGCAGACCCTGGCCCGCCCACTCCTGCCACTTCGCCACGAAGCTGGCCCACGAGGCGTTGACCCACAGCGCGTGGCCACCGCTGCCGGGCAGGAAGACGCCGGTGTACCGGTCCTGGCCACCCACCTGGTGCACGTGCAGGTCGTGCAGCCGCAGCCCCTGCGCGCTCCACTGCTCCCACTTCGTGCGGAAGCTGTCCCAGCTCGCGCCGACCCACAGCGCGTGCCCGCCGCTCCCGGCGAGGAAGACGCCGGTGTAGCGGTCCTGGCCGCCGATGTTGGCGATGTGGATGTCGTGCAGGCGCAGACCCTGCCGGCTCCACTCGTCCCACTTCGCGTGGAAGCTCTCCCAGCTCGCGTTGGCCCAGAGCGCGTGCCCGCCGGTGCCGGGGAGGAACACCCCGGAGTAGCGGGCGCCGCCCGCCACCGGCCGCACGTGGACGTCGACCAGCCGCAGGCCGTCGGCGCTCCACTGCTGCCACTTGGCCGCGAAGCCGTCCCAGGTGTCGTTGACCCAGAGGGCGTAGCGCCCGGTACCCGCCCGCCACACCCCCGAGTAGCCCTTCTCGGAGAACCGCTCGTACATCTTCGCGATCGTCTGCCGGTCGCCGAAGCTCATGCCGGTGCGCTGGCCGATGGTCACCCCCGACTGCCGCGGCACGATCGTCGGCTTCGACGTGTCCTTGGCGAACGCGGTCGCGTGGTAGTGCATCAGCGAGCCGTAGTCGTAGTCGAAGTAGTCGGTCGAGCCGGGCTTGGTCTGGAAGTTGTGCCGGGCGTCGTCCTCGCCGTCGGGCGGCGGCCCGTCCTTGATGTTGTCCCACTTGATCTCCACGAACGAGTCGCGGTCGGACCGGGACTGCTCGTGGTAGACGCCGAGCGAGTGCAGGAACTCGTGCACGAGGATCGGCCACGGGTGCGCGTCCGCCAGCCGCAGGTCCTGCCGGCCCCCGCGCATCCCGATCGGCGACGAGCTCGACGACGCGTTGCCGTTGCTGACCACCTGGATCCAGTTGGGCCACGAGCCGGCGTTGGCGGACGTGCGCAGCGTGAACCGGATGCCGGTGTTGGCCTGGAGGTGGTTGATCGCGTCGGTCACCCGCTGCTGGTTCGGCACCCCGGCGTCGACGGCGTAGGCCACCTGCCCGTTGGTCCACAGGAAGCTCGAGTCCGTGGGCAGCCCGATACCCAGCGGGCCGACCGTGAGCGCGCCGTCCTCGCTGCCGGCGAACGCGGTCGTCAACCGGAGCTCGCGGCGGCGGGCGATCGCGGCGGCCTCCGCCTCGACCTCCTCCACCGGGCCCATGTCGATGCAGCCGTCGTGGATGGCGCGGCCGTCCACGACCGCGTACCGGACGGGGTGCTCGACGAGGCCGGGTCCGGTGAGGAACCCGCTGCCGCTCACCGGGCTGGCCGCCATGTGGTCGATCACGCCGAGCTGCCTGTCGTCGTCCGTGCTCATGCCCACCATCTCCAGGGGTGTCGTGCTGCCGTGTCGTGCATCAGGTGTCAGGCGATCCGGGACAGGCGCACCCGCACCGGACCGGCCGACCGCTCCGCCACCGGGGTGGCGCTCGTGGTGAAGAACTCGACCCGGGCGTCGTCCGCCGTCCGGCCCCGCACCCGGACCAGCAGCCCGGGCTCGTACATGCCGCCGCCGACCGGCAGGTCGAGGGTGACCCGGGCCGTCGGCCGGGCCGCCGTCACCGTGAGGTCGGACGAGGTGGCGGCCGGGCCCTCCGCCGGCGCGTCGGCCACGGCGAGATCGGCGACGCGCACGTCCACGACGGCGTCGAGGACGTCGTCGTCCACCCCGTCGAAGAGCAGCTCGAGATCCATGGGCTCCCCCCGGTCGCGACACCGGCCCGTAGGCGTCAGCGTCGCGGCCGGGGCGTCACCGGAACGTCACCGCGCGGCGGACCGGACGAGGGGCCGGCGGAGGTCGAAGTACTCCGTCTCCCCGATCGCGAGCTTGCCCATCTCCTCCATGGCGGTCCGCAGCTCGAGCGGCACCTCCTTGCGCTCGCCCGCGCGCGCCTCCTCCTCGGAGGCGAACCAGATGACGACGGTGTACGCGCCGTCCTCGTGCCCGATCTCGAGGGTGCCCAGGACGTCGGGCCGGTAGGCCGCCCACTCGTCGGGGTCCTGCGCCATGAGCTGGCGGGCCCGTTCCGGGTCGCGCGTGCGCCCGCGCATCACCTGGACGAACCCGGCCCGGTCCGGATCGTCCTGCAGGTCGACCACCACGTCGGTGCTGTCCAGGAACGTCGCCCCGCCCTCGAACAGGCGCTCCGTCTCGGCCCACCAGCGCCCCTGCTCGGGCCGCTCGCTGTTGCGGCGGGCCGCCTCCTCGGACTCGAAGCGGGCGACGAGGAGCACCCGCCCGTCGTCGGTCACGCCGCCGGTGCTGCCCAGCCAGCCGACCGCGCCGGGTGCGAGCTCCTCCTCCCAGCGGTCCATGGCGGCGCGGAGACCCTCCGCGTCCGACGTCCTGCCCTGGATGACCTGAACGAACATGGCACGCCTCCGGTCCTTGCCGTCTGCCGTCTGCCGTCGTCCCCGTGCGCCGGACGCTAGGACCGGGAGGGCGGCCGGACGAGGGTCCTCGGACCCCGCACGGCAGCGGGCGGCCGGCGTGACGGGGCCCCGATCGGGGAACACGCCCACGCATGGCTGAGGTACGCGACCTGCCGGGCAGCCGGGCGAGCGACGCCTCGTGGCCGCACCGCATCTCGGCGCGGCACTGGGGGCGCATCCTGCGGCGCGTCGTCCGGCACGTGCTCAACGACCGGCTCATGCTGCTCAGCGCCGGCATCTCGTTCTTCGCGCTGCTCTCCATCGCGCCGATGCTGGTGACCGCGGTGTCGGTCTACGGCGCGGTGACCACGCCGGCCGAGGCGCTCGACCAGCTGTCCGGCGTCGCCAGGACGCTGCCGCCGGAACTCGAACCGCTGGTCGCCGAGCAGCTGACGACGATCACGACGGCGTCGACGCAGGTGATCACCGTCCGCGGCATCACCGGCCTGGTCCTGGCCCTCTGGACGGCGACGACGGCGGCGACCTACCTCATCGACGCGCTCACCCTTGCCTACCACGAGACCGAGACCCGGAGCTTCCTCCGCCGGGCGGGGTTGGGGTTGCTGTTCGTGCTGGGCGGCGCCCTGGTCGTGGGCGGGGCGATCGCGGTCGCGGAGGCCATCTCCGAGGTGCTCGACCGGTCACCGGCCGGGATCCGCGCCCTGGGCCCGGCGTTCACCTGGCTGGCGCTGGCCACGCTGATGGCGGTGGTCCTCGCCGTGCTGTACCGGTTCGCGCCCGACCGGCGGCAGGCCCGCTGGCGCTGGACGAGCACCGGCGCGGCGGTCGCCACCGTCCTCTGGCTGGCCACCTCCGTGGCCCTGTTCGCCTACGTGCAGAGCTTGGGCAGCTACGAGTCGACCTACGGCTCGCTGGCCGGGGTGGCGATCAGCATGCTGTGGCTCTGGATCAGCGTGTTCCTGGTCATCCTCGGTGCGGCGGTCAATGCCGAGGCGGAGCGGCAGACGGTCCGCGACTCCACGATCGGCCCCGACCGCCCCCTGGGCGAGCGGGGCGCCGTCGTCGCCGACAGCACCCCGCCGCTCCGTCGGGGCGAGAGCTGAGCCTCAGCTCCCGGGCTGCAGGTCCGGCGTGAACTGCGCGCGGGCGACCTCGGCGGCCACCGCGATCTCGTCGGCGGTCGCGGTGTCCCCGATCGCCGCGGTCCAGGCCTCGATGGACCGGGCGGAGTACCGCTGGCCCTCGAGGGTGCCCTCCCAGGCGGCCGGGTCGTCGACGACGGCGCCGCGCAGGTACTCCCCCAAACCGCGGATCGAGACGTCCCACCCGGGTCCCACGTACAGGGCACCGGCGCCGCTGCCGGCGATCTCCAACGGCACGGAGTGCTCGAGGTCCAGGACGGTCCGCTCGTCACCGTCGACGGAGAGCCGGACGTCCACGACGCTGCTCTCCATCCCCCACGTCACCGAGAGCCGGGCCGGCGCCTCGCACCGGCGGATCTCGCCACCCACGTTGCCCTCGAGCTGGTAGGCGCCTCCCACGCGGAGGTCGCCGCTGACCGGCAGGAACCAGCGCCGGAGCCGTTCCGGGTCGGTCAGCGCGTCCCAGACGTCGTCGACCGCGGCGGCGTAGGTCCGCCGGATGACGACCACGACCTCCTCGGTGCCGTCGGTCCGCTGTCGCCGCACGCCGCGGCTGGTGTCGGCGAGCTCGCCGAGGATGTCGTTCACGTTCCCTCCTCGTCCTCCGGCGGGGGTCCGGCCGGGCCGGCCGGACGCTTCCCACCCTTCCTGCGTCGGTCCCGCCGCCCGCGGGCGAGCTCCGTGGCCAGAGCGTCGAGGCGCTGGTCCCAGAACCGGCGGAAGCGGTCGAGCCACACGTCGACCTCCTGCAGCCCCGTGGGGTCCACGGCGTACAGCCGTCGCGCCCCCTCGGCGCGCACCTGCGCGAAGCCGCTCTCCCGGAGCACCCTCAGGTGCTGGGACACGCCCGGTTGGGAGATGCCGAACTCCGCCCCCACCACGGCGGCGAGGTCACCGGCGGAGCGCTCGCCGTCGGCGAGCAGCTCCAGCAGCCGGCGGCGGACCGGCTCCCCCAGGACGTCGAACGCGTGCACGGCGACAACATAGGAGCAACGACTTATATGAGTCAAGGCTTATTCGACGTCAGAGGGACCAGGCGGCGAACTCCTCACCCGTGAACTCCCTCAGCCGCTCGGCGTCGTCCCGGAGCGCCGCGCAGAGCCGCTGCCGCACCGCGGGGTCCACGGGCGCCGGCGGCTCGGGAGCCGCGTTCCGCCGCTCGTCCATGGCGTCGCACCAGTGGTCGTCGAGACCGATCCAGCCGAAGAGCCGGCGCATGGTCGCCCGGGGCCGGTCGCGCAGGTCCTCCTGCGCCACGACCGCGATCCGCCCGTCGAAGGCGCCGGTCGCCAGGAAGGGCTCCAACCGCTCCAGGTAACGGCCGCGCGACACGTACTGGCTCCCCGGGTCCAGCAGCGCCTCCTCCGGCGGCCGGGTCTCCGTGCCCTCCCGCCGGTGGTGCCAGTACTGGGAGACCGCCCGGTCGACCGGGTCCCGGACGGCGTACACCAGGCGGGCCCCCGGCAGCACCTCTGCCATCCGGCCGGCCACCTCCGGGTGGTCCGGCGACGTGTAGCCCGGCGAGCCCTCGCCCCGCACCCGGGCCCCGGCGTCGAACCGAGCGGCGTACCAGGCGGTCCCGCGGTGCCAGTTGCCGTCGTGCCAGTTCCCCTCGGCCCGGTCGCCGGCGCGGTCGGCCGGCCCGAAGAAGAAGTTGAGCTCCTTGGGGTGCGACATCGCGACGTCCGGGTGCGCGTCGAGGTAGGCGTGCAGCGACGTCGTCCCGCACTTCATCGCCCCGATGATCACGAGGTCGGGCAGCGCCCCGGGGGTCCCGTCCACGACGGCGGGGGTGCCCGCGAGGGAGTTCCGCGACACGCCCGGGCGGAATTCGTAGGTCTGGGAACGGTGCGCATGGGTAGCGGGTGCAGAGCGGAACGTGACCGCGCCAGCGGGGGGCTAGTCGACTGGCAAGGAGGACACGTGCTTTCCGATCGATCCCGTCCCGTGGTCGAGGCGACCCTGCCGGTGGTCGCCGAGCACATCCCGGAGATCGCCACCCGCTTCTACCGCCACCTCTTCGGCGCGCACCCCGAGCTGTTCGACGGCGTCTTCAACCGCGGGAACCAGGCCGAGCAGACCCAGCAGCTCGCGCTGGCCGGATCGGTCGCCGTCTTCGCCAGCTCGCTGGTGAAGGTCCCCGAGCAGCTGCCGGAGCACCTGCTGTCGCGCATCGCGCACAAGCACGCCTCGCTGGGCATCACCCCGGCCCAGTACGACGTCGTCCACGAGCACCTGTTCTGGGCCATCGCCGACGTGCTCGGCGACGCGGTGACGCCGGAGGTGGCGGCCGCGTGGGACGAGGTCTACTGGCTGATGGCGTACGCGCTGATCAACCAGGAGCGCGGGCTCTACAGCGCCCGCGGCGTGCGCCCCGAGACCGTCTGGCGCGAGTGGGAGGTCGCGGAGAAGGTCTCTGAGACCGACGACGTCGTCACCTTCCGGATGCGCAAGATCGACGACCGGCTGGTGAAGACCTCCCTGCCCGGCCAGTACGTGACCGTGCAGGTGCCCATGCCCGACGGCGTGCGCCAGCCCCGGCAGTACAGCCTCACCCGGGCCGACGACGGCCAGCACCGCCAGTTCTCCGTCAAGCGGGTCCGGGGCGGCGGCAAGCCGGACGGCGAGGTCTCCAACCTGCTGTGCGACACCGTGGACGTCGGCGACCGGCTGACGATGTCGCTGCCGTTCGGCGACGTCGTCCTCGACGACTCCGGTCGGCCGGTGGTCTTCGCCAGCGCCGGCATCGGGATCACGCCGATGGCCGGCATGCTCTCGCACCTCGTCGCCGCCGGATCGCACCTGGACGTCCGGCTGTGGCACGCCGACGTCGACGAGGCCTCGTGGCCCCTGCGGCAGCAGGTGCTCGACGACGTCCGGAAGCTGGCCAACGGCCGGGTGCACGTCTGGTTCGAGAGCGGCGCGGAGTGCTCGCTGCCGGTGGACGGCGTGCGGCAGGGCCAGCTGGACCTCGGCGACGTCGAGCTCCCCTGGGGAGCGCTCTACTACCTCTGCGGCCCGCTGCCGTTCATGCAGGCGGTCCGCAGCGCGCTGATCGAGCGGGGCATCCCGGCGCGCGACATCCAGTACGAGGTGTTCGGGCCCGACCTGTGGCAGGCCGACCTCGCGACCGAGGAGACACCCGGCGCCACCGAGCACGCCGGCCGCCACAGCGCCTGACCCCTCCTGCCCACCCGCCGTCCGGCCCTGGCCGGACGGCCTCTCCCCCTAGGAGCTGCGCGTGGACATCCCCGCGATGCGGGCCAACTTCGCGAAGGCCGCGGCCACCGGCGACGAGGCACCGCTGTACTTCTACTCGCACCTGTTCCTGAGCCATCCCGAGACCCGGGCGATGTTCCCCGTCTCGATGGCCCACCAGCGCGACCGGCTGTTCAGCGCGCTGGGCGACGTGGTCGCCCGCGTCGACGACCTGGACGCGCTGGTCCCGATCCTCCAGCAGCTCGGCCGCGACCACCGCAAGTTCGGGACGCTCGCCGCGCACTACCCGGCGGTCGGGGCCAGCCTGCTGGCCACCCTCGAGCACTTCGACGACGACTGGAGCCCCGAGCTCGCCAAGGACTGGACCGAGGCGTACACGCTCGTCGCCGAGGTGATGATCGCGGCGGCCGACGAGGCCGCCGAGCAGCCGGCCTGGTGGGACGCCGACGTCGTCGGGCACGAGACCCGGGCGATCGACGTCGCCGTCCTCCAGCTGCGCCCGCGCGCCCGCTACGACTACGTGGCCGGGCAGTCGCTGTCCCTCGAGACCGGCATCCGGCCGCGGCTGTGGCGGTACTACTCCCCCGCCAACGCGCCGCGGCCCGACGGCCTCGTGGAGATCCACGTCAAGGCCCGGGACGGCGGCCCGGTGAGCTCCGCGCTGGTCCGCCGGCTGCGGGTCGGCGACGTGGTGCGGCTCGGACCGCCCGTCGGGCACATCTCCCTGGCCGACGAGTCCGACCGCGACCTGCTGCTCGTGGCCGGCGGGATGGGGCTGGCTCCGCTCAAGGCGCTGGTCGACCAGGTGGCCCGCCGCGGGCCCGCCCGGCGGGTCGACCTGTACGTCGGGGCCCGCAACGAGGACCACCACTACGACCGGGCCGACCTGCGCCGGCTCGAGCAGGAGAACCCCTGGCTGAGCGTCACCCTGGCCGTCTCCGAGGACAAGGTCTCCTCCCTCGAGCACGGGGACGTCGGTGACGTGGTCATGCGGCACGGCCCCTGGCTCAGCCGGGAGGTCTACGTCGCCGGACCGGCCGCGATGGTCGACGACACCACCGCCCGGTTGCAGGCGCACGGCGTGCCCGCCCAGCGCATCCACAGCGAGGTCTTCGCCCCCAGCCGACCGGGGCCCAGTCTTGACGGAGAGGTGACCGAATGACCAGCGTCCAGAACGAGCCCGCCGACGAGGAGCGCGGCCTGCACCCGGCCGACGTCCAGAACGTGCGGTTCACCCGCGCCTCCATGCTGCGGCCCGGCTACGTCGACACCGAGGTCGACCGGGTGATGAGCCGGGTGGCCGAGGAGCTGGCCCGGCACATCGCCGAGAAGGCCGCGCTGCGCGACGAGGTGCGGGCGCTGCGGGCCGCCGTCGACGGGGCTCCCGTCCACGAGGCGCCCAGCGACCAGGCGGTGCGGATCCTGTCGGCGGCGCAGCAGACGGCGGACGCCTACGTCGCGGAGGCGGAGGAGTTCAGCCGGCAGATGACCAGCGAGGCGCGGACCGTCTACGAGGAGGAGCTCCAGGAGGCGCGTGAGCGGGCGGGCGCGATCATCCAGGCGGCGCAGGAGGCGGCGGCCCGCATGACCGGACCGGCTCCGGCCGGCGCGGACGCACCGGGACGCAGCGTCGAGGAGCTCGAGGAGCAGGTGGCCTACCTCAAGGCGTTCGGCTCGGCGGTGCGCGTGCAGCTGCGGTCCTACCTCGAGGCGCTGATCACGGACGTGGAGACCGAGTGGGGCCGCGCCGACCCCGCCGCGGTGCTGCAGGGCCCGCCCCGGCCGCCGGCGCAGCGCGGCCGCGACGCCGAGCCGGGCGGGGCGACGGCGTTCTCCGGCAACACGGTCGCGGAGGCGCCGCCCGCCGACGACGAGGAGGCTTCCGCGGCGGCGGGCTTCCGGTCCTCCTCCTGATCGCCGCAGGTCAGTGCCCGCGGAACGCCTCCTCCAGCCACCAGGAGGGGCGTCCGCGGGCGACCTTGGCGTCCACCAGGAACGGCGTGGCGCGGGGCCCGGCCAGCCATCGCCGGAGCGGCTCGAGGTCGCCGACCTCCCGCACCGTGACGGTCTCGAAGCCGTGGCCGCGGGCGATCGCGGCGAAGTCGGTCTCGGGGAACCGGACGATGTCCAGCGGGTGACCGGCCGGGCCGAAGTGGTGCACCTCGGCCCCGTAGGCGGCGTCGTCGTAGACGACGACCACCATGGGCAGGCCGAGCCGGACGACGGTCTCGAGCTCCGAGGCGCCCATGAGCGCACCGCCGTCGCCGAGGGCGGCGACCGGCAGCCGGTCGGGTCGGGCGACGGCGGCGCCGATGGCGGTCGCGAGCCCGAGACCGACCGACTGGAAGGCCTGGGTGAAGCAGAAGCCGAACTCGTCGGGGACGTCGAGGAACATGCTCGGGTAGCCCATGAAGTTGCCGGAGTCCACGGCGACCACGCGATCGGCCGGCAGCAGGTCGTCCAGCACGATCGTGAGCGCCCGGGGGTCGATCAGCCCGGCGCCGCCGTCGTCGTCGAAGGGCTCGTCCCGCCAGCGGCGCCGCGCGGCGATCGCCTCGCGCACCTCGGCCGTCCGGTAGCCGGTCACCTCCCCCGGCAGGGCGCCGGCGACGTCCTGCGCGACCTGCCGCACGTCGCCGACCACGCCGAACGCCACCTCCCGCTGCGCGCCGATCGCCGCGGGGTCGACGTCCACCTGCACGACGACGGCATCGTCCGCGATCAGCCGGCCGTGCCGCATCGTCCACATGTTGAGGGCGCACCCCCACCCGACGACCAGGTCGGCGCCGGAGATCAGCTCCGCGGCCAGCGGGGTGGCGAAGCCGCCGGAGACGTCGAGGTCCCACGGGCTCCCCCGGAACAGCCCCTTGGCCACCGCCGACGTGGCCAGGAGGGCGCCGCACCGGTCGGCCAGGTCCTCGAGGGCGGCCCGCGAGCCGCCCGCCCGGGCTCCGCGGCCCGCGACGAACACCGGCCGGCGCGCCTGCCGCAGGGCGTCGGCCAGCCGGCGGACCTGCTCGGGGTCGGCGTCGGGAGCCGCGCTGCCGGCCGGAGGTGCGGCGTCGCCCGCTGCGGCGGGCAGCGGCTGCACGTCCAGCGGCAGGTTGAGGACGACGACCCGCCGGTCGTCCCGGGCGGTCGCCACCGCGGCGGCGGCGACCGCCCCGGCCTCTTCCGCGACCTCCACCCGCATCGACACCGCGCCCACCGCCGCGGCCAGCGCCTGCTGGTCGACGAAGAAGTTCGACCGGGGCGAGGTGGCCTCCGCGGTCAGGACCACCAGCGGGGTGCGGCTCTTCGCCGCCTCGGTGAGGCCGGTCAGGGCGTTGGTCAGCCCGCACCCCTGGTGGACGCTGAGCGCGGTCACCCCTCCTGACATCCGGGCGTGGGCGTCGGCCATCGTGGCCGCCCCACCCTCGTGCCGGGCCGCGACGAAGCGGGCGCCGGCCGCGACCATCGCGTTGGTGACGGAGAAGTTGCCCGAACCCACGACGCCGAAGACGGTGCCCACGCCGGAGGCGACCAGGACCTGCCCGACGACCTCGGAGACGGTTCCCCCGGCCGGCGTCATCCCCGCTCGACCAGCGCCACCGCGCGCAGCGGCGAGCCCGAGCCGGACACGATGGGCAGGGGCGCCGCCACGACCAGGGCGCCCGTCGCCGGCAGCAGGTGGAGGTTCTGCAGCTGGGTGAGCCCGTACTTGCCGCTGCCCATGAGCGCTGCGTGGCACGGGAACGGCGGGTCGAACGAGTGCGCGGCGCCCGCGTCGGTGCCGACGGTCTCCACCCCGAGCCCGATGACCGGGGTCTCCTCGGCCAGCCAGCGGGCACAGGCCGGCGAGAGCCCCGGCGTGTGGGGGCCGGTGTCGTCGGCGTTCAGGAACTCCTGCTGGGACGCCGAGCGCGCGGCCCACCCGGTGCGGAACAGCAGCCAGCCGCCGTCGGGCAGCGGCCCGTGCTCGGCCTCCCAGGCGCGGACGTGCTCCACCTCCAGCAGGAAGTCGGGGTCCTCCGCGGCCTCGGCGGAGAAGTCGAGGACCACGGCCGGGGCGATGAATCGCCGCGGCGGCACCGACGCGACGTCGTCCCCGTCCTGCCCGGTGACCCAGTGGTTGGGCGCGTCGAAGTGGGTGCCGGTGTGCTCCCCGGTCCGGAAGTTGTTCCAGTACCAGGCCGGGCCGCGGTCGTCGTAGCGGCTGAGCTCCTCCAGCTGGAAGGGCGCCGTCTGGGCGAACTGCTCCGGGAGGGCGATCACCGGCGTGTCCGACGAGAGCGGGGCGGTCAGGTCCACCACCTCGATCCCTCCGGTGGACAGCGCCTCGGCGAAGCTGGAGAGGATGGACATCGGGACCCCTTCTGGCCGGCTGCGAGCGGCCGTCAGCCAAGCACACGTCCCGGCGCCCCGCCGTCACGGCCGGAGCGCGGCGTACACCTCCTCCGCGTGGTCGAACACCAGGAAGTGCCCCTCGCCCGGGAACCAGTGCCCGACGCTGTCCGGCAGCATCGCGCTCAGCACCTGCCCCAGCGCGACCGGCACCTGCCAGTCCTGCGTGCCGTGCCAGATGTGGACGCGCTGGCGGACCGACGACAAGGGGAAGCCCCACGGGCGGAACAGCAGCGCCCGGTCCTCGGCGAGCGCGGCGGGCCCGTTCCGGAGTCCCTCGGTGAAGGTGCGGGCCAGGATCCGGCGGACGGCCGGGCGGCCGATCACCCGCCGGTCGGCCGGGTTGAGCCGCAGCTGCAGGTAGCGCGGGATCAGCGCGGGCCGGACGGCGAGCGGGGCGAACGCGGGCCGCAGGAGGGCGGAGGCACGCGAGGGACGGTGCACGGCCTCGCGGAACCGCTCGGGCACCCACCGCGGCCAGGGCCACGGGACGTCGGGCGGCGGGGCCCCACCCAGGACGCCGACCGCGCGCACCCGGTCGCCGAAGACGTGTGCGCAGGCCAGCGCGTACGCCGCGCCGCCCGAGAGGCTCAGCACGGCGAACTCCCCGATCCCGAGGTGGTCGAGCAGCTGCGCGACGTCGGCCGGCCAGTCCGCGACGCGGCGGCCGGGCTGGGCGTCGGAGCGGCCGAACCCCGGCCGGTCGGGGACGACGACGCGCAGGCCCCACCGGCGGTGGTCGGCGGGGTCCTCGACGTGCCGCTCCAGCCGGGAGCTCGGCGACCCGTGGCAGCCGAGGACCGGCCACCCCTCGGGGTCGCCGTACTCGGCGTAGGCCATGGTCCGGCCGTCCGCGAGCCGGAGGCTGCCCTCGCGCGGCCCGTTCCCGTCGTCCATGCGGCTGTCCCGTCCCCGCCGGAGACGTGCCCGATACTCGGGTCCCACCCACCGCCGACGGCAGGAGGCGCGGTACCCGTGGCGGAGCGCCGCACACCGGCCCAGGTCTACCGGCGCTACGCCGAGCAGCAGGCGGCCGGTGGGTCGCCGCTGCTGGGTCGCCTGGCGGTCGCGCTGAGCGGGTCGGAGGCTGCGTTGCGTGCCCTCGAGGCGCTGCCGCCGCGCCGGCGGCAGCCCGCGGCCGTGTTCGCGGCGCTGCAGGACCTCGCCCTGGCGGGGCACGCGCCCGCCCTCGCCTCGGCCTTGGCGTCCGCCGATGCCGATGCCTCGGCACGGGCGGCGATCGACGCGCTGGTGGGGATGGCCGACGCGGTCGCGACCCTCGTCGCGCGCCGCCGGCCGCAGACCGTGGACACCGCGCGGTGCGCCGTCCTGCACCCGGCCGTCGCCGAGGCGGCCCACCGGATGGGTGCCGCGTCGGTCGGGCTCGTCGACGTCGGCGGCGCGCCCGGGCTGAACCCGCACGTCGACCTGGTCGGGATCTCCTACGGCGACGGACCTGTGGTGGGCGATCCGGCGTCGGCCGTGCAGATCACGGCCACGGTGGTGGGTCCGCGGCCGATCCCGTCGCGGGCGCTCCCCGCGGTGGTCGCCCGGGTCGCCGTCGGCCCCGACCTGCTGGACGTGACCGACGCCGACGACGCCCGGTGGCTGAGGGCCTGCGTGCCGCCGGACCGGCCGGAGCAGGCCGCCCGGCTGGAGGCGGAGCTCGCGGTGGCGGCGTCGGCCCCTCCGGTGCTGGTGCGCGGCGACGCCGCCGACGCGCTGCCGGACGCCCTCGCCCGCGTTCCCGCCGAGGCGCTGCCCGTCGTCACCACGACGTGGGCGCTGTCCGCTCTCTCGCCGGCGACGCGGCAGCGCTTCCTGCTCCGGCTCGAGGAGGTGGCGGCCGAACGGCCGGTGGCCTGGGTGTCGGCCGAGGGCGTCGGCGTGGCGCCGTCGGTGCCGACCCTCGGCGACCGCCCGGCGTCCGGTCACAGCATCGTCGGGCTGGCGGTGACCGACGGCCCGCGGCTGCGGGTGGAGGCCGTCGGCCGCTGCTGGTCGCGGGGCCGGCTGCTGTCCTGGCTGGCCGGCCCGTAGCCGCGCTCCGGCAGGCGCCGTCCGCCGACCGGCCGTAGCGTCGCGGGTACCGCGCACTTCTCGCCGACGGGGGTACCTGATGGCCCGGTCCGAGGGCCCCGGCCCCGCCACGTCCAGCGCGTCCGTCGCCGAGGTCTCGAGGGACGACGGCGGCGGCCTCACCGGCTCCGTCGTCGTCGTCGCCCTGGTGTCGGCGATCTCCGGCCTGCTGTACGGCTACGACACGGGGATCATCTCCGGTGCCCTCCTGCAGATCAGCGACGAGTTCGGTATCGGCAACGGCTGGGAGCAGGTCATCGCTGCCTCGATCCTGGCCGGCGCGGTGATCGGGGCGCTGGTGTGCAGCCGGCTCAGCGAGCGGCTCGGCCGGCGCACCACGCTGCTCGTCGTGGCCGGCGTCTTCGTCCTCGGCTCGCTCGGCGCGTCGCTGGCACCGAACCCCGTCACCTTGTCGTTGGCGCGCGTCGTCCTGGGCTTCGCCGTCGGCGGGGCCACGCAGACCGCCCCGGTGTACGTCGCCGAGCTGGCCCCGAGCCGTTACCGCGGCCGCCTGGTGCTGTTCTTCCAGATCGCGATCGGTGTCGGCATCCTGATCGCCACCATCGTCGGCGCGACCGAGAGCGTCGACTGGCGGCTGGCCATCGGCGCCGCCGTCGTGCCCAGCGCCCTCATGCTCGGGCTGATGCTGCGCCTGCCGGACAGCCCGCGGTGGCTGGTGAAGGCCGGCCACGACGAGCGGGCCCGCGAGGCGCTCGAACGGGTCCGGCCGGACGGCACGGACGTCTCCGGCGAACTGCGCGACATCGAGGAGCTCGTCGAGGCCGAGCAGGAGGCGAGCACCCGGGGCTGGTCCGGACTGCGGAAGGCGTGGGTGCGCCCGGCGCTGATCGTGGGCTGCGGCCTGGCGATCTTCACCCAGCTGTCCGGGATCGAGATGATCGTCTACTACTCCCCGACGATCCTCACCGACAACGGCTTCTCCGACACCGCGGCGCTGCGCGTCTCCGTCGGTCTCGGCGCGACGTACCTGATCACGCAGCTGATCGGCCTGGCGATCATCGACCGGGTCGGCCGGCGGCGGCTGACCCTGCTCACGCTGCCGGGGGCGGCGCTGATGCTGATCGTGCTGGGCACCTTCTTCGTCACCGGGAACGACGGCCAGGCGCAGGTGCCCTACATCATCGCCACGCTGATCGCCTTCATGGCGTTCACCGCCGGGGGCATCCAGCTGATGGGCTGGCTCACGGGTTCCGAGATCTACCCGCTGGCCACCCGGGAGGCCGGGGCGGCCGCGCAGTCGGCGGCGCTGTGGGGCACGAACCTGCTCATCACCCTGACGCTGCTGAGCACCATCGACACCATCGGCACAGGGCAGACCTTCTGGCTGTACGCGGCCTTCAACATCGCCGCCTTCGTCTTCCTCTACCGGCGCATGCCGGAGCTCACCGGTCGCAGCCTCGAGCAGATCGAGAAGCGGTTGTCGGACGGCCGGTTCCGGCCCGCCGACTTCGCCAAGTCCCGGTAGCGCGACGGGGCCCCGCGGTGTCCCGCAGGGCCCCGTCCCGGGCCGATCAGTGGCCGGCGAGCGCCGGCTCGACGTCCTGGGTCGGCCGCAGGCCGCGGACGACGACTGCCGCGACCAGCCCCACCACGCCGAGCGCCATCAGGGCGGCACCGAGGCCGCCGATCGCGTCGGTGAGGCCGAGGACCACGAGCGGGGTGAAGAACTGGCCGACGAAGAAGGCCGACGTCCAGATGCCGGTGCCGCGGCCGCGCTGCTCGAAGCCGAGCGACCCGAGGGCCCAGGTGAGCAGCGAGGGGAGCAGCAGCCCGTTGCCGAAGCCGGTGACGACGGCGAAGACGATGACGACCGGCACCGCCGACGCGACGCCCATGCCGATGATGCCCACGCCCGAGAGGGCGAACGCGAGCGGCACGAGCACGGCCGGGCCCCGCTTCGCCAGGCGCCCGAAGAGGAAACCGCCCACGGCCGTGCCGAGGGAGGCGATGGCGCTGGCCGCGCCGATGACCGCCGTCGACTCCACGCCGATGTCGTCCAGCTTGAACGACAGCTCGACGATCAGGACGTAGAAGACCAGGCCGCCCACGAGGCTGACCACGATCGGCGCGGCGATCCGCGACCAGGGCAGGGGCGGGAGCTTCTGGGCGCGGGCCGCGGCCTGGGCACGCGGGGCGGGCTGCCAGATGTAGCGGGCCGCGAGCAGCGCCAGCGGGAGGCTGACGACGTACAGCCAGAACGGGGTGCGCCAGTTCTGCGCGCCCAGGGCGCCACCGATGCCGAAGAAGATCGTGGCGGCGACGGTGGTGAAGACGACCTGCAGGCCGAAGTACTTCTCGCGCTGCGAGCCGTGGAAGTAGTCGGCGAGCAGCGTCGTGCAGCAGGTCATGATCGCGGCCTCGGTGAGCCCGAGGAGCACGCGGCTGGCGACGACGAGTTCCAGCGAGGGCAGCCACACCGGGGCGGTGCCGACGAACGCGTAGACGACGAGCGACCCGACCAGGAGCCGCTTGCGGCCGAGCCGGTCGACGATGCGTCCGGCCACCATCGCGGTCAGGCCGATCACCAGCGCCGGTGCGGTGAGCACGATCGGGGTGAGCGCCTCGACCCCGGGCGTGCCCTCGAAGGCGTCCTCGATGCGTGGCAGGACGGGCGCGAGCAGCACGGCGCCGAGCACCGACAGGCAGCTGGCGAACAGCAGGACCAGCGCCTGCGCGCGGCCGGCAGGGCGGCCGGTGGCGGGGTCGACGGCGACCTCGCCGGCGAGGGGTTCCTCCGCCGGTCGCTCAGGGCTCAGGACGTTCTCCGACACGGGCGTCTCCGTTGACAGCGACGTGCCGGTCCGGGTGACCGGCATCACTGGCCGTGAAGTGTCAGCACGGAGAGTGCCGAGCGGAAATCACTTCTTCTGCTGACGCCCATCACTCACGTCGATACCTGTGGTCCGTCCGTGGCGAGCGCGGCGGCCCGCGCCACGAGGTCGCGCAGGTAGGTGTGCTCCGGGTCGTCGTCGAACACCGGGTGCCACCACATCGACTCGATGAGCGGACCTGCGTCGAAGGGGCACGGCAGCGCGCGGATGCCGATGTTGAGGGGCAGCAGGTCCACGAGCCGGCGCTGGAGCAAGGCGATGCGTTCGCTGCCGGCGATGAGCGCGGGCACGGTCAGGAAGTTCTCGACGACGACCTGGACGCGCGGCTCGATGCCCAGCATCCGCATCTGGCGCGCGGCGGGCGTCGACGCCGTCGGCCCGTGGTACGACGCCACCCACGGGAGGGTCTCCAGGTCGTGGACCGTCAGCCCGACGTCGGCGACCGGGTTGTCGGCGGACACCACGCACACCCACTCGTCCCGATAGAGGTCCCGGCGGGACAGGCCGGTGAGGAATCCTGGCGGGAGGAAGAGGAGGTCGGCCGACAGCAGCGCCTGATCGGCCCGGTCCACCACCGCCGGGGAGTGGGCGGACAGCCGCAGCCGGGTGTTCGGGGCCTCCTCCGCGAGCAGCGCCGCCACGGTGTCGCCGAGGACCGCGACGACGTAGTCGCTGACCAGCAGCGTGAACTCGCGGGTCGACGACGCCGGGTCGAACTCCGGCTGCGCGGTGAAGACGCGCTCGACACCCGACAGCGCGATGCGGGCGAGCTCCCGGAGCTGCGCCGCCAGCGGGGTGAGGCGGTACTCGTTGCCGACGCGGGTGAGCAGCTCGTCGTCGAAGTGCCGGCGCAGGCGGGCGAGGGAGGCCGAGAGGGCGGGCTGGCTGAGCCCCATCTGGGCCGCGGCACGGGTGACGCTTCGCTGCTGGAGCAGCGCGTCGAGCGATACGAGCAGGTTGAGGTCCAGGCTCGCGATGTTCACGGTCGCACCGTATCGACGTCACTTATGTTCGTCATCAGGCATTCGGTCTTCCCTCACCCGTGTGGGCTGCGCCACCGTCGAGGCCATGCAGGAGACGCCCGAACCGCTCGACCGCACGGACCCCGAGGGCGCCATCGCCGCCGCCGCGAAGCGCTGCTCCAACTGGGGCCGGTGGGGCGCCGACGACGTCATCGGCACGCTCAACTTCCTCGACGAGGCCAAGCGGCGCGAGGGCGCTGCCCTGGTCCGCCGCGGCGCCAGCTTCTCCCTGTCGCAGCGCTTCGACACCGACGGCCCGCAGAAGGGCTGGCGGCGGCGCACCAACCCGGTGCACACGATGACCGACACCGGCACCGACGCCGAGCGCGGCGTCCAGGGGTTCCCGCACGGCATCGGCGGCGCTGATGACGTCATCTCGATGCCGCTGCAGTGCTCGACCCAGTGGGACGGCCTCGGCCACATCTTCGACCACGGCTTCGCCTGGAACGGCCGCCGGGCGGGCGACGTGGTGACCAGCATGGGCGACTCGGTGACCGGCATCGAGACCGTCGCGTCGCTCATCGCCGGACGCGGCGTGCTGCTCGACGTCGGCCGGGCCATCGGCACCGACGGCGAGCTGCCCGACGGCTTCGCGATCACCGCGGAGCACCTCGAGGCGACGATCGCGGCCCAGGGCGAGTCGTCACGGGTTGGCCGGGGCGACCTCCTGCTCGTGCGCACCGGCCGGCTCACCCGGGCCCGGCGCGACATCGCCGAGGGCCGCGGCTGGGGCGACTACGCCGGGGGCGCCGCGCCCGGGCTGTCCTTCACCACCGCCGACTGGCTGCACGGCACGGAGATCGCCGGGGTCGCCACCGACACGTGGGGCTTCGAGGTCCGGCCCAACGAGTTCGACGTGGCCTTCCAGCCGCTGCACCAGGTCGCCATCCCCAACATCGGGCTGTTCATCGGCGAGATGTGGGACCTCGACGCGCTCGCCGCCGACTGCGCCGAGGACGGCGTCTACGACTTCTGGCTCACCGCCGCTCCCCTGCCCGTGACCGGCGCCGTCGGGTCGCCGGTCAACCCGATCGCCGTCAAGTAGGAGGCACCGATGCCTGCCGTCAACAACGTCCTCGTCGTGGGGGGCGGCCTCGCCGGCACCGCGACCGCGATCCACCTCGCGAAGGCCGGCGTCGCCGTCGACCTGGTCGACATCAAGCCCGACGTCGCCGCCCTCGGCTCCGGCATCACCTTGCAGGGCAACGCCCTGCGCGAGCTCCGCTCCCTGGGCGTGTGGGACCAGGTGCAGGCGGCGGGCTACGCCTTCGACGTCACCGGCATCCGGGCTCCCGACCCGAACGGGACGATCGTGGCCGAGATCCCCGACGCCAAGACCGGCGGCCCGGACCTCCCGGCCGCGATGGGGATGCCGCGCGGTGAGCTGGCCCGGATCCTCGTCGAGCGGGCGACGGAGGTGGGCGTCAAGGTCCGGTTCGGCACCACGCACAACGAGCTGCGCCAGGACGCCGACGGCGTCGACGTCACGTTCTCCGACCACTCCACCGGCCGCTACGACCTCGTCGTGGGCGCGGACGGCATCCGCTCGTGGACCCGCCGGGCGCTCGGCGTGAACCTGGAGACGAAGTCGGTCGGCATGGGGATCTGGCGCGCCTTCGGACCGCGCCCGGCCAGCGTGACGCGGACCGACCTCTACTACGGCGGCCCGTCCTACATCGCCGGCTACTGCCCCACCGGCGAGGACTCGCTGTACGCCTACATCGTCGAGGACGCGCAGGACCGCAGCGCGCTCACCCCCGACGAGCAGCTGGCCGTCATGAAGCAGCTGTCGCAGGCCTACCACGGGCCGTGGGACGAGATCCGCGAGACGCTGACCGACCCGTCGCGGGTGAACTACACGTGGTTCGAGACGCACGTCCTCGACGAGCCGTGGAACCGCGGCCGCGTCGTCCTGATCGGGGACGCCGCGCACACCTGCCCGCCCACCATCGCGCAGGGCGGCGCCATGGCCCTGGAGGACGCCGTCGTCCTCGCCGAGCTCCTCGTTCAGCGGGACGAGCTCGACCAGGACCTGTGGGACGCCTTCATGGCCCGCCGCTACCAGCGCGCCAAGACCGTCGTCGACGCGTCCAACCAGCTCGCCCAGTGGCAGCTCGACCACGTGCAGGGCGACATCCCTTCGATGATGCGCTCGATCGCCATGCTCACCAGCCAGCCCGCCTGAAAGCCAGAGAACCCATGACCCAGCGCCTGATCACCCACCTGCGGCACGTCGACCTCGCCGTGCCCGACTTCGCCAAGCAGCTCGACTTCTACTCGGGCATCTGGGGCCTCACCCCCGAGCACACCGACACCGGGCTGGCGTTCCTCGCCGCCGAGGGGTCGCCGGAGCAGTACATCGTGCGGCTGCGCGAGGCCACCGACAAGCGGATCGACCTCATCTCGTTCGGCGCCGCGAACGCTGCCGACGTCGACACCCTGGCCGGGCAGCTGGCCGCCGACGGCGTGCAGCTCGTGCACGAGCCGACCGACCTGCACACCCCCGGCGGCGGCTACGGCTTCCGCTTCTTCGACAACGAGGGCCGGACCATCGAGGTCAGCTCCGACGTCGAGGTGCGGCAGCACCGCACGATCGAGGAGGGCGAGTCCATCCCCGTGCGCCTGTCGCACGTGGTCATCAACTCCGCCGACCCCGAGGGCACCGTCGCGTTCTACGACAAGTACCTGTCCTTCTCGCTGTCGGACACGCTCATGCACCCGCGCATGGGCAACATGATGTGGTTCCTGCGCACGAACGCGTGGCACCACAGCATGGCCATCGCCCGGGGCCCGCACCCCTCGCTGCACCACGCCTCGTTCGAGATGCGTGGCCTCGACGAGTACATGCGGGGCACCGGCCGGCTGCTGCGCGCGGGCGTGGAGAAGGTCTGGGGTCCGGGCCGGCACCTGGCCGGGAACAACACCTTCTCCTACTTCCTCGACCCGCACGGCAACACCGTCGAGTACACGACGGAGCTGGAGACCCTCGACGAGGACACCTGGCACCCGCACCTGTACGACATCAGCAAACCCGAGGTCTCCGACCAGTGGGGCACGGCGAACGCCATGAACGAGTTCGTCGCGCAGAAGTCGTTCAACGACCCCGACAAGGGTCTGTTCGTCGCTCCTCCCGTCTGATGCGGTTCGCGACCTGGGAGGCCGGAGGCCGCGTGCAGGCCGGCGTGGCGGGAGCCGCCGGCCTGCACGCACTCCGCGACGACCGCACGATCCTGGACCTGGTCCGGGCCGGGCTGCCCGCCGCGTTGGAAGCCGGGGCCGCCGCGCTCGAGGGACCGGCCGTGCCGGTGGACTCGGTGCGGCTGCTGCCGCCGCTGGAGGCGCCGACCGTCCGCGACTTCGTCGCCTTCGAGGAGCACGTCGAGGGCATGGTCGCGCCGAGCGGTGAGGGGGTCGCGCCGGAGTGGTACCAGGCGCCGACCTTCTACTTCACCAACCCCTACGCCCTCGTCGGCGCCCACGACGACGTCGCGGTGCCCCCCGGCTCGCAGCGGTTCGACTTCGAGCTGGAGGTGGCCGTCGTCGTCGGCCGGGACGGCGCCTCGCTGACGCCGGAGCAGGCGCGCGACCACGTGTTCGGCTACACGATCCTCAACGACTGGTCCGCGCGCGACCTCCAGTTCCGCGAGATGGCCGTGCGGCTCGGGCCGGCCAAGGGCAAGGACTCCGCGACGACGCTCGGGCCGTGGCTGGTCACCGCCGACGAGCTCGAGCCGTACCGGGACGACGACGGCTTCCTCGGCCTCGACATGCGGGTGTCGGTCAACGGCACGGAGATCGGGCAGGACCTGCTCTCCAACATGGGCTGGCCGTTCGAGGAGCTCATCGCCTACGCCTCGCGCGGCACCGAGGTCCGCGCCGGTGACGTCCTGGGCTCGGGCACCTGCGGGAACGGCGGCTGCCTCGCCGAACTGTGGGGCATTCGCGGCGACGCCGCTCCCCCGCCGCTCCGGGTCGGCGACGTCGTCGAGATGACGGTCGAAGGCCTCGGCACCATCCGCAACCGGGTCGTCGAGGGCCTCGACCTGCCACCGGTCGCCGCGGCGCGGCCTCGGTCCCGGGCCCGCAAGCGCGCGTCGTGAGGGTTGCGGGGAAGGTCGTCGTGGTCACCGGCGCCGGGCAGGGCCAGGGGGCGGCCGAGGCGCGGCTCCTGGCCGCCGAGGGCGCGACGGTGATCGGCTGCGACCTGACCCCAGACCCCGCCGAGGACCTGCCGGGTGTCGAGTACCGGCAGCTCGACGTCACCGACGCCACCGGCGGGGGCTGCTCGCCCAGGACCTGCGGGCCCGCTTCGGCGTCGTGCACGGACTGGTCGCCAACGCCGGGATCACCTGGCGGGCCCGGCTCGACGAGCTGGGCGCCGCGGACCTCGCGCGGGTGAGCGAGGTCAACGTCGCCGGCACCCTGCACGGCATGCAGGCGGTGACCCCCCTGATGACCGGCGGCGGCTCGGTCGTCGTCGTCGGCTCCGTGGCGGCGCTGACGGGGCACTTCCCCGTGGCCTACACGGCGTCCAAGTGGGCGCTGCGCGGGCTGGCCAAGGCCGCCTGCCTGGAGCTCGGCCCGCGGGGCATCCGGGTCAACACCGTGCACCCCGGCTACGTCGAGACGCCGATGACCGCGTCGGCGGCACCGGCGTTCCGCGACGCCAACGTCGCCGAGACCCCACTCGGCCGCACCGGCACCGTCGACGAGGTGGCACCGCTGGTGCTCTTCCTCGTCAGCGACGAGGCCTCCTTCATCTCCGGCGCGGAGATCCCCGTCGACGGCGGCATGACCGCCCACGGCGGCGTGAAGTCGATCAGCGACGCCGTCCGCGCCGCCTAGCAACTCCCGAGAGGAACGACCCGTGTTCGAGTACTTCCCCACCGGCCCCTACACCTGGAACCTCGCCGCCGTCGCGACGCTGAACTCCGGCGGGCTCATCGACGAGGTCGACCGCGCCTGCCGGCCGATCAAGGACGCCGCGAACGCCGGCGAGGACGCCGGCACGGCGGACTTCCTGCGCGCCTGGACCGCGCTCACCGACCAGCTCGTCGCCCAGGCGGAGGACGCCGAGAAGGCCGGGCACACCCGCACCGCCGGGCAGCTGTACTTCCGGGCGAACAACTACCTGGCGCAGGCGGAGCGGATGCTCGCCCACTCGGACCCGAACCGGGTGCCCACCTACCGGCGGATGCTGGAGATCGCGCAGAAGGCCTTCGACCTGCACAGCCCGCGCGTGTCCCGCGTGGAGATCCCCTACGAGGGGACGACGCTGCCGGCCTACTTCAGCCAGGCACCGGCCACCGACGACGGCCCGGCCCCGGTGATCGTGCTGGTGAACGGGCTCGACTCCACCAAGGAGCACATGTACGCCTCCAACCACTGGGAGGAGCTGGCCGCCCGCGGGATCTCCTGCCTCATGCTCGACCAGCCCGGCACCGGTGAGGCGCTGCGGCTGCAGGGGCTGACCGCGCGGATCGACACCGAGGTCTGGGCCGGTGCGGCGGTGGACTACCTGGAGACGCGCGGCGACGTCGACGCCTCGCGCATCGGCATCGTCGGCTGGTCGCTGGGCGGCTACTACTCCCCCCGCGCGGCCGCCTTCGAGAAGCGCTTCGCCCTCTGCGTGGCCTGGGGCGCCAACCACGACTGGGGCGCCGTGCAGCGCCGGCGCAAGGAGCGCGAGGGCGAGCGGCCCGTCCCCCACTACTGGTCGCACGTGCTCTGGGTGTGGGGCAAGGACGGCGACGAGCACCACCTCGACGAGTTCCTCGACTTCGCCGACGACATCCACCTGAACGGCGTGGTCGACAAGATCACCGTGCCGTTCCTGATCGCGCACGGCGCCAACGACCGGCAGATCCCGCTGGAGATGGCGCACCGCTCGTACGAGCAGGCGGTCAACTCCCCCAAGCGCGAGCTGCGGGTCTTCACGCCCGAGGAGGGCGCGACCGAGCACATCGGCCTGGACCACCTGCCGCACGTGAGCGTCTTCGTCGCCGACTGGGTGGCCGACACCTTCGCCGAGCTGGGGCGCTGACCGCCGTGCCGATGCTCTTCGTGAACCTGCCCGTCACCGACCTGGCGGCGGCACGGTCCTTCTACGGCGCCCTCGGCTTCGGCGTCCACGAGCGGTTCTCGGACGAGGCCAGCGCCGCGGTGACGGTCTCGGACCAGATCGTGCTGATGCTGCACACCCGCGACCGCTTCGCCGAGCTGGTCCCCGGTGAGGTCGGCGACCCGGGGAAGGCGACGACCGTCGTGCACCGGCTGGTCGTCGACTCCCGGGACGAGGTCGACGACCTCCTCGGGAAGGCGCTCACCGCCGGCGGCCGGGAGTGGCAGCCGGTCCAGGACGGCGAGGCCACCCGTACCGGGAGCTTCACCGACCCGGACGGCAACGCCTGGGAGATCACCTGGCTCGACCAGCTGCACACCATCTGAGCCGGTCAGCCGGGCGGGTCCGCCAGCAGGTAGCGCACCGCCGTCTCGCCCAGGTGGGCGACGAATGCCTCGTCGTCCACCGGGGCGGGCGTCGCGAAGGCCGGCCCGTAGGCGACCCGGATCATCGCCGCGGCGAACACGGTGCCGAAGCAGGAGCGGACCGCGGCCTCCCGGTCCGGGTGCGTGATCGCCGAGCCCGCTCCCAGGACCACCGCGGTGAAGCCGTCGCCGAGCTCCCGCGCGTAGCGGTCCCCCCGTCGCTGGACTTCCTGGTGCGCCGCTGACAGCAGCACGATCGCGCCGAGGAAGCGCTGGTGGCGGAGCGAGATGCCGACCATCTCCGCGACCGCCGTGCGCACCAGCTCGGCCGGAGCCAGGTCGGCCCACCTGCCGCCGTCGTCGAAGACCTCCTGCTCGGCGAGGAGGCGGCCGATGCCGTGCTCGTACACGGCCAGGAAGAGCGCGTCCTTGCTGGTGGTCCGGGCGTAGAGGGCCGTCGGGGCGACCCGCGCCCGGTCGCAGAGCGCCGCGATGGTGAAGGCGTCGTAGCCGCCGTCCTCCAGCAGGGAGACGCCGGCGTCGAGCACCCGGTTCCAGGCCTCCCTGCTGCGCTGCTGCTTGGGCGGGCGCACCTCGAGCTCGGCATCCACGTGCCCATCCTCCCCGACGGTTGACAGAACCGTGACGCACACTACAGTTTCTCGCTAACTGTAGCGCTCACTACGGTCCCATCGTCGATGTCGAGGTGCCCCCATGACCCCTTCCTCACCCTCCCCCCGCGGCCGCGTCGCCGTCCTGGGCGCGGGGCCGGCCGGCATGGCCGCCGCCCTCGGCGCGATCAGGGCGGGCCACGACGTCGTCGTCTACGAGCGCTACCGAGAGGCCCGGCCCGCCGGGAACATCCTCAACCTCTGGCCCCCGCCCCTGAAGGCGCTGCGAGCGCTCGGCGTGGACACCGAGGACCTGGGGGCACCCACGCACTCGGAGTTCCGCAACGTGCGGGGCAAGGTCCGCGTCGACGTCAAGCTGGACGAGGACGTGAAGCAGGCCTTCGGGGGCGGCTTCATCGGCCTCCTGCGACCCGAGCTCTACGAGCGGATGCTCGCCGCCATCCCCACCGGCATCATCCGGTTCGGCCAGCAGGTCGAGCGGATCGAGCAGGACGACCGCGCGGTCACGCTGCACTTCGCCGACGGCAGCACCGCCGAGCACGACGTGCTGGTCGGCGCGGACGGGATCGACTCGCTGGTCCGCCGCACGCTCTGGGGCGACGCCCCCAAGCGCGAGCACCGGCTGCACATCTTCGGCGGCTTCACCTTCGCCGAGGTCGACGGCACGATCCCGAACAAGTGCGTGCTCACCCACAGCCGCACGACGCAGGGCAGCTGGACGTCGATCCGGCACAAGGGCCGCGACGGCCACCAGTGGTGGGTGCTCACCGCCACCGACCCCGACGCACCGGCGCCGGCCGACCTCAAGGCGTCCGCCGCCGAGCCCGGCGACGTCCAGCGCTGGGTGCTGCGCGACCGCCCCGCGCTGAAGCAGTGGTCGAAGGGGCGCGCGACGCTCGTCGGGGACGCCGCCCACCCGACGTCCCCCTATGCCGCGTACGGGGCCGGCATGTCGATCGAGGACGGCTACTTCCTCGGGGTCGCCCTGCGTGGGGTCGACCTCGCCGATCCCGCCGCCGTCTCCGAGGCCCTGCAGTCCTACGAGGACCCGCGCAAGCCGCACACCGCCAAGCAGGTGCAGATGGCCTGGATGCTCGGCAAGGTGTTCCACCACGCGCCCGCGCCGCTGCGACCGATCCGCGACTTCGTCTTCGACCACACCCCGTTCCTCCAGAAGGTGGCCGGCGACTCCAACCCGCGCGAGATCAACCAGCAGCTGGCGCTGATCGAGTAGGACGACCGCGCGACCGGCGGTCAGAACGGTGGCGGGTCGTCGGACGGCTCGTACGGCGGCGGCCCGGGATCGCGTGGCCGACGGCCGGGTGGCCGGGTCGTGCGGGTGACGCCGGACGGGCTGGTCACGTGCAGGGTGCCGTCGGCGTCCAGCCGGAAGGCCCAGCCGCGGGCGAAGGTTTTGAGCCGGTGGTGCGACCGGCAGAGGCAGCAGAGGTTCGCGCACGTCGTCGCCCCGCCCTCGGCGTGGGCGACGACGTGGTCGATGTCGGCCCAACCGACCCGCTGACCGCAGTTGGGCATCCGGCAGCGGCGGTCCCGGGTTCTCACGAAGCGCTGCTGGGCCGCCGTGGGCGCGTAGGTGCGGGTGGCCGGCGGCGCATCGAGCACCGGGCAGTCGCAGTCGGTCGACGGGTGCTCGGCGCAGCCCTGCGCGGCGCGGCGGGTCAGGTCGGCTGCGCTGACGGTCGCCCGCAGGCGCCCGTCCGGATCCGTGATCGCGAACGTCAGCGAGCCGCCCTCGGGCGTGGTCAGGCCGAGCGCGCCGATCCGGCGGAGCAGCTCGCGCACGTGGGCGGCGGTGACGGGGAGCCCGTCGACCTCCCCGCCCCGGGCGGAGGTGCCCTCGAGCCCGTCGAGAGCAGCCGTGACCGCCACATGCACGGTGACCCCCGGCAGGCCGTTATCGGCCGGTCGCAGGGTGCGCATCGAGTGGATCGACGCGCGGATCTGCCCGATGGGACGCGGGTCGCCGTCCGCCTTGGCCATCGTCGCGAGCTGGTCGATCAGGTCGTAGCAGGCGGCCGCCTCGTCGGCGGGCAGGTCGACGGCCAGGGTCGCCATCCCGTCGCCCGCGTCCCGGCAGCGCACGTCCGCGTTCCGCCTGGCCTCCCGGTGGCGCTCGTCGATCGCGGTGGCGTCCAGCTCCGCCAGCAGCTCCAGCGCGCGTGCCCGCAGCCGGGCCAACGACAGATCACCCGCTTCCGGCAGCAGCGCCGCCTCCACCGTGCGTGCCAGGGCGGGGAGCGTGTGCTGCAGCGCGTCGGCCAGCACGCCGGCGCGGCGCTCGTCGATGTCCCCGCGGCGCAGCGCGGCGAAGGTAGCCGGCAGGCTCTCCCGCCAGGTCCAGGCTCGCCGGGCGCGGAACGCGGCCGTGCCCCGGCCGAGGTTGATGGCATGGGCGACCTCGTCGGGGAAGAACTCGCTCACCCCGGGGAACTCGGGATCGCTTCGCCGCCAGGCGCGGCTGCGCGCGCCCGGGGTGCCCCGCGCCGGGTCGTCGGTGTCGGGGCGCAGCTGCGCGAGCCGCAGGATCAGTTCTGCCTCCCGGGCGGTCTCCCGGGCCCGGTTGCGCTCGAGGCGGGCGAGTTCCGCGGCGACGCCCTCGTCGTCCAGCGACCACACGGGCGGTCGCGGATCGGGCTCCGGCCGGGTCAGCACCCAGTCGAGGAGGAGGCCCTCGAAGCTGGAGGTGCCGGTCGTCCGTCGCATGGATCGAACCTACGTTCGACCACTGACGATTTCTGTCCACAGCTCGTCGCAGCGTCGTCGAGCCGTACCTCCATCCGTTCGATGCGCGGCCGCGAACCCGGGCTGGTGCGCGCGAGCGCGCGCGGGTCCTTCGAACCGACTAGGACCCGGCCGGCGACTCCGCGGGCGCAACGTGGTCCGCGGCGGCGCGCCGCTGGATCCACCGGTCCACGAGGACGTCCACCACCGCCAGCACCAGCGCGGCGACGAGGAACCCCGTCGCGACGAGCAGGCCGTGGGTGAAGGCGCTCGCGAAGTCACCGCGGGTGGCGGCGACCCGCGCGAAGAACACCGAGCCGACGGCCGCGATCCCGACGGCCGCGCCGATCCGCTGGCCGACCTGCAGCAGACCGCCCGCCGTCCCGGCCCGCTCGACCGGCACCTGCGAGAGCGTGAGCGCCTGGTTCGGGGAGATCACCAGCCCGGCGCCGAGGCCCCCGACCAGCAGCGGGGCCAGGGTCGCCCAGCCGGTGCCGCTGTCCGGGACGAGGTGCACGGCGAGCAGCGTCCCCAGGAAGCCGAGCGCGGCGAGCAGCAGCCCGACGGCGACCAGCGAGCGCCCGAAGCGGTGCACGACCCGCCCGCCGAGAGCGGCGGCCGCCGCCGAGCCGACCGCGAACGGCGTGATCGCCAGGCCCGCCTCCAGGGCGCTGTAGCCGAGGCCGGTCTGCAGGTACAGCGTGAAGACGAAGAACAGCGGGGTGAAGCCGGCGAAGAACAACGTGATCATCGACGCGCCGAAGGACCACGACCGCAGGCGGAACAGCGCGAGGTCGACCAGCGGTTCCTTGCCCCGGCGGGTGTAGCGGAACTCCCAGGCGATGAACGCACCGATCAGCAGCGCGGCGACGGGGATCAGCAGCCACTTCGCCGAGCCCTCCCACTGCCGCTCCTGCACCAGCGGGAGCAGCAGCGCGACGATGCCGGCGCCGAGCAGGACGACGCCCAGCGGGTCGTAGTCGTGCCGACGGCGCTGCCCCTCGTCCGGTGGCGGCAGCAGCTTCCACGCCAGGGGCATCGCGGCCAGCCCGATCGGCAGGTTGACGAGGAAGACCCACCGCCAGCCGTGGTCGGTGCCGAACACGGCGATCAGCGCGCCGCCCAGCAGCGGGCCGACCGCCGTGGAGACGCCGACCACCGTGCCGAAGAGGCCGAACGCCGTCCCCCGTTCCCGGCCGCGGAACAGCTGCTGGATCAGCGCGCTGATCTGCGGCGTGAGGAGGCCGCCGGCCAGGCCCTGCACGAGCCGGGCGATGACCAGGGTCAGGCTGGTCGGCGCGAGGCCGCAGGCCAGGGACGCGAGGGAGAACAGCCCCAGGGCCGCGACGAACATGGTCCGCCGGCCGCGGACGTCACCCACCCGGCCCGCCGGGACGAGCAGCAGCCCGAAGGTGAGCGCGTAGCCCGAGACCACCCACTGCAGCTCGCTCTCCGAGGCCTGCAGCCCCTCGCGGATCGAGGGCAGCGCGACGTTCACGATCGAGACGTCGAGCAGCACCATGAAGCCGCCGACCAGGCAGACCGCCAGGGCCTTCCACCGACGGGGGTCCGCCCCCTCGTCACCTCCACCGTGGGCGTGCGTGTCCGACTGCCGCTGCGTTGCTGCCACCGATTCCCTCTTCCCGACCGTGTGCCGGGTCGGGGCTACCCGAGGTTGTCGCGTGCAACCGATCTCGGGACCGGAACCTCCTGAGGGTGGCGCGCCGCCGTCCCCCACCGGCAGAGTGACCCGCCATGACGGAGCAGGTGCTGGTGGTGGGTGCGGGCCCGGCGGGTCTGGCGGTCGCGGCGGTGCTCCGGAAGCGAGGGGTCGAGCCCCTCGTGGTCGACCGCGGCGAGGCGGTCGGCGATTCCTGGCGGGCCCGGTACGACCGGCTGCACCTGCACACCCCGCGCGTCCAGTCGGCGCTCCCCGGCCTGCGCATGCCCCGGGCGTACGGCCGCTGGGTGGCCCGCGACGACGTCGTCCGCTACCTCGGGGACTACGCGGCGCACCACGGGATCGCGCCGCGGTTCGGCACGACCGTGCGCCGGCTCGACCGGGAGGGGCCGGTGTGGACCGCCCGCACGGACGACGGCGACCTGCGGGCGGCCCAGGTCGTGCTGGCGTCGGGCTACAACTCGGAGCCGCTGCGGACCACCTGGACCGGGGCCGAGACGTTCGGCGGGACGCTGCTCCACGCGTCGGAGTACGCCAACCCCGAGCCGTTCCGGGGCAGGGACGTGCTGGTGGTCGGCGCCGGCAACACCGGCGCGGAGATCGCCGCGGACCTGGCCGAGGGCGGTGCGGCGACCGTGCGGCTGGCAGTGCGCACCCCGCCCAACGTCATCCCCCGGCAGCTCGGCCCGGTGCCCATCACGCTGCTGGGCATCTCGCTGGACGTCACCCCGGCCCGACTGGCCGACCCGCTCAACCGGCTGCTCCAGCGGCGGTTCGTCGGCGACCTCACCCGCTACGGCCTGCCCGCCGCGCCGGGAGGCGTGGTGGCCCAGCAGCGGGCGACCGGCGTGACGCCGACGATCGACGTCGGGCTGATCGACGCCCTGAAGGCCGGCCGGGTGACCCCCGTGGTCGCGCTGGAGTGCTTCGCCGACGGCGACGCCGTCCTGGCCGACGGAACCCGGCTGCGGCCCGACGTGGTGATCGCCGCGACCGGTTACACCTGCGGGCTCGAGCCGGTCGTCGGCCACCTCGGCGTCCTCGACGAGCGCGGACGCCCGCTGGTCAGGGGCGCCCGGACCGCGCCGGGAGCACCCGGGCTCCGCTTCGTCGGCATCTCCAACCCGCTGAAGGGGCTGCTCTTCCAGATCGGTCTGGACGCCCGCGCGGCCGGGCGGGCAGTCGCGCGCGACCTGCGCGGAGGGCGCTGACCGGGCGTCAGCGGAAGAGCCGCAGCGTCACCGGGCCGGTCAGCCCCGACACCCGCACGGGTGCGTCGGCCTCGTACACCCCGGCGACCGGGCCGAAGATCTCCCCCGTCGGGGCTGCCGCCTCCGCGATCAGCCGGTTCATCCAGGCGTTGGCCACGTCGATCTCGACCCTGTTCGCACCGCGGCGGAGGGCGCCGGTCACGTCGACCTGCCAGGGCGCGGTCCAGACCACGCCCTGGTCGGCGCCGTTGACCCGCACGCGGGCGAGGTCCCCGACGTCGGCACCGAGGTCGAGCACGGCGACCGCATCCCCGGGGTCCTCGTCGAGGTGGAGCGCCGTCGCGTAGGTGCCGACCCCGGCGAAACCGGCGGCCGCCGGTCCCAGGTCGGTCCACGGCACCTGCCCGGCCGCCAGGGTGGTGGAGACGACGCCGGGCAGCCGCAACTCCCACTCGCCGTCGAGCACCAGCTCGACAGCCGGTCCGGACGGCGGTCCGTCGAGGGCGCCACCGGCGAGGAGGACGACCGAGCCGAGGGCGGGCAGCCTCAGCCGGTGCTCCCCGCCCGACCGAGGCAGGGTCCGGCGGACCAGCGTCACCGGGTCCCAGGAGACCAGCGGTCCCTCGACGGCCGGCCGCAGGGTCACGGTCACCGGCTCCGGCGCGGAGTTGGCCAGGAAGACCACCTCACCGGCCGCGGTCCGCCGCCCGATCCGGAGCAGCTCGCCACCCTCCACGGTGAGCGTCGGCCGCATCCCGAGGTGCTGCAGCGCCGTCGGCACGTCCGCGTCGAGCACCCGTCCGCTCCCCCACAGCGCGTCGCAGAGCCGGGCGTGCTCCACCTCGTCGTCGGCGAGGGACGGCGAGCTCACCGGCCGCGCCCCGGCGACCGTCGCGCCGGCGTCGACCAGCGCGGCGAGCCGGCGCAGCGCCCGGACGGTCATGCGGGCGCTCGAGCCCCCGAGGAACAGCAGCCGGTAGCGCGTCTTCCCCGCCACCAGCTCGCCGTCGCAGACCTCCACGCGTGACTCGAGCGCCGGGAGGTCGACGTAGTCGAAGTCGAAGCCCGGCGGCACGGTCCGGTCCGGTGCCCCGCCGAAGAGCGCCGTCACCGGCGCCTCCTCGCCGACGAACACCGCGACGTCCACGGCCGGCACCCCCTGGTTGAGCAGCCACGAGCACCGCGCCAAGTAGTCGATCCACGGCCCGGCCAGGTCGGCCCACGGCTCGGTCCGGACGAACGCCTGCCCCAGGTGCGGCGCCAGCCCGATGCCCGGGGGCGGGACCTGCACCGGCTGGTGCGGCGAGGTGTGGATGCAGAAGCGCGTCACGCCCAGCGCCAGTTCGAGGTCGGCGACGTGCTTGAGGCGCCGCGGGGTGTAGCTCCACGGGCGGTGGAACGCCGTCATCGACTCGGCGCCGGTGAACTGCTTGCCGTGGACGTGCGCCACGGACGACGCGCCCTTGAGGTCGGCGAGGTAGGTCGGCGACGGCTGTTCGGTTCCGGCGTCGAAGACCCACATGGCGCCCATCGGGACGTCGGCGTGGCTGCGCATCGCCAGGTCGTCGCCGAGCTGGGGGCGGTGGTCCTCGAGCGCCTCGGCGTAGTACGACAGGCCGCGCGCGTGCGCCTCCGCGGCCACCGTGCCGTAGTACTCCGAGGCCACCAGGTCGGCGATGGTCCGCCGGTGGTCCCACAGGAAGCGGTCGGTGCGGTCGGCGTCGCCGACCACGAGCCCGGCCAGCGCCGGCAGCCACCGCACCGGGTCGTAGCCGCGCAGCTCGGTGAACCGCTCGCGCAGGAGGTCGGTGTGGTTCTGCGGCCCCGACTCGATGCTGTCGCTCAGCAGCGCGTCCAGCCCGACCCCGTCGAAGAGCCCGAGGTAGGTCGCCAGGTACCGGCGGACCTTCGCGGCGTCGAGCTTGTCGACCTCCAGCCCGGTGGCATCGGGTGCGGCGGGCCCGTTGGTCTGGCCGGTGAGGGAGGCGCCGAAGCGGAGCACCCGCCACCTGCCGGGCGGTGCGTCCCACCGCAGGACGCCGTCCGCGCCGACGCGGGCGGTCACGTCCAGGACGTCGTCCGGGTCGATCGCGGACGTCGTCGTCACGGTGTCGAGGGCGTGGTAGTCGGGCGCGGCCGCGAAGCCGGCCTTCACCTCCGCCTGGTGCACCCGTCCGCCGGGGTACAACGCGAACTCGGAGACCAGGAACTCCGCCGCCCGGCGGAACACCGGCGGTGGCCGGACCCCCTGGCCCAGCCGGGGCAGGGCCGCCGCGGCGCTCTCGCCCGTCAGCACCAGCCTGAACCGGCGGGCGGTCACGGCCGGGAAGGTCACGGTCCGCACCGGCACGGCCTTGCCGGTCGGGTCCTCGACGACCTCGACGTCGGCCACCGGCCGGTAGTGCGCACCGTCGTCGGAGGCCTCCAGCCGCGCGGACGGCGGCGGTGCGGCGCCGAAACCCCGCGGCCCGGGCAACCCGACGGTGAGGGCTGTGACGGTCACCGGCTCGTCGAAGACCTGCTCGAGCCATGCCGCCGAGGGGCCGTCGGGATCCCTGGGGAGGGACACGGTGGGGCCGAAGCTCCCGTCGACCAGCGGGCCCCAGCCGTCGAGGGGCCCCGAGCCCACGACCGACGCGGGCACCAGGACGCCCGGCATGGATCCGGCGGGGACGGCGACGGCCGCCCAGTCCTGCGCGAACTGGTGCGCGCCGGGATCGGCGCCCCACCGCGGGCAGTCCTGGTACGGGCCCGCGACGTCGGGCAGCGGGGCGAGCGGCTGCTCGACCGCCCGGCCGCCCTCGACCTCGGTCGTGGACCAGACGATCTTCTTCATGGCGTCGGCCGGCTCGACCCAGGGGCCGCCGGCCGCGCTCCACCCAGGCGACGTGGCGACGGCGAACTCCAGCCCCAGCTCCCGGGCGGTCTCCGCGGCGAGGCGCACGGCGTCCGACCAGGCAGCGGAGCCGTGCGTCACCCGCTCGGGCACCACGAGCGGCGTCCCCATCCCGCCGTCGAACAGCTGGACGCCGCGCACGCCGACGCGGTGCAGCCACTCGAGGTCGAGCCGGATGCCCTCGGGGTCGACGTTGCCGTCCATCCAGTGCCACCACGCCCGGGGCCGCGCGTCGTCCGGGGGCGAGACGAAACCGCGCCACAGATCCTCCAGGTTCACGCCGCGACCCTCTCCGGTTCGCTCGCCGTGGTGGTTGCTGCTCGTCGCGGCAGGCCGAGCCCGAGAGCGGCCGCCAGGGTCACGAGACCGGCGCCCACCAGCAGTGCCGTGCCGTACCCGTGGGCCTGTGCCTCCTGCCCGCCGGCGGGATCGCCGGCAGCGACGGCAGAGGCGACGGCCACCAGCGCGGCCAGCAGCACCGCGCCCCCGATCTGGCGCGAGGCGTTGAGCAGCCCGGATGCCAGGCCCGCGCGGTCGTCGCCGACCCCGGCGACGGCGGCCATCGTCAGGGGCAGCCCGGAGAGCCCGAAGCCGACCATGGCGACGAAGGACGGGAGGAGCACGTGCAGGGCCTCGTCGCCGGTGACCGGCAGCCGGGACAGCCACATCAGCCCGAGGACGGTCAAGGCGACGCCCGTGAAGTACACCGCCTGGTCGGCCAGGCGGCGCATGAGGCGAGGGGCCATCCGCGCACCCAGGCTGATGCCCACTGCCGGGGGCAGGAGCGCCAGCCCGGCGGCGAGCGGCCCCATGCCGCGGACCTCCTGCAGGTACAGGGAGAGGAAGAAGAAGCTCGCGGGCAGCACGCCACCGGTGAGCAGCGAGATGGCGTCGGCCAGGACGAGGGAACGGATGCGGAAGATCGACAACGGTACGAGTGGCGCCCTGGCACGCCGCTCGACCAGCACGAACACGACGAGGGCCAGCACCGCGCCGACCAGCAGGGCGACCGTCCGAGGGGCCGCCCAGCCCGACTCCTCGCCGGCGATGATCCCGGCCACCAGACCGGCTGTGCCGAGGGTGACCGCCAGCGATCCGGGCAGGTCCAGCCGCCCCCGCACCGGCTGCCGTGGGCTGGGGACCAGCGCCCAGACGGAGGCGGCGAGCAGGACCGCACCGATCGGCACGTTCACGATCAGCACCCACCGCCAGTTGAGCAGTCCGGTGAGGACGCCGCCGACGACGCCGCCCAGTGCCCCGCCGAGGCCCGCGACGGCGGTCCAGATCCCGAGGGCCCGAGCCCGCTCCGCCCGATCGGTGAACGTGGTCGTCAGCAGGCTGAGGGTGACGGGAGCGAGCACCGCGCCGCCCAGGCCCTGCACCGCCCGGGCCCCCACCAGCTGCCAGCCCTCCTGGGCGAGTCCGCCGACGAGGCTCGAGCCGGTGAAGACCACCAGCCCGAAGAGGAACACCCGCTTGCGGCCGAGCAGGTCCGCCGCACGCCCGCCGAGCAGCAGGAAGCCCGCGAACGTGAGGGCGTAGGCGTTCACCACCCACTGCAGCCCGCTCGCGGAGAGCCCGAGGTCGTCCCGCACGGCCGGCAGCGCCACGGTGACCACGGAGACGTCGAGCACCGTCATCAGCGCCACCGCGCAGGCGATGGCCAGCACCGCGCTCCTGTGCCGGGGCGTCACCTGGGCGGAGCCCCCGCGGACGGACGCAGCACGGCCGCGAGGTGCTCGACCGTCCGGCGGACGACGCCGTCGGCGTCGGCACAGCCGTCGAAGCCGTGCTCCGCGCCGGGCACCGGTTCGAGCCGGACGTCGGCGCCCACCTGGCGCAGCGCCGACGCCAGGAGCTCGCTCTGCTCGAACGGGACCACGGTGTCGGCCGTGCCGTGGACGAGCAGGAACGGAGGCGCGCCGGCGTGGACGTGCGCGACCGGACTCACCGCGATGCGCGTCGCGTCGTCCGCCCCGGCCAGCAGGACGTCCAGGGGTGGCACTGCAGCGTCGGGCGGCAGGACCGCGGCGACCTCGGGCGGCAGCTCGAACTCCGGCATGGCCTCGGCGGAGGACACGCCGTACCAGTCGACGACGGCGTCCACGTGGCTCGACGGCCCCACCACCCCGATGTCACCCTCCAGGTCCGGACGACCCGCGGTGAGTGCGACGAGCGCGGCCAGGTGGCCGCCGGCCGACTCCCCGGCGATCCCGAGTCGTGCCGGGTCCACGCCCAGGGTCTCCGCGTGGTGCCGCAGCCAGCGAACGGCGGCCTTGGCGTCGTGCAGCTGAGCGGGGAACGCGGCCTCGCGGGCGTGCCGGTACTCGATCGTGGCCACCGCCAGCCCCGCGTCGAGGAGCTCCTCGAAGAGCTGCCCGGGGCGCAGACCCGGCGGGAGGAGCCGCCGGTTGCCCGACATCCAGGCCCCACCGTGGACCCAGACGACGACCGGCGGTGGGTTCTCCGTGATGGGGACCCACACGTCGAGCTCGAGCGCTCGGTAGCCGGGCACGGCCGCGTAGACGGCGCCCGCGTGGTGCCGCACGCCGTCGTCCCGGCGCACCGGCGCCGGCGGCGGCAGGTGGCGCGCCAGGAAGTCGTTCCGGGGTTCTGCGGTCACGCCGTCCTCAGCTCCTCTTCCGCAGCGGCCAGCAGCCGCTGCAACCCGACCCCGCGGTGCACGTCCGCGAGGGTCGGCCCGCCGTCCGCGACGGCCTCCGCGAACGCCGTGGTCATCCGCCGCCCGATCACGCTGCGGTCCTCGGCCCCGGGGTCCGCGAGCACGATCCGGCCGGCGTCGGTGACCGCCTCGCACCGCAGCGGGCCGCGGGCGCCGGGCGTGGCGATCGACACCGTGACGTGGCTGAGCGCCCCCGAGTCGTGCTCCAGGGTCAGGGCCGTGACCGCGCCCGCCCGGCCGGCGTGCACCACCGCCGCAGGTCCGGCTGCCGCCTCCACCAGGTCGAGCACGTGCGGGCCGACGTCGTGCAGCGCCATGTCGGGACGGCGCCACGGCGTGGCGAACGGCGAACCCGGACAGGCGCTGCTGCCGACGAACTCGGCCGTGAGCACCCGGGGGGCCGTGCCGCGCACGTCCGCGAGGAACGACCGGACGGCGTCGGTCCACCGGTTGGTGAGCATGAGCTGCGTGACGACGCCCGCGGCGTCCGCCGCCGCGGCGATGCGCTCCGCCGCCGCGACACCGAACGCGAGCGGCTTCTCCAGCATCAGGTGCCGGCCGGCCGCGGCCGCCACCGGAGCCAGCTCGGCCTGCACGTCGGGCGGCACCGCGAAGGCGACGGCGTCGCAGGCCGTCAGGAGGGCGTCGAACGACGGCGCGGCCGGGACACCGAGCCGCTCCGCCAGCTCGGCGGCCGCGGCGGGGCGACGCGCCCACACGCAGGCCAGGCTGGTGGCCGGCCCGGCGGCGAGCATCGGCCCGGTGGCCGCCGTCGCCCACGGGCCGGCCCCCACGAGCCCGACACGGAGGGTCATCCGGTCACGCGGCCCAGGGCCGCGGGCCGGCCGGTCCGCCCCCCACCACGGCCGGGTCGTCGGCCCCCTCGTACTCGAAGGACCGGAGCAGCACGCTGCCCCCGGTGCAGAACACCCCCACCATGCGGCCGGTCATGCCTCCGGCGACCTCGGTCGAGAGGTAGCGGCCGTCCACCTGGCCGAGCTCGGTGAACCCGCCCTCGCGGACGAGGCCCGCCACGACGCGGTCCGGGCCACGAGCCGTGGAGAACTCGTGCCCCTCGGTGGGGAGCATGCGGAGCTCCAGCTCGGCCGGCCCGGAGTGCTCAGCGCGGCCGAGCTCGTGACGGACGTCGCCCACCGCCCACACGGCGCGCACGGCACCGGCGGCGACCTCCAGGTCGAGCGAGTGCCGGGGGTCGATGCGGACGGAGAGGCCACCCGTCCCCCCGGCGTCCAGCCGCGCCCGGACCCGGGCGAACAGGTGCTCCTGACGGCGCCCGACGAAGACCGGCTCGTCGCCGGCGGCCGTGACGCGCCAGCCGTCGTCCTCACGGCCGACCACCTCCGACGGGAAGCGAGAGGCGGCCACCCAGGCCGGCGGGAGCACCGCCCCGGTCAGCTCCTCACGGCACACGGCATCGGGTCCCGATGCCGGCTCGAGGTGATCGGTGAGCACCGGCCAGCCGTCCTCCCACACCACCTCGTCGGCGAAGGTCTCGCGGCCGAGCACGTGCCACTCGGGGCTGGAGCCCCGCGTGCGCACGCCGTGGTAGACGAGGGCCCACGTGCCGTCCGGCCGCTGCACGAGGTCCGAGTGCCCGGTGCTCTGCACCGGCAGGTCGGTGCTGCGGTGGGTGAGGATCGGGTTCGCCGGGTTGCTCTCGAAGGGTCCCTGCGGCGAGGGCCCGCGGGCGATCGTCACCGCGTGCCCCTTCTCGGTGCCCCCCTCCGCGACCAGCAGGTACCACCACTCGCCGATCCGGTACAGGTGCGGGCCCTCGGGGAACTTCCCGCCCGTACCCGACCAGATCCACCGGCGCTCGGTGAGCACCTCGCCGGTGAGCGGGTCGATGGCCGACTGGACGATCCCCTCACCGCCCTGCGGCCCGAACCCGGCATAGGTCATGAGGCACGTGCCGTCGTCGTCCCACGCGATGTCGGGGTCGATGCCGATGGCCGACGGGATGCGCACCGGCTCCGACCACGGTCCGGCCGGGTCGTCGGCCCACACCAGCAGCTGGCCGCCCTCGTCGGACCAGTTGGTGGTGATCATCCAGAACCGGCCGTCGCGGTGGCGCAGGGTCGGGGCGAAGATGCCGCCGGACGGGCCGGCCGACGACACGTCGAGCTGCGAGGCGCGGTCGAGCACGTTGCCGATCTGCTCCCACGACCGCAGGTCGGTGGACCGGAAGATCGGCACCCCCGGCGCGTACTCGAAGCTCGACGTCACCAGGTAGTAGGTGTCCTCGACCCGGCAGACGCTCGGGTCGGGGTGGAACCCGGGGATGACCGGCCGCTGGACGTCGCTCACCGGCGGGCCGCCAGGGTGCGGAGGAGCGCGTGCTGACGGCGGACCTGGTCCCGGCCGCGGTAGGGGTCGCGCCGTCCCTCGTACTCGCTGGACAGCCAGCCCGACCAGCCCGCCTCCTGCAGGGTGGGGATGATCTGCCCCCACGGCACGTGCAGGTCGTTCAGGTCGTCGTCCACCTCGGCGAACTTCGCCTGGATGAAGTGCACGTGCGGCAGCACCTCGACCAGGTCGGCCATCGGCACGGCGAGCGGGCGGAGGTGCATCGGGATCTCGCCGTCCTCCACCTCGATCTCCTCCGACAGCTCGAGGACGGGCTCGGTGTTGAAGATGCCGGTGTCGATCAGCAGCTTGAAGTGCTTGGTGCCGGTGCGCTCGATGAAGTCGACGTAGCCCTGGGTGGCCCGGTGCTTGATCGGCGTCGGCGCGTGGATCTCGGGGCAGATGACGACGTCCAGGTCGGCGGCGAGGTCCAGGGACCGCTCCACCACGCCCTCCCAGATGGGGTGCGGGTCGAGCTCCCAGGAGGTGACGCCGAACTTCGGCCGGACCGAGGTGAAGCCGAGCTGCGCGGCCAGGCGCAGGTCGAGCTGGAGCTGGGCAGCCCCCTCCTCGGCGGTGAGGTCGCGGTCCCGCCACATCGTGGTGTCGATCCAGGACCCGTAGTTGGTCGCGGTCAGCCCGTACCGGTCCAGCAGCCCGTGCCAGGTGTCGATCCAGGCGGCGTCGGGCGCGGGGTAGTGCGGGATGTTGCCCTCGCCGAGGATCTCGATGCCGGTGGCGCCGAGGTCGGCCACGTCGGCGAGCACGTCCTCGAGGGACATCAGCGTGTAGATGTCCCCGGTGTAGCTGTAGGTCGAGACGCCGAACTTCAGCCCGCCCTCGGGCGCCGGGGGCACGATCACGCCGGTCGCCGCAGCGGTGAACGTCGTCCGGGACACCGCCGGCGGGAAGTACGGCCGCCGCAGGTAGACGACGACCTCGAGCCGGTGCACGCCCGTGGCGAGGCCGCCGGGCTTCGGCACCGTGATGACGGCGGGCTCGTCGAGCTGCCAGCGCACGTCGGTGGTGGCGCGCAGCTCGTCGAGGGTGAAGGTGCGGCCCTGGAGCGTCCAGAGCGGCACGTGGTCGGGGATGCGCTCGCCGTCGACGACGACGCCGACGCCGTCGAGCAGGCTGGCCGCCGTCCCGCGGTAGTTGGGCTGGCGCAGCTCGAACTGGAAACCGGTGACCCGGCCGCCCTCGACGACGTTGCGGAAGCCCCGTCCCTGGATCACGTTGTGGTCGAGCACGGTCACTCCTCGGTGGTGGTGAGCTGGGCGGCGATGTCGCGGGCGCCGGCGACGGCGAGCGCGACCGACGTGAGGGTGGGGTTGCAGGCGATGGCGGTCGGGATGACGCCGTTGCCGGCCACGTAGAGGCCGTCGACGTCCCAGACCCGCGAGGCCGGCGAGCAGACCGACGTCCCGTCGTCGGTCTCGCCCATGCGGACGGTGCCCTGGTAGTGCAGCGAGGCCCCGGGCGGGAAGGTCAGCGGCTCGCGGTCGTCGAGCGGCTCGCCGAGCGCCGCCGCCGCGCGCTTGACCGCCTCGCGGGAGGCGGCGATCGAGGCGTGGTCGGCCTCGGTCAGCCGGTAGTGGATAGCCATCGCCGGCATGCCGTACGGGTCGACCTCGGTGTCGTCGAACTCGACCCGGTCGGACTCCTGGAGGTCCTTGGCGCAGAACCAGCCCAGTCCGACGATCGTCCCGGGGGTGGGCTCGTCGTCGTCGGCCAGCGGGACGGGCGAGGCGTCCAGCTGCATGACCTGGCCGTGGAAGGGGTCGTCGTCGGTGAACGGCACCCAGCTGACGCCGCTCTGCGGCACGATCTCCGGCTCGTCGCGGGAGTCGACCTGTGCCTCGGGCACCGGTGACACGTCGCGGAGACGGACGGCGTAGACGGTCTGCGGCTGGTCGTTGAGCCAGCGGCCCAGTGCGCGCGGCCGGACGCCGGAGGCCCACAGGAGCTGGGGCGTGCGGAGGCTGTCGGCGGCGACCACGACGAACCGGGCCGCGACCTCGCGGACGCTCCCGTCCTGGAGGTCCCGGACCCGGACGCCGGTGGCCCGGCCGCCGTCCACGAGGACCTCGGTGACCAGCGCCTCCGGCACCAGGGTGAAGTTCGGGTTGCCGCGGGTCGGGTCCCCGAAGACGACGTCCGAGCCCGACCACGTGACGCGGCCGTCCTCGTGCCGGACGACGGCGAGCGGCATGGAGCCCACCCGTCGGTCGTCGTCCCGGCCGCTGTCGAGGGCTCCGCTCAGGCGCTTGCGGACCTCGTCGGCGAACGGCGCGTCGTCGAAGGCGTGCGCGTCGACGGACAGCAGCCGCTCCCCCTCCGCGAGCAGCTCGTCGAGGTCGGGGACGAACGGGATCCGCTCGCTGTCGCCGGGGCGGGGGCAGGCGCCGGTCCAGTGCGCGCCCATCCCGCCCACGTTGCTGGACATCGCGGCGCCCGGGAGCCCGTCCTCGCCGTCCTGCCGGTAGCCGGTCGCCAGCAGGAAGGTCCCGGGGCGGACAAGCCGGGGCGCCTCGTCGGCGTAGCCGTCCATCGTGTCGGTGGGCGTGCCGGCGTCCAGCGGCGCGGGGCCCTCGGAGAGCCGCTGCGCGCGGGCCCGCTCGACCGGGTCGACGATGTTCTTCACGTGCCCGCCGGGCGGGTCGGCCAGCAGGGGGCCGACCTCGAAGGTCGCGATCGTCGCCGACGGGCACCGCTCGCTGAGGATGCGGGCGTAGGCCGCCCCGCACGGGCCGCTGCCGACGATGGCGACGTCGACGGAGTCGGGGAAGTTCCTGGTCATGAGGTTGCTGTCTTCCTGTGCGGGGCGGACGGCCTGTGCGGAGAGAGCGGCACAGCGTTCACGGGGCGACGTCGACCCAGGCGCTGGAACGGGAGGAGGCGAGGACCGCCTCGGTGATGCGGGCGGCACGCAGCCCGTCGCGGAACGTGGGCAGCCCGTCGGGGCCGTCGCCCGCGACGGCGGCGTAGGTGTCGGCGACGAAGGCGTCGAAGCAGTCCTGGTAGCCCTGCGGGTGCCCCGCGGGGACGACGGTGTAGCGGGCGGCGCCGGGGCGCTCGGTGGTGCCCCGCATCAGCTGCTGGTTGACCTCGCGCCCGCCGATCCACAGCGAGTCCGGGTTCTCCTGGTCGAAGCACAGCGACTCGCTGCCGCCGTCGACCGAGAACCAGAGCCGGTTCTTCCGGCCCGGGCTCACCTGGCTGATCGTCAGGTTGCCGGTGGCCCCGCCGTCGGTCTCGAACAGGACGACGGCGGCGTCCTCCGTGGTGACGCGCCGGCCGCCGCGCTCGGGCACCGCGACGACGGTGCGTGCGGCGACGCGGGTGATCCGGTGCCCGGACACGAACTCGACCAGGTCGCACCAGTGCACGCCGATGTCGGCGAACGCCCGGGAGGAACCACCCGCCGCGGCGTCGACGCGCCAGTTGTCGTCGGTGTCCTCGGCCAGCCAGTCCTGCAGGTAGGAGCCGTGCAGCAGGCGCACCGGACCCGCCGTCCCGTCGGCGACCCGTGCCCGCGCCTCGCGGACCATCGGGTAGAAGCGGTAGACGAACGGGACCGTCGCGACGACGCCGGCGTCCGCCGCGAGGGCGACCAGCTCGCGGGCCTCGTCGGCGTCGACCGCCAGCGGCTTCTCGCAGACGACGTGCTTGCCCGCCGCGATGACCTGCCGGACCAGCGGGGCGTGCGTGGCGTTGGGCGTGCAGACGTGGACGACGTCGACGTCGTCGGCGGCGAGCAGCTCCTCGACCGAGGTCGCGGCGCCCTCGGCGCCCAGCTGCTCCGCCCCGGCGCGCGACGACTCCGGGGAGGACCCGACGACGCGGGCGACCACTCCCCCGGCGCGCCGGACGGCGCGCGCGTGGACGGTGCCCATGAAACCGGTGCCGACGATGCCGGCACGGACGCGGTCGGACATGCGTCCCCCTCTCGTGGTGGACGTTCGTGAGCGGAGGGCCGCAGGCGGGCGACCCGGTGGATCAGGAGGCGGCGGGCGCCTGCGCGGCGAGGAAGCGGTGGCGCTCGGCGCGGCGTTCGGCCTGGCGGCGGGGATCGGGCACGGGTGCGGCGAGCAGCAGCCGCTGCGTGTAGGCGTGGTCCGGCGTCGTCGTCACCCGTGCCGCGTCGCCCGTCTCGACCAGCTCGCCGCGGTACATCACGGCGACCCGGTGGCTCACGTGCCGCACCACGGACAGGTCGTGGGTGATGAAGAGGTAGGCGACGCCGGTCCGCTCCTGGATCTCGATGAAGAGGTCCAGCACGCGCGCCTGGGTCGACAGGTCCAGCGCGCTCACCGGCTCGTCGCAGACGATGAGCTTCGGGTCGCGGGTCAGCGCCCGGGCGATGGCGATGCGCTGCCGCTGCCCGCCGGAGAACTCGCGCGGCAGCCGCTGGCCGGCGTCGGCCGGCAGGTGGACCGAGTCCAACAGCGCCCGCACCCGCCGGCCGGCCTCCGCCCGGGCGGTACCGGTGACCAGCAGCGGCTCGGTGAGGATGTCCTCGACGGTCTTCGACGGGTTCAGCGAGGAGTACGGGTCCTGGAAGACCACCTGGATGTCCTCGCTGAGCGCCCGGCGCTCGCGCTTGCCCAGCCCGGAGATCTCCCGGCCCGCGAAGCGGATCACCCCGCCGGTGACCGGGGCCAGCCCCAGGATCGCCCGGCCGAGCGTCGTCTTGCCCGAGCCCGACTCGCCGACCAGACCGACGGTCTCCCCCGGGCGGATGTCGAGCGACACCCCGCGGAGCACGCGGATCGGGGCCTGCCGCCAGCCCTTCACGGGGTAGTCGACGACCACCCGGTCGGCGACGAGCAGCGGCTCCTGGACGGCGGTCATCGGATGCCTCCGGACGAGGGCAGGGGCTCCGGCTCGCCGGCCTGCGGTGCGGCCGGGGGAAGCGCCTGACGGGGCGGGGTGTCCTCGAGGGTGGAGCCGAGGAGCATGCGGGTGTAGTCGTGCTCGGGGGCGGCGAAGAGCCGGTCCACCGGCGCCTCCTCGACGATGCGCCCGGCCTGCATCACCGCGACGGTGTCGCAGAGGTCGGCCACCACCCCGAAGTCGTGGGTCACGAGCAGCACACCGAGGTCCCGCTCCGCGACCAGGCCGCGCAGCAGGTCGAGCACCTCGGCCTGCACGGTGACGTCGAGCGCCGTCGTCGGTTCGTCGGCGATGAGCAGGTCCGGGTCGCAGGACACCGCGCCGGCGATGAGGACGCGCTGCGCCATGCCGCCGGAGATCTCGTGCGGGTAGGAGTCGAAGACCCGCAGCGGGTCCTTGATGCCCACCCGGGCGAGGAGGTCGAGGGCGCGGCCCCGCGCCTCGGCCTTCGAGATCCCCAGGTGGTGGCGCATGGGCTCGGTCAGCTGGCTGCCGATGCGGAACGACGGGTCGAGGTTCGACATCGGCTCCTGCGGGATGTAGCCGATGCGCCTGCCCCGCAGCTGGTTGCGCTGGGTCCCGGACAGCTTCGGCAGGTCGGCGCCGTCGAAGACCAGCCGCGCGGCCGAGGTGCGGGCGCTCGGGGGCAGCAGGCCGAGGACTGCGAAGGCGGTCTGGGACTTGCCCGACCCGGACTCACCGACCAGGCCGAGCACCTCGCCGCGGCGCACGGCGAGCGACACCCCGCGCACGACCTCCTTCGCGGTGCCGTCGGCCTGGGGGTACTGGACGCGCAGGTCCTGCACCGCCAGCAGCGCGTCCACCGGCGGCGGGGCGGCCGCCGCGCCGGTCTCGACGGGGGCCGGGGGCTCGATGCCGCGGCGGCGTCGCACGCGGGGCACGCGGCTCCCCACACCGAGGGCGTCGCGCAGCGCGTTCCCGAGGAGGCTGAAGGCGGTGACCGTCAGGACGATCGCCAGACCCGGCCAGAGGAGGAGCACCGGCTCGGCGTAGATGTTCTGGAAGGCGTCGCTGAGCATGCCGCCCCAGCTCGCCTGGTTCGGCGAGCCGAGCCCGAGGAACTCCAGACCGGCCTGGATGACGATCGCGATGCCCAGCAGCTGCGACGCCTGGATGACCGTCGGCGCGATGACCACCGGGAGCACGTGCCGGCGCATGATCCGGCCGTCCCCGAGACCGGAGACCCGTGCCGCGTCGATGAAGAGCTCCTCGCGGACCGACAGCACCGACGCGCGCACCAGGCGGAACACACCCGGCGCGATGATCACGCCGAACACCGCCATGCCGAGTTCCGTGCTCCGGCCGAACTGAGCGAGGACGACGAGCAGGACGATGATCGCCGGCAGCGCCATCAGCAGGTTCGCCACCCAGCTGGCCACCGCGTCGAACCGGCCCCGGTAGTAGCCGGCGACGATGCCCGCCGGCAGTCCCAGGACGAGGGACACGACGACGACGATGACCCCGCCGACGATGCTGGTGCGCGCCCCGTACAGGAGCTGCGCGAGCACGTCCCGGCCCACCCCGTCGGTGCCGAGCGGGTTCGCCCCGCCCATCGGGGCCAGGGCGTTGGTGATCTGCGAAGCCGTGGGGCTGGCCGAGGTGAGCAGGGGTGCGAGGACGGCGAGCAGCCCGACCAGGAGCACCCAGGCGAGGGCGACGACCGCGACGGGGTTGCGCAGGAGCCGGCGGAAGGCGCCCCGGCGGGGCGGCGCGGCAGTGGCGTCGACCGGCGCGGGACCGGCGGGACCGCCGTCGGACAGGATGCTCATGCGAGACGCACCTTCGGGTTGAGCCAGCCCAACGCGAGGTCGAGCAGGAGGTTGACCACCACCACGACCACGACCGCGAGGACGACGATGCCGAGGACGAGCGGGACGTCGCCCTGACCGGCCGCGGCCGTGGCGCGCTCGCCGAGGCCGTTGAGGCCGAACACCTTCTCGATGACGACGGCGCCGCTGATCAGCGCGATGAACTGCAGGGACAGCACGGTGAGCGACGCCGGGGCGGCGTTGCGCAGGGCGTGCTTGAGCAGCACGCTCCGCGTCGGGAGGCCGCGGCTGCGGAGGGTCCGCACGTAGTCCTGCTGGAGGACGTCGATCATCGAGCCGCGGGTCTGGGTGGCGACGGTCGCGATCGCGCCGATGGCCAGGGCGACGGCCGGCAGGGTGATCGACGCCAGCCACCGCCCGGGATCCTCGCCGAGGGGCGTGTAGCCCAGGGCCGGGAAGATGCCGAGCTCGACGGCGAAGACCAGGGCGAGCAGCATTCCGATGAGGAAGTTCGGGACGGCGAAGGCGACGGTGGAGATGCCCTGCAGGAGGCCGTCCAGCCAGCCGCCGCGCACCGCGGCGACGACGCCGAGGACGATGCTCACGAGCGCGGTCAGCACGATGGCGGCGAAGACCAGGGAGAGCGACACCGGCAGCGCGTCGGCGACGAGCCGGCTCACGGGCTGGTTGGTGAACCAGGAGCTGCCGAGGTCACCCTGCAGCGCGCTGGTCAGCCAGTCCCAGTAGCGCTCGAGGACCGGGCGGTCCAACCCGAGCTCCTGGCTCTTGGCCGCGATCTCGGCGGGGCCTGCCTGGGGGCCGAGGATGCGCCGGGCCGGGTCCGAGCCGGTCAGCGTGGTCAGGAAGAAGACCAGCGTCGCGGCCGCCCAGATCAGTGCGATACCGACACCGATGCGGCGGAGCAGGAAGAGGAGCACGGTCGGCCTCCGGTTGAGCGGGATCGGTACCGGGAGGTCCGTGGCCGCGGAACGGGCTCCGCGGCCACGGACCGGGGATCAGCTGCCCGACGGATCGATGTTGGCCAGCGGGGGCACGCTGACGCCCTGCACCGGCTGGACGTCGAAGCCCTCGCCCGTGACGTAGGCGATCTCCCCGGCGACCCACGGGGCGAACCACGCCTGCTCCACGAGGTAGGCGTTGAGCTCCTGCAGCGCCGCCGCCTGCTCGTCACCGGTCGAGCTGCCCGCGCGGCCGATGAGCTCGTCCACCTTCGGGTCGGACGTCTTGAACGGGTTGAACGGCGACTGCGGCGTGAGCGCCAGCCCGATCATCTCGAAGGGCGAACCGGCCGTCAGGTTGAACCAGTTGACCGGCCACTGCCCGCCGATGATGCTGCCGACGTACTGGTCGCCGGTGATCGGCTCGAAGGTGACCGTGATGTCGATCGCCGCGAGCGCCTCCGTGAGCGCGGCCTGCTCGTCGGGGGCCACCGGGGAGGCGTCCGGCATGCTCATGGTGAAGCCGTCGGCGTACCCGGCCTCCGCCATGAGTTCCTCCGCCTTCTCGACGTCGTAGTCGTAGGTGCCCTCGAGCGACTCGTCGTAGGCGGGCGAGCTCGGGCCGAACATCTGCACGGTGGGCTGGCCGAGCCCGCCCTTGACGACGTCGACGATGGTCTCGCGGTCCATGGCGTAGTTGATGGCCTGGCGCACGCGGACGTCGCCGAGCGCCGGCACCAGGGCGCCGGCCCGGTCCCAGAGGTAGAGGCCCTCGATCCCGCCGCTGGTGTAGGTGGTGACGTTCAGGCCCGCCTGCTCGGCGCCGGACACCCCGTCGCTCGTCGACATCCCGATGCCGTCGAGCTCGCCGGAACGCAGTCCGTTGAGGATGGCCGTGGTGTCGTCGAGGAACCGGATCTCGAGGGACTCGTAGGGGAACTCCTCGGCGTTCCAGTAGTCCGCGTTGCGCGTGTAGGCGTAGGTGCTGCCCGGCGTCGACGCGTCCTGGTCGAGGACGTACGGGCCCGAGCCGACGGGGGCGGTCGCCAGGTCGTCGTTGCCCAGGGCGTCGGGGCTGGCCATGTAGCCGGAGCTGCGCGCCAGCGCCTGCGGGAGCGAGGGGTCGGGCCGGCTGAGCACGATGTCGGCGTGGGTGGCGTCGACGACCTCGACGCTCTCGACGGCGCGGAGGGCGGACCCCGCCTCACCGGTCTTCGTCTTGGCCAGCTCGAGGTTCGCCTTGACCGCCTCGGCGTCGAAGGCCGCGCCGTCGGTGAAGGTGACGTCGTCCCGGAGCGTGAGGCTCAGCCGGGTCCCCGTCTCGTCGTAGCTCCACTCGGTGACGAGGTTGGGGATGGGCTGGCCGTCGGCGTCGAGGTTCAGCAGCTTGTCGTAGACCGCCTGGTAGTAGTGGTCCTCCGGGCCGCTGCTGGCCATCTCGCCGATGGCGAACGAGGAGGGCGGCGTGATCGCGGCCAGGGTCAGGCTGTCGGTGCTGCCCGAGGAGCCGGAGCCACGCTCGGACGACCCGCCGCAGGCGGCGGTGAGGAGCAGGGCGGACGCGACCGTGGCCGCGACGAGGGACCTTCGCATGTGAACTCCAGAGACGTCGGGACCGGCTGTGGTCCCGGGCGGCCGTCGGCCGCAGTGGCGGAGGAGAAGAGCAGGCGCTCCGGGTCAGGAGCGGAGATCGAGCTTGTGGGGCGGGTCACGCCGTGGGGATGACTTTAGTGCCGTTGGCACATATGTCAACCCTCACACGGCGGCGGTGCGCTGAAGAGGCGCGGCGTGCCCGATAGGCGACCCGTTCTCGATCCAGAGACCCACGGATTCCGGCGCGAACAGCTGCTCGATCGCCAGGATGGCGGCACCGGTCACGCCCTCGTGGAACTCCAGCGACGCCGGCCGCACGGTGAGCCGCTGCTGGGCCAGCTTGGTCGCCCGCCCGCGCACGGTCTCCTCGAAGACCTGCACGACCGAGTCCCCGATCCGCAGGGCGCCGCCACCCAGGACGACCGTCCCGGGGTTGAGGAAGTTGACGACCCCCGCCACGGTCGTGCCGATGAGCCGGGTGCCGCGGAGCGTCTCCTCGGAGGCGAGCCGGTCGCCGTCGCGAGCCGCCAGGCCCACGTCCTGCGAGGTCAGGTGGCCGCGCTGGGCCAGGCGGGCGGAGAGGACAGGGCTCTCGGCGGCGCGCGAGGTCAGCCGCTGGACCAGGCCCCACCCACCGGTCACGGCCTCGAGGCAGCCGATCTGCCCGCACCGGCAGACGACGGAGGGGTCGTCGGTGACCTGGATGTGGCCGATGTCCCCCGCCGCGCCCGTGTCGCCGCGGAAGACGGTGCCCTTCGACACCAGGCCGGCCCCGACCCCCTCGTCGACGAACACGTACAGCAGGTCACGCCCGTCCCGGGGGGTGCCCTTGTGCCACTCCCCCAGCGCCATGAGGTTCACGTCGTTGTCGACCCAGACCGGCGCGTCGTACCGGTCGCGGAGCCAGGCGCGGACGCTCCAGCCGTCCCACCCGGGCATGATCGGCGGGTCGACGAGGCGGCCGGTGGCGAAGTCGACCGGGCCGGCCACGCCGATGCCGAAGGCCCACGGCTCGGTGCGCGTCTTCCGCGCCAGCCGGACGAAGAGGCTGTCCAGGAGCTCGAGGGTCTCCTCGGGGCGCTCCGCGGCGTTCCAGTCCTCGTGCAGCGAGGCGACCAGGGTGCCGTCCAGCGTCGCGACCGCCGCCGTCATCTCCGTCGCGCCGATCATCCCGGCGAAGACGTGCCCGGCCTCCGAGCGGAAGCGCAGAAGACGGGAGGGCCGGCCGCCGGCCGACGGCGCCAGGTCCCCGTCCTCGAGCAGGCCGACGTCGATGGCCTGCTGGACGCGCTGGGTCACGACCTTGCGCCCGATCCCGGTCTCCTGCTCCAGGCCCGGGCGGGTCACCGCCCGGCCCGTGCGCACCAGGTTGATCAGCTGGCCGTGGACGAACGCCTCCTGCGGCGAGGGCGTCGTGCTGCTCATGGCGACCTCCGAGGACGGCGAAGCGGCTCAGTAACGTTCCGGTTGCACTTAAGGTACGTGGTCCGGCGTCCCGACGACACCACCCGGAGGGGACAGATCCCGCGGTGTCGGCCGTCGCGGTCCCGGACCTGCGTCGTCACGGGCGAAGCTGACGGTAGATGCGGGCCAGGTCCGGCACCTGGACGTGCGCGTTCAGGCCGCTCGGGTTCGGCACCACCCAGGTCGCCGCGCCCCCGATCCGCTCGGGCTGCCTGCCGGCGACCGCCTTGGGCCGGTCGAAGCCGGTGCGCCAGGCGGTGATCCCGAGGACCGCCAGCACGCGGGGCCGGTACTCCTCCACCAGCGCGGCCAGCTGCAGGGCGCCCTCTCGCAGCTCTTCCCGGCTGAGCTCGGCGGCGGTGCGCGTCGGCCGCGCCACGACGTTGGTGATGCCGAGGCCGTACCCGGGCAGCAGCCGGTCCTCGTCCGGGCTGAACAACCGCGGCGTGAATCCGGCCAGGTGGATCGCCGGCCAGAACCGGTTCCCCGGCCGCGCGAAGTGGTGCCCGCGCTCGGCCGACATCAGCGACGGGTTGATCCCGCAGAACAGCACGTCGAGGTCCGGCGCGATGACGTCGGGCAGCGGCTTGCCGGGCACGGTCACCCGTCCAGGACGGCCCAGCCGTGCGGCGCCAGTCGCACCCGGCCACCGACGACCTCCGCCGCCCCGGCCAGCACGGCACCGGCCCCCTTCGCCGGAACCTCGACCGGCCGCTCCCCCACCGAGAGCGCGACCACGAGACGGCCGCCGTCCCCGACCGCCTCGTAGACCAGCTGCTCGTTGGCCAGGTGCAGCGTCCGGGTCCGGGCCGCGTGCAGCCACCGGTGCCGGCGGCGCAGGCCGATGAGCTCCTGGTGCAGGGCGTAGGTCGGCAGGCCCAGCGGCGACAGCTCCCCCGGCGTGGCCGGGAACGGCGGCCGGACGGCGTCGTCCCCTCCGGCCCGGTCCTCCTTGACCCCGCGGAAGGCGTGCTCGTCACCGGCGTAGACCGCCGGCGTGCCGCCGGTGGTGAGCAGGACGACCAGCGCGTGGGCGAGGTGCCGCTCGTCGGTGAGCCGGCTGGCGATGCGGGTGACGTCGTGGTTGCCCAGGAACGTGAACGGCACGAACGAGTCGAGGAACCCGCCGTGGCGGGAGAGTGCGGCGTCCAGCTCGAAGAAGTTGGCGTCGTTGAGCGAGCTCCAGACCGCCTTCCACAGCTCGTACTGGGTGACGGCGTCGAGGTGGGCCGCCGCGACGAACCGGGGATAGTCGCCGTGGATGACCTCGCCCATCAGGTAGGCGTCGGGGTGCCGCTCGCGCACCCGGTCGGCGACGCCCGCCCAGAACCGCGCCGGGACGGCGTAGGCCGCGTCCAGCCGCCAGCCGTCGACGCCGCGGTCGAGCCAGTGGCACATCACCTCGACGACGTGGTCGGCGACCGCCGGCTCGTCGTGGTTCAGCGCGACGAGCGCCGAGTGCCCCTCGAAGTCGTCGTACTCCGGCGGGCCGCCGGCCTCGGGCCAGCGCAGGCGGAACCACGCGGCGGTCGGCGCGGACGGCCCCTGCTCCAGCACGGCCCGGAACGCGGGGTGACCCCGCCCGACGTGGTTGAACACCCCGTCCAGCAGCACCCGCAGCCCGCGCTCACGGCAGGCGGCGATCAGCGCGTCCAGGTCGGCGTCGTCCCCCAGCCGCGGGTCGACGCGCAGGTGGTCGGTGGTGTCGTAGCCGTGCGTCTCCGACGCGAACACCGGCCCGAGCGCCAACCCGGAGGCACCCAGCTCGACGGCGTGGTCCAGCCAGGCCGCGAGGTGGCAGAGCCGGTGGACAACGGGCTGGTCGGGCGCTGAGGCGCGCTCGGCGCCGACGAAGCCCAGCGGGTAGACGTGCCACCAGATCGCGTCCTGCACCCAGCCCGGCTCCGTGGTCACACCACGGATGCTGCCGCACGGGGTGCGGGGACACTGGGCGGGTGCGCTCACGACCCTGCCCCTGCGGCTCCGGCCTCCCCTACGCGGAGTGCTGCGGTCCGCTCCACGACGGCGTGCGCCCGGCGGCCACGGCCGAGCAGCTCATGCGGTCGCGCTACAGCGCCTTCGCCGTCGGCGACGCCGCCTACCTGCTCGAGACGTGGCACTCCACCACCCGTCCCGGCTCGCTCGACCTCGACCCGGCCGTGCGCTGGACCGGCCTGGAGGTCCTGGCCACCACGGGCGGATCGCTCCTGGCCGCCGAGGGCACCGTGGAGTTCCGGGCGCACCACCGCGTCGACGGCCGCGCGGGAGCCCAGCACGAGAACAGCCGGTTCGCCCGCGAGGACGGCCGGTGGCGTTACCTGGACGGCGTCTCCCTCGGCTGAGGCCGCCGTCCCGGGTCCCCCGGTGGGGGTGGGCGTGGCGAAGGGAACACCGCCGTCGGGGCGCCCGACCCCGCGCATATCGGCCGGATCGGCGCCGGAAGTATGGCGAAGCTCACGGGCCGGAGATTCCTCACACCTTCCGGACTGCATGTAGCAGACCGTTTCGGCCGACGATCAGGAGGACGGCGCTGCGGCGCACCTTCCCTTGGACGGCCGGAGAGGCAGACGTGACTTCCGAGAGCGGCGTAGCAGCCGGCGTACCCGACAGCGCGAACCCCGACGTCGTGCTGGTCGGCGGCGGCATCATGAGCGCCACGCTGGCCGCGCTGATCAACGTCGTCGCCCCGCAGTGGAGCGTCACCGTCTTCGAGTCCGCGGACGAGGTCGCCGGTGAGAGCTCCGGCCCGTGGAACAACGCCGGCACCGGGCACTCCGCGCTCTGCGAGCTGAACTACACGCCGGCCGGCCCCGACGGTCGCGTCGACCCGTCCAAGGCCGTCACGATCAACGAGCAGTTCCAGGTCTCGCGCCAGTTCTGGTCGCACCTGGTGCGCGGCGGGATGACCGGCTCCCCCAAGGAGTTCATCACCCCCGTCCCGCACCTGAGCTTCGTCACCGGCGAGGCCGGCCGCCGCTACATGCGCGCGCGGCACGAGGCGCTGGCGGCGCAGCCGCTCTTCCGGGGTCTCGAGTACACCGAGGACCCCGCCGAGCTCGCCCGCTGGATCCCGCTGATGATGGCCGGCCGCGACCCGTCGCAGGTCGTCGCCGCCACCCGGTCGGTGGCCGGCACCGACGTGAACTTCGGCGCGCTCACCCGCCTCCTGCTCGACGACGCCGACAGCCGCGGCGTCATGGTGCACACCAACCAGCGCGTCCGTGACCTCGACCGCGAGTCCGACGGGCGCTGGAAGGTCACCGTCGAGGACACCCGGACCGGCGAGCGCCGCACGCTGCGCACGCGGTTCGTCTTCGTCGGCGCCGGCGGTGGGGCGCTGCCGCTGCTGCAGAAGGCCGGCATCCCGGAGATCCGTGGCTTCGGCGGCTTCCCGGTCAGCGGCATGTTCCTCCGGACCACGTCCCCCGAGCTGGTGGGCACCCACCAGGCGAAGGTGTACGGCCAGGCCGCCGTCGGCGCGCCGCCGATGTCGGTGCCGCACCTCGACCTGCGCCTGATCGACGGCGACCACTCGCTGCTCTTCGGCCCCTACGCCGGCTTCTCGCCCAAGTTCCTCAAGGCCGGCTCGATGTTCGACCTGCCCCTGAGCGTCAAGCCGAACAACCTGGGCTCGATGCTCGGCGTCGCCCGCACCGAGCTGGGGCTCACCAAGTACCTGATCACCGAGCTGCTCAAGTCGCGCTCCGCGCGGCACGAGACGCTGACCGAGTTCGTGCCCCTCGCCGAGCAGGCCGACTGGGACATGATCACCGCCGGTCAGCGCGTGCAGGTCATCAAGCGCGACCCGGCCACCGGCCGCGGTGTCCTGCAGTTCGGCACCGAACTCGTCGTCGGCGGCGAGGGCTCGATCGCGGGTCTGCTCGGCGCCTCGCCCGGCGCCTCCACCGCCGTGTCGGCGATGCTCACCCTGCTCGAGCGCTGCTTCCCCGACCGGATCGCCGCCTGGCGCCCGGCGCTGCAGGAGGCCATCCCCTCCTACGGCCACCGGCTGTCGGAGGAGCCCGCGCTGCTGGAGCAGGTCCGCACCGACACGATGCAGGTCCTCGAGCTCAACGGCTGACCGTCAGGCGCCGCCACCCGCGATCGACCGGAGCAGCGAGGCGACCTCGGAGGTGCCGGCGTACGCGCCGGCGGTGAGGAACGACTGCTGGATGACCTCGTCCAGCCGCTCGCGCGACATCATGTCGGTGCCCATCACCTGCTGCTCGCCCCAGCCGGGGGTGAAGACGACCGTCCTGATCCCCTCCGCCTCGAGCGCCCGCACCTCCTGCCGCAGCAGCCGGTCGGAGTACCGGCGGACGGACCGGAAGACGCCGGGCCGCCAGCCCGCGGGCCCGCTCATGGGCGCGACGACGATGACGACGTCGAGGCCTTGCCCGCGCAGGATCGCGGCGTTGGTCGGCGAGTGGACGCCGCCGTCGAGGTAGCTGTGCCGGCCGATCTGCACCGGCGCGAAGTAGCCGGGCACCGCGCAGGACGCCCCGATCGCGAGGTGGATCGGCGCCGGGGGCGACCCGGGACGGCCGAACACGACCCGTCGTCCGTCCCGCCGGCGCACCGCGCAGATCCACAGATCGGGCTCAAGCCACTCCGGGCGCTCGAGCTCCCGCAGGGCGGACAGCTGCTCGAGGATGTCGTGCCGCCCGGGGGCGAGCAGGGACAGGCCGGCGGCCATGGGGCGGAACTGGAGCGGCCGGCTCAGCGCCCGGGCGACCATGTGCCGGCCCGGCAGCCGCATGGGGCGGCGCACCAGGTCCAGCGGCCGGAGCGGCGCCAGCTCGGGCAGCGCGGCCTCCGCCATCTGCTGCAGGACGTCGTCGTCCCCGGAGAGCGGCGCCTTCACCGTCCAGGCGGCCAGGTCCTCCGCCGAGACGCCCATCCGCAGCAGCGTGCCGGTGATCGAGCCGGCCGAGGTCCCGACGACGACGTCGGCGGTGCGGGCGTCGAAGCCGAAGTCGTTCTGCAGGACCGCCAGGACGCCCGAGTGGTAGGCCTGCCCCACCACTCCGCCGCCGCCGAGCACCAGCCCCACCCGTGTCACGGATCGAGGGTGCCACGGGGATCCGGTCCGGGCAGGTCAGAGGCGGGACGACGAGGTGAGGATCACCGGCGGCGCCGGCTCCCGGCCCAGACCAGCGTCTCCGTGGCCCCCGGTCGCAGCTGCGACCACCGGACCCCCGCGCCGCGCAGCGCCACGGCCGCCGCCTCCAGCCGGGCCACGGGGAAGCCGGACGACGCCGTCTCGCCCGGGAGCACCTCGGCACCGCGGGCGAGGCGCGAGACGAGGTCGGCCACGCCCTCTGCCCGCTGGATGGCGGCCGCGCGCTCCTTCTTCAGGCGGGCGGATCGAACCGCCGCGTGCGGCGGCTGACGGCCGGACACGTGGCGCATGCTGTTCCACACCACGCCGTCGGCGACGCAGCCCCAGATCCCGTCGGTGATCCCGAGCTCCGTCTCGACGAGCGCGTGCACCAGGTCGTGCGGCAGGTCGGCACCGCCGCCCGCGCCGCGCATGGCGAAGACCACGCCGTCGTCCCGTTCGACGTGCGTCTCGACGGGCCGGCGGTCGGCCATCCGGGTGAAGGTCAGGCGCACCCGTCCAGGTTCCCGACCCGGTCAACCGGATAACGGGCTCAGACCGGCGAGACGTCCAGCCGGCCGGTGGACCGCTCCGCCGACCCGACGACGAGGACGGCGACGAGCAACGCCGCGAGGGCGCCCACCACCACGACCGCCGGCAGCTCCAGGACCGCGTCCAGGGCGGCGAGCACCGCGGCGGCCAGCGGCCACCACCAGCCCCGGCGGGCGGCGCGCGACATCCCGCCGTCGGTCAGCGCCATCGACATCAGGTAGACGGCCACCCCTCCGGCGAGCAGGAGGCGGGTCCCCACGGGGACCTCACCCTGACCGCTCTGCACGACGGCGAGCTCGATGCCCGCGCCCACCGTGGCCAGCGCGAGGGTGAGCGGCAGCTGCCCGAAGACGTAGACGTCGTGCCTCCGGTCGCTGCGCTCCCCGCCGACCTCGTCGAGCAGCCGCTTCGCCCGGGCGCCGGCGAAATCGAAGTAGCTCCACCAGAGCGCGGCCGCCAGCACGAACGACAGCAGGGCGACCGGGATGGCCGAGGGGGTCCACTTCGCGTCGTGCAGACCGTGCGCGACCCCGGCGACGGACTCCCCGAGGACGAGGATCACGAAGAGGGCGAACCGCTCCGGCAGGTGCTCCACGTGCAGCGGGACGTCGGCCGAGTGCCGGGTGGCGACCAGCGGGACCAGCGCCTCGACGGCGACCGCGGTGGCCCACAGCCCGAACCCGACCGGCCGTGGCACGAACAGCGAGGTGGCCCACAGCGCCGCGCCGATCCCGGTGCCGAGCAGGTAGAGCCGGGCGATGGGGCGGGCGTGCTCGATGTGCCGGTAGGCCCTCCGGTACTGCAGGAGGAGCGACATCCGCAGGAGGATCTGGCAGCCGACGAAGACGGCGAACAGCTCGCCGGTCGCCTCGGTGGCCGACGCCGCCAGCCCGATGACGGCGGCCATGCTGAGCAGCTTGAGCAGCCGGTAGACGACGTCGTCGTGGTCGAAGCGGTTGGCGTACAGGGTCGAGCTGACCCAGGACCACCAGACGAGGGTGAACAGGCCCGCGAACAGCAGCTCGCCGTGCACGGTGACGTCCTCGCGCAGTGCGATGGCCAGCTCGGCGACGACCAGCACGAAGGCGAGGTCGAAGAACAGCTCCAGCCGGGACGCCGAGCGCGACTCGTCGGTGTTCAGCTCCGGCGGCCGCACCAGACCCCGCAGCGCGTGCCGCACCCGCCCGGCCAGTGCGCTGCCCACCACGTCGCCCCGCGCGCTCAGTGGCTCGTCGTCCCGCGCCGGGACTCGAGCCGGGGCGCGACGACCCGCTCCGCGACCAGGCCGGTCACCAGCGAGTAGACCGCCTTCTCGAGGCCGTCGACGACGCGCTCCTGCCGGGGCCAGGTGCAGGGTGGCGCCCCGGCGCCGGTCGCGTTCTCCAGCGTCTGGTCGGTGGCCAGGCGGACGACGGTGTGCGCGAGGTGGGCCTGCGGCCCGCGGAGCCCGACGGCCGCCCAGACGCCGCGGAGGGCGCCCAGGACCGCGCCGGTGCCCCAGTGCATCGCGTGGTTCCACACCACGGGCCGGTCGGCGTCCCCGGGGTGGCGACCGAGCAGCGTCAGCAGCGTGCGCGCGGGGACGTACGAGTCCGGGCGGTGCGTCACCGCCTGCTCGACCTTCTCCACCGCCGTCATCGCGGCGACACCGGCGAGGCCGGCCAGCGCCCCCCGACCGGCCGCGGGCAGCAGGGCGCGAGCACGACTGCTCTCGGCCACGGTCGTCCTTCCGTCGAGGATCCGCTCCCCATAGCCGCTGCCGGGCCGCGCCACACGCGAGCGGCCGGCCCGATAGCTTCCCGGCATGGCTGTCGATCTCCGCGGTGCCGACCTCAAGCGCTACCTGCAGGAGGACCCTGGCGGTCCGGTGGTGATGCTCAACCTGCTCCGGTACGCGGAAGGTGGCCGGGAGCTGTACGCCCGGTACGCCGAGGCGCTGAGCAGCACCTTCCTGCCCCGCTACGGCGGCGAGGTGCTGTACGCGGGCGAGGGGTCGACCGCGCTGGTCGCCGAGGACGGGCAGGCGTGGGACGCCGTCCTGCTCGTGCGCTATCCCTCCCGCGACGCGTTCAGCCGCATGGTCGCCGACCCCGAGTACCAGCAGGTCACGGAGCTGCGCACCCGCGCCCTCACCGAGGCGGTGCTCCAGGCGACCACCGCCTGGTGAGCTAGAGGCCGACCGCCACCGTGGCCGCCAGCTCGCGGACCGCGTCCAGGTCGGCGGGCGACGGCGGACCGGTGAGGCTGAGCGGCGCGGCGACCTGCTTCCAGCGGAGCGCGCCGGTGATCCGCTGGATCGCGGTGAGCGCCCCGGCCGTGTCGTCGCCGCCGTGGACGTAGACGCCGTAGGGCAGGCCGACGGTCGCGTCGAGGCACGGGTAGTAGACGGAGTCGAAGAAGTGCTTGAGCGCACCCGACATGTAGCCGATGTTGGCCGGCGTCCCGAGCAGCACGCCGTCGGCCTCGAGCAGGTCGGCGGCACCGGCGGACAGCGCCGGCCGGACGACCAGCTCGACCTCCTCGACCATGGCCGCGCCCTCGCGCACCGCCTCCAGGACCGCCTGCAGGTTGGGCGAGGGCGTGTGGTGCACGACGAGCAGACGCGGCATGCCCGGGATCCTGCCGGACGCCGATGCGTACGCGTGTTCCTATCGTGCTGTACGGTCGCGCCGTGGACGACTGCCGGAGCATGCGCGAGCGGATGCTCGCCGGTGACCTCTACCTCGCCGACGACCCGGAGCTCGCCGAGCGGGGCGCGGCGGCGCTCGACCTGGTGGCCGCCTACAACGCGACCACGGTCCGCCAGGGCCCGCTGCGGCGGCAGCTCCTGGAGCAGCTCCTCGGCGCCGTCGGCGAGGGCACCGAGATCCGGCCGCCCTTCTCCGTCGACTACGGCTCCCACATCAGCATCGGCGCCCGCTGCTTCGCCAACTTCGGGCTGGTCGCCCTCGACGTCGCCGCGATCACCATCGGGGACGACGTCCAGATCGGCCCCAACGTGCAGCTGCTGACGCCGACGCACCCGCTCGCGCCGGAGCCGCGGCGGCAGAAGTGGGAGGCCGCCGCACCCATCGTCATCGGCGACAACGTCTGGCTCGGCGGCGGCGTCATCGTGCTGCCCGGCGTCACCATCGGCGCGGACACCGTCGTCGGCGCGGGTGCCGTGGTCACCCGCGACCTGCCCGCGGGCGTCGTCGCCGTCGGCAACCCCGCCCGCGTGGTGAAGACGCTGGACGGCGAGGCGTGACGGTGGCCGAGGCACCGGCCCGCCGGGCGCGGCGGTACGACCCGGACCGCCGGAACCGCATCGTGGCCGCGACGCTGGACGTCGTCGCCGAGCAGGGTGTCACCGGCGCCACCCACCGGGCGATCGCCCGGGCGGCCGACGTGCCCCTCGGCTCGATCACCTACCACTTCGCGTCCCTGGACGAGCTGCTCACCGCCGCCTTCACCGCGCACGTCGACACGGTCGCCCCGCGGTTCGACGAGCGGATGCGCGCGGCGGAGGACTGCGGCGCCGTCCTCGACTACCTGGTGGAGCACCTCACCGGCGACCTGCTGGACTCGGCGCGCGACCTGGTCCTCATGGTCGAGCTCTACGTGGCCGCCGCGCGGAACCCGGCGCTGCGGGCGGTCACCCAGGACTGGATGGGGCGCAGCCGGCGCAGCCTCGAGCGGCACTTCGACCCGGTGACCGCGCGGGAGCTCGACGCGTTCGTGGAGGGGCTCGTGCTGCACAGCGCGCTGTCGACCGACCCGATGGACGCCGGGCAGATCCGGCACGCCCTCGCGCGGTTCGCCCGGTGACCACGGACCAGGTGCTCGCGCCGACCCGCGAGCTGCGCCGGGCCCGGGTGGCCGTCGCGGCGTGCTTCTTCCTCAACGCCGTCTTCTACGCCAACGTCGTCCCCCGGCTGCCGGAGATCAAGGCCGACCTCGGGCTGAGCAACGCCTCGCTCGGGACGGCGCTGGCGGCCATGCCGCTGGGCGCGCTGCTCGCCGCCCTCTCCTCGGCGGCCCTGATCCGCCGGTTCACCTCGGCGCGCGTGGCGACGTGGGGCCTCGTGCTGCTGGGCGTCGTCCTGTTCGGCATCGCGGTCGCCCCCAACTGGCCGGCGCTCGCCGGCGCCCTGCTGATCGCCGGGGCGCTGGACGCCGTCATCGACGTCGCCCAGAACGCGCACGGGCTGCGGGTCCAGCGGCTCTACCGGCGGTCGATCCTCAACGGCTTCCACGCCTTCTGGAGCATCGGCGCGGTCTGCGGCGGCCTGCTCGGCTCGGCGGCGGCCGGCCTGGCGGTGCCGCTGGAGGTGCACCTCGGGTTCTCCACCGTGCTCTTCGGCGTCGTCGCCGCGGTCGCCTACCGGCTGATGCTGCCCGGGGACGACGACGCCGACCGCGAGCCCGAGCCCGAGCGGCCCACGGGCTCCGCCGCCCGGGCCGGGCTGCGGACCGCCGTCCTGGCGATGACGGCGCTGGGGGTGCTCGGTGTCTGCGGCGCCGTCGTGGAGGACGCCGGCGCCTCCTGGGCCGCGCTGTACCTGCGCACCGAGCTGGCCGCCGGTGCCGCGCTGGCAGGGCTCGGGTTCGTCGCGCTGCAGGGCGCGATGACCGTCGGCCGGCTGACCGGCGACCGGGTCGTCGACAGGTTCGGCCAGCGGCGGGTCGCCCAGGTGGGCGGGGCGGTCATCGCGGGCGGGATGGGCCTGGCGCTGGCCATCCCCTCGGTCGTGACCACGCTGGTCGGCTTCGCCCTCGCCGGGCTCGGCGTGGCCACCCTCATCCCGGCGGTCTACCACGCCGCCGACGAGCTGCCGGGCCTGCGCCGGGGCACCGGGCTGGCGGTGGTCAACTGGCTGCTGCGGATCGGGTTCCTGCTCTCGCCGCCGCTCATCGGGCTCCTGGCCGACGCCTTCAGCCTGCGGGTCGCCCTGCTGGCCGTCGTCGTCGCCGGGCTGGGCTCCCTGCTGCTGGGCCACGTGCTGCGCGAGCGGGTCGGCCCGCCGACCTGAGGGTGGGCCTCACCCGCCGGGGACGACGACCGACCAGGCGTGGTGCTGCACGGTCCACGTCCGCGACGACACCTCCTGCTCCAGCTCGCCGTCGGCGTTGAGCGCGACCGGCGGGCCGGTGAAGCGCACCTCCCGGCCCCGGGTCACGAGGACGTCGTCGCGCTCGGCGTGCCGGCCCGCCAGGAGTGCGGTGGCGAAGGCGGCGCGGGCGACCGGGCCGGTGGCCGTGCAGACGACGACCTCCGCCAGCCCGTCGTCGGGTGCGGCCTCCGGCGCCAGCGGCGTCCCGCCGCCGATCGTCCGACCCGTGCAGACGGCGGCCATCAGGACGTCGGTGCGCCCGTCGGCCGCCCAGCCGTCGTGCGCGGCGACCCGCCCGTCGACCTCCACCCGCAGCGGCCAGCCACTGCTGGTCACGCCCGCGATCGCCGCACCCAGGGGGAAGGCGGCCGTGCCGAGCCGCTCCTTGAACCGGACCGCCTCGGCACCGGCCTCCGCGCCCACGCCCACGTGCACGGCGTTGACCACCAGCCCGCCGGTGTCGTCGCGCACCAGGTCCAGCGGGCGCGCGCTGCCGCTCAGCACCACGGCCGCGGCCTCCGCGGGGTCGGTCGGCAGACCGAGGGTCCGGGCGAGGTCGTTGCCGGTACCGCGCGGGACGAGCCCGACGGCCTCGGAGGGGTCGAGCCCCCCGGCACGGTCCAGCGCGCGGACGACGGCGTGCAGCGACCCGTCGCCGCCCACGACCACGACCCGCCGCCCGTCGCGGGCCCCCACGACGTCGACCAGCTCGTCGGCGCCCGCGGTGGCGGCGACGGTGACGTCCGCTCCCGCGCGCAGGACGGCGAGCGCGGTCCCCACCGCGTCGTCGTCCGTGGTCCCCGCCGACCGGTTCACCACCACCAGCAGCCGCTCCATGCCCTGGACCGTGCCACCTCCGGGCGCCGAGGGCCGTACCGGGACCCCCGTCGTGTGACAGTGGACGGCATGCACCTGGTGCTCGAGTACGCGCTGGCCGACGACTACCTGGAGCGCCGGGCGGCGCTGCGCGAGGAGCACCTCGCCCTCGCGCGGGAGGCCCACCAGCGCGGCGAGCTGCTGCTCGCCGGGGCGCTGCCCGACCCCTACGACCGCGCGCTGCTGGTGTGGACGGCGCCGCGGGAGGTCATCGAGGAGTTCGTCGCCCGCGACCCCTACGTCGTGCAGGGGCTGGTCACCGGCTGGACGATCCGGCCCTGGAACGTCGTCGTCGGCTGATCAGCGCGCCGGCAGCACCTGCCCGGTCACCTCGCCGAGGCCGATCCGCGTGCCGGCCGGTCCGGGGGCGCTCGCGGTGATCCGGACGGTGTCCCCGTCCTCGAGGAACGTCCGGGTGGACCCGTCGGCGAGGGTCAGCGGCCGGGTGCCGTTCGCCGTCAGCTCCAGCAGCGACCCCTCCTGGCCGGGCACGGACCCGCTGACCGTGCCCGACGCGAACAGCTCACCGGGGAGCAGCGAAGCGCCGTTCACCGTCAGGTGGGCCAGCTGCTGGGCCGGCGTCCAGTACATGTCCCGGAACGGTGGCCGGCTGACCACCTCCCCGTTGATCCGCACATCGAGCTCGACGTCCAGGCCCCAGGGCGCGGCTTCGTCGCGCAGGTAGGGCAGCAGCGCGGTCTCGCGCACCGGCGGCGGCACGCGGGCCGCCTCCAGGGCCGCCAGCGGGACGATCCACGGCGACATCGACGTCGCGAACGACTTGCCGAGGAACGGGCCCAGCGGCTGGTACTCCCACGCCTGGACGTCGCGGGCCGACCAGTCGTTCACCAGGCAGACCCCGACCACGTGCTCCGCGAACGCCTCGACCGGCACCCGGCTCCCCGGCTCGCTCGGCGCGCCGACCACGAAGCCGACCTCGGCCTCGAGGTCGAGCCGGCGCGTGGGCCCGAACGGCGGCGGTCCGTCGGTGGGCGGGCCGAGCTGGCCGCAGGGCCGGATCACCGGCGTCCCGGAGACCTGCACCGTGCCGGCCCGCCCGTGGTAGCCGATGGGCAGGTGCAGCCAGTTCGGCGGCAGCGGGTCGGCGCCCGGCCGGAACAGCCGGCCGACGTTCTCGGCGTGCGCCCGCGAGCTGTAGAAGTCGACGAAGTTCGCCACCCCGATCGGGCGGAACAGGCGGACGGCGTCGATCGGCAGCAGGTGCGGTTCGACGCGGGCGCGGTGGCGCTCGTCGGTGAGCCACTCGGTCACCTGCTCGCGCAGGTCCCGCCAGGCCCCCGGGCCGGCGGCGAGGAACGGGTCGAGCGTCCCGGTCCGGTGCACCGGCAGCCCGGTCACCCCGAACAGGTCGAGGACGAGATCTCCGACGCGCACGCCGTGCCGGAACCCCGGCCGCCCGCCGCCGAGGAACACCCCGAGCGGCAGGTTGCCGATCCCGAACCCGGTGCCCTCCGGGAGGTCGACCCAGGTCACGAGGGCCCGCGGCCCGACCAGGACCAGGCGTACCGGCCGTCGTCCACGGCCCGGCCGCCCTCGCCGAGCTGGAGCGGCCGGAAGGTGTCGACCATGACGGCGAGCTCGTCGAACCGCTCCGCACCCAGGGACGCCTCGACCGCGGCCGGCTGCGGGCCGTGCGAGTGGCCGCCGGGGTGCACGGTGATCGAGCCCTTGCCGATGCCCGAGCCCTTGCGCGCCTCGTAGTCGCCGTCGACGTAGAACATGATCTCGTCGGAGTCGACGTTGGAGTGGTAGTAGGGCACCGGCACGGCCAGCGGGTGGTAGTCGACCTTCCGCGGCACGAAGTTGCAGACGACGAAGTTCGGCCCCTCGAACACCTGGTGCACCGGCGGGGGCTGGTGCACCCGCCCGGTGATCGGCTCGAATTCGCTCACGTTGAACACGTACGGGTAGAGGCAGCCGTCCCAGCCGACGACGTCGAACGGGTGCTCGGGCGTCACGTGCACGGTGCCGGCAAGCCCGCCCGGCCCGTCGCCGCGGTGCTTGACGTAGACCTCGACGTCCGCGCCCTCGGCCAGCAGCGGCTCGGCCGGCGCCCGCAGGTCCCGCTCGCAGTAGGGCGCGTGCTCGAGGAACTGGCCGTACCGGGACAGGTAGCGCTTCGGCGGGGCGATGTGGCCGCTGGCCTCGATGGCGTAGGTGCGCAGCGGCTCGTCCCCGGTCGGCAGCCAGCGGTGCGTCGTCGCCCGCGGGAGGACGACGTAGTCGCCGGGGCCGACGTCCAGCGCCCCGAACACCGTCTCGACCGTCGCCGTCCCCCGCTCGACGAAGACGCACTCGTCGCCGACTGCGTTCCGGTAGAGCGGGCTGGGCAGGCTACTGACGGCGTAGGAGAGCCGGACGTCGGCGTTGCCGAGCACCAGCCGTCGGCCGGTCACCGCGTCGACGGCCTTGTGCTCCTCGCCCGAGAAGAGGTCGTGCAGCCTCAGGTGCCGGGGCACCAGCGGGCTGTTGGGCGTCGTCGTCTGGTCGGGCAGCTCCCACGGGCGGGCGTCGACCAGCGACGACGGGACGCCGCGGTGGTAGAGCAGCGAGCTGTCGGCGGAGAAGCCCTCCTCCCCCATCAGCTCCTCGGAGTACAGCCGGCCGTCGGGCCGGCGGAACTGCGTGTGCCGCTTCGGCGGAATCTCCCCCACCTGCCGGTAGTGCGCCACGTCGACCTCCTCACCAGAAGAGACTTTCTGTACAGAAAGTCCCTAGAAGTTGCCCCGCCGGGCCTGCTCGCGCTCGATCGCCTCGAACAGCGCCTTGAAGTTGCCCTTGCCGAAGCCCAGCGAGCCGTGCCGCTCGATGAGCTCGAAGAAGACCGTCGGCCGGTCGCCGGTGGGCCGGGTGAAGATCTGGAGCAGGTAGCCGTCCTCGTCGCGGTCGACCAGGATCCCGCGCGCCTGCAGCTCCTCGATCGGCGCACGGACCTGCCCGATGCGGGCCCGCAGGTCCGGGTCCTCGTAGTAGGAGTCCGGCGTCGACAGGAACTCGATGCCCCGGGCGCGCATCGCGTCGACGGTCCCGATGATGTCGTTCGTCGCCAGCGCCACGTGCTGCGCGCCCGGCCCACCGTAGAACTCCAGGTACTCGTCGATCTGCGACTTCTTCTTGCCCACCGCCGGCTCGTTGAGCGGGAACTTGACCCGGTGGTTGCCGTTGGCGACGACCTTGCTCATGAGCGCGGAGTAGTCGGTGGCGATGTCCTCGCCGATGAACTCCGCCATGTTGGTGAAGCCCATGACGCGGTTGTAGAAGGCGACCCACTCGTCCATGGCGCCGAGCTCGACGTTGCCGACGACGTGGTCGACCGCCTGGAACAGCCGCTTCGGCGCACCCGCGCCGCGCTCGATCGTGGACGTCCGGGCCACGTACCCGGGCAGGTACGGGCCGGTGTAGCGCCACCTGTCGACGAGGGTGTGCCGGGTGTCGCCGTAGGTGGCGATGGCCCCGATCCGCACGGTCCCGTGCTCGTCGGTCAGGTCGTGCGGCCGCTCCAGCACGGTCGCCCCCTGCGCCTCGGCGTGGGCGATGCAGCGGTCAACGTCGGGCACCGCCAGCGCGATGTCGACGATGCCGTCGCCGTGCCGGCGGTGGTGGTCGGCCAGCGGGCTGGCCGGGTCGTACGCCCCGGTGATCACGAAGCGGGCGGCGCCGGAGCGCAGCACGTAGGCGTGGTGGTCGCGGTTGCCCGTCTCCGGACCGGAGTAGGCCACCAGCTCCATCCCGAACGCCGACTGGAAGAAGTGCGCGGACTGGACGGCGTTGCCGACGACCCACACCAGCGCGTCCCAGCCCGACACCGGGAAGGGGTCGCCGGAGGCGTCGTACTCCACCAGGCCGACCAGCTCCTTGAGCTGGCCGAGGTCGAGGTCGGCCAGCCGTTCCTCGTCGTTGAGGGTCTGCTCGAGGCTCATGCGCGGCAGTGCACACCTCCGGAGCACCTCTCGGCAATCGGTGTCGCTGCTGCTGGTCCGGCTGCCCGATCGGGCTACCTGGACAGGCTCTCTGCTGCACAGGATGCATAGTTGCTCGCATGCCCGACAGGTCCGCCCTCGACGCCCTCGACGTCGCCCTGCTCGACGCCCTCCGCCGCCAGCCGCGGGCCGGCGCCCTCGAGCTGTCCCGCATCACCGGCGTGGCGCGCGCGACGGTGTCGGCGCGGCTCCAGCGGCTCGAGGACACCGGCGTCGTCACCGGCTACGGCCCCGACGTCGACGTGACCGCCGCCGGCTTCGGCGTGCAGGCCTTCGTCACCCTGGAGATCGCCCAGGGCGCGATCGAGGACGTGCAGCGCGACCTCGAGGCCATCCCCGGGCTGCTCGAGGCGCACGCGACCACCGGCAGCGGCGACGTCCTGTGCCGGGTGGCGGCCAGCTCGCACGAGGCCCTGCAGCAGGTGCTCGTCGACCTCAACCGGTCGCCTGCCGTGGTGCGGTCGACCAGCGTCGTCGCGCTGTCCTGCCTGGTGCCCTTCCGCACCCTGCCCCTGCTGGCCTCCGAGGCGGCCCCCGGCGCCGGGCGCTCGGCGATGCAGCGCCGCTAGAGGAGCTCGGCCAGGAGCGCCGCCGCCCGCGCCGCCCCGTCGGTCGCGACCGGGCGGTAGGCGATCTCCCGGGTGAGCTCCTTGGCGATCGCCTCGGCCAGCCCGTCGGGGTCCGACGCGGCGGCGTAGTCGAGGCAGCGCCCCGCCTCGTACCGGTCCAGCCGCGCCCGGACGTGCAGGTTCTGCTCGAAGTGCCGGCGCAGCGGGACGTAGACGAACGGTTTGCGCAGCGCGGTGAGCTCCATGCAGGTGGTGAGACCGCCCTGCACCACCGCGAGGTCGCAGGCGGCGGTGCACCGGTAGAGGTCCGGCAGGTAACCGACCACCGTGGCGCCGGGTGTGGGCGGCAGCGTGGCGGGGTCGATCCGCGGCCCGCTGACGACCAGGAACCGCAGCTCGGGGACCAGCCGGCGCACCAGCGGGATGGCGTCCAGGACCCGGTGCAGCAGCGGACCGCCGACGCCGGACCCGCCGACGGTGACCAGGCACAGCTTCTCGTCCGGCCCCACGCCGAGCGACCGCCGGAGCTCCTCGGTCCCGGTCAGCTTCGCGGGGTCGAACCCGGTGACGTAGCCGGCGAAGTCGAAGTTCTCCTCCGTCCACTCCCGGATCCGCGGCAGGCCGGGCCCGAAGTCGGCGTCGACGACGTCGTCGGGGTCGCCGACGAACACCGATCGGTCCCGGACCCGGCGGAACCGGGCCCGCTGCTCGAGCATCTCGGCGTTGTAGTCGGCGGTGAGCGCGGCCTCCGCCGGACCGCCCTCCGGCATGGGCAGCCAGCCGACGAAGTCGGTCATCCAGGCGAACGCGAACCGCTTGAGCTCGGGGTTCTCGTGCAGGAAGTGGTCGACGTCCCACGCCTCGTCGGCGACCACCAGGTCGTAGTCGCCCCCGGCGACGACGTCGGCGAAGACCATGAAGTTGTTGACCAGGATCTCGTCCATCGACCGGATGGCCTGGAACGCGTTCAGGTCGTGCTCGCCGGCCTCGTGCTCGATGTGGCCCGACTCGCCGGCCAGCTCCGCCGACGCCGGGTGGACGCGCTCGCCCCGGGCCTCCAGCACCCGGGTGACCGGGTGCTGGGCCAGCCAGTCGATCCGCAGGTCCGGGTGCAGGAGGCGCAGCTCCGCGGCGACGGCGGCGTCCCGCTGGGCGTGCCCGAGGCCGATCGGCGAGGACAGGTAGAGCGCCCGCTTCGGCCGGGCGGGTGCCCGCGTCCACGTGGTGCGCTCCGGCCGCGGGGCCACCCGGTCGACGAAGTCGCGGATCAGGCCGTTGACCTTGACCGGGTCGCGGGCGTGCGGCCCGTGCCCGCTGCCTTCCAGGAGCACCAGCGACCCGCCGGTGTACTCGGCCAGCTGCTCGCCGATCGCGTGCGGACGGACGTGGTCGTCGGTGCCGTGCACGACCGTGACGGGGCACCGGACGCGGCGGCACAGCGGCTCCACCGGCAGGCAGACCGCGCCGTCGCAGCCGATCCGGCCGGCCGTCGTGTCGACGAGCGTCGTCGGGGCGACGTCCCGGCCCCACCCCAGGCTGTCCTCGACCTGCTTCGAGGAGTGCGGCTCGCTGTACATCTGGCCGAAGAAGAACTCCAGGAAGGCGTCGTAGTCGTCCTCCAGCCAGAAGTGCCGGTTGTACCGGGCCCACCCGTCGCGGCGGTCGTGCCGCACGTCCCAGGGGTACTTCGTCCGCTTGGCGTCGGGCACCGGGAAGCCGCACGAGGGGGCGATTGCGAACAGCCCCAGCACCCGCTCGGGGTGCTCGGCGGCCACGTGCACCGACCAGGTGGCCCCGCAGGAGAGCGCCACGAGGACAGCCCGGTCGGTGCCGGTGGCGTCGAGCACCGCCACGGCGTCCGCCGCGTACTCGACGTCGGTGTAGGCCGCCGCTCCGACCGGCCGGTCGGAGCGGCCGCTCCCCCGGCCGTCGAAGGTGACCACCCGGTAGTGCCGCGCCAGGTAGCCGACCTGCGCCTTCCAGTGCCGGGACGGGACGATCGACCACGTGGGCATGAGCAGCACGGTCGGCCGGTGGTCCGAGCCGAACACCTCGTAGGCCAGCCGGACGCCGTCCCGCTCGACCACGCCCTGGACGTCGGGGTCGCGGGCGCGGCTCGGTGCGTGCCCCACGGGGGCAGTCTGCTCCTCGCGCGGCCCGCCCGGGGTCGTCACGGGCGCACCTCGAGCACGTTGTTGAACGGCGTGCCCGCGACCGGGCGGAAGCGGCCGAACCCGGCCGCGGTGGCGACGTCGCGGATGCGGGCCGGCCCGGCCTGCGTGCCCAGCGCCAGGCCGACGTCCTGGGAGAGCGACGCCGGGGTGCACAGCAGGGTGGAGAACCCGTAGTAGGCCCGGCCCACCGGGTTGAGGTTGTCCTCGAGGCGGTCACCGGCCATCGGCTCGACGATCATCCAGGTGCCGTCGCCGGCCAGCGTCTCGCGGACGTGCCGGGCCGCGCCCACCGGGTCGCCCATGTCGTGCAGGCAGTCGAACATCGTCACGAGGTCGAACCCGGCACCGGAGTAGCCCGTCGCGGGAGCGACCTCGAACCGGACCCGGTCGGCCACGCCGGCCTCCTCGGCCCGTCGGCGGGCGACCTCGATCGAGCCCGCGTGGTAGTCGGAGCCGACGAACGTCGAGCGCGGGAAGTGCTGGGCCATGAGGACCGTCGAGGCGCCGTGGCCGCACCCGACGTCGGCCACGGCCGCGCCGCGCTCCAGCTTCGCGACCACGCCGTCGAGGGCCGGGAGCCACTCGCCGATCAGGTGCGCGTTGTACATCGTGCGGAAGAACCGCTCGCAGCCGACGTGGACGTCGCCGTTGTGCGCGTGCCAGCCGATCCCGTCGCCGGTGCGCGCCGCCTCTATCACGGCGGCGGCGTCGCGGACGGTGCCGTGGGCGATCTGGAAGAAGCCGGGCAGGTAGGCGGGGCTGGTCTCGTCGGTGAGGGCGGCCGCCTGCTCGGCCGGCAGCGTGAAGGTGCGGGTGGCCGCGTCGTACTCGACGTAGGAGCCGGCGGCCTGCGCAGCCAGCCACTCCCGGGCGTAGTGCTCGTCGGTGCCGGTGCGCTCGGCGAGCTCGGACGGCGTCACGGGGGTGCCGTCGGCCATCGCGCGGTAGTAGCCCAGCGCGTCGCCCATGACGACCAGGGCGCTGTTCAGCGAGGCGCCGACCTCGTCGACGGCGCGGAAGACGAAGCCCATCAGCTTCTCGGGGTCGATCGGGCGGCTGGTGGTGGGCAGTTCGGTGGCGGTCATGACGGCTCCTCCGGGAGGTGGGGTGGACGACCCGACCCTCGCGAGGAGCGGCGCGCGATCGCATCAGGGCACCCCCCTGGGTGGTCCCTAGACTCGGCGGATGCTGGTCGGTCGCGATCGCGAGCGGCACCTGATCGACGGGCTGGTGTCCGGCGCCCGGGTCGGGCACAGCGGCGTGCACGTGCTGGTCGGCGAGGTCGGCATCGGCAAGAGCACGCTGCTGGAGGACGCCGCCACGCGGGCCACCGGCATGAGGGTCCTGCGCGCGACGGGCACCGAGTCGGAGGCGGAGGTCCCGTTCGGCGGCCTGCTGCAGCTGCTGCGGCCCGCGCTCGTGCACCTGGACCGGATCCCGGCGCCGCAGGCCGACGCGCTCGCCTCCGCGCTGGCGCTGCGCCCCGGCACCGGCGGCGACCGGTTCGCCGTGGGCGCCGCGACGCTGAGCCTGCTCAGCCGCTTCGCCGAGGACCAGCCCCTGGCTCTGCTGGTCGACGACGCCCACCTGCTCGACCAGCCGTCGGCCCAGGCGCTGGTCTTCGCCGCACGCCGGCTCACCGCCGACCCCGTCGTGCTGCTCGCCGCCGTGCGCGAGGGGCACGGCTCCCCCTTCCTCGAGGCCGGGCTGCCGGTCCTGCGGCTGGGCGGCCTCTCGCCCGCGGCCGCCGGCGAGCTGATCACCTCCGCCGGGGTCCGGCCGGGCGCCGCGGCCGTCGCCCGCCTGCACGAGGCGACGGGCGGCAACCCGCTCGCCCTGCTGGAGCTGACCGACGACCCGGACGCGCTCGACGCGCTGCCACCGGAGGCGCCGCTGCCCGTGCCCACCCGGCTGGCCCGGGCGTTCGCGCGGCGGGCCGACCGGCTGTCCGGGCGCGCCCGGACCGCGCTGCTGGTCGCCGGAGCGGCCGGGGGCGACCTCGCCCTCGTCGCCCGCGCCTGCGCGCTGCTCGGCGTGGACCCCGCCGCGCTGGAGGAGGCGGAGGCCGCGGACCTGGTCTCCCTGGCCGGGGGTGCGGTCACCTTCCGCCACAACCTCGTGCGGTCCGCGCTCTGGGCGGAGGCAGCGCCCGTCGCGCGGCGGGCGGCGCACCGTGCCCTGGCCGCCGCGCTCCCGCCGGACGACGTCGACCGCCGCGCCTGGCACCTGGGCGAGGCCGCGCTCGGCCCGGACGAGGAGACCGCCGGGGTGCTCGAACGGGCGGCCGCGCGGGCCCGCGAGCGGGGCGCGCACGCGGTGGCCGCGTCGGTGTCCGAGCGGGCGGCCCGGCTGAGCCCGGACCCGGCCGACGTGGCCCGGTGCCTGGTGTCCGCCGCCGAGTCGGCGTGGCGGGCCGGGGCCGGCGGCCAGGCGGACGCCCTGCTGGCGCAGGCCGCGGGCCTGCCGCAGTCGCCGGCCCTGCGGGTGCGGGCCACCGGCCTGCGCGGGACGGTGGCGGCGCGGACCGGATCGGTCGAGCAGGCCCGGGACGCGCTGACCACCGCCGCCACCGAGAGCGCCGCGACGGCACCGGACACCGCGGTCCTGCTGCTGGCCGAGGCGATCCAGGCCTGCTTCTACCTGGCCGACACGGCCGGCGCCGCCGAGACCGCCGCCCGGCTCGACGCGCTGGTGGGCCGGACCACCACCGACCAGGCGGGATGGCTCGCCGACGTGGCCCGGGGCATCGCCGGCGTGCTGACCGGCTCCGGCGGCCCCGACCGGATCCGCCGTGCCCTGCGCGAGGTGGATCCCACCGGGCCCCTGATCCGCGAGCCCCGGCTGGCGCCGTGCCTGGTGCTCGGCGTGCTGTTCCTCCGCGAGAGCGGAACCGGCCGCGAGCTGGTGGGCGCCGCGGTCGACGCCGCCCGCGAGCGCAGCGACCTCGGGGTCCTGCCGCACCTGCTCTTCCTGGTCGGGCGGGATGCGGCCACCCAGGAGGGCTGGGCTGCAGCCGAGGTCGACTACGCCGAGGGGATCGCGCTCGCCCGGGAGACCGGTGCCTCCTCCGACCTCGCCGCCTGCCTGGCCGGGCTCGCGTGGCTGGAGGCACGCCAGGGTCGGGAGGCGGAGTGCCGGGCGCACGCGGCCGAGGCGGCGCAGATCAGCGGCCCGGCGCACCTCGCGCTGTTCCAGGTGTGGTCGCTGGCCGCCCTGGGCGACCTGGAGCTGGGCCTCGGCCGGCCCGAGGCCGCGCTGGCGCACTTCGAGCGCCTCGACGCGCTGCTGGGCCGGCTCCGGCTGGACGACGTCGACCTCTCCCCCGCGCCGGAGCTGGCGGAGACGCTGCTGCGCCTCGGGCGGGTGGAGGAGGCCCGAGCGCAGGCCGGCGCCTACGCAGCGCGCGCCGCCGCCAAGGGGCAGCCGTGGGCGCTGGCGCGGGCCGCGCGCAGCCTCGGGATGACCTGCGCCGACGACCGGGACGCCGACCGGCACGTCGCGGCGGCGCTGGAGCACTCCCGTCGCACGCTCGACCCCTTCGAGCTCGCCCGCGCGCAGCTGTCGGCCGGCGCGCGGCTGCGCCGGTCACGACGCCGCGGAGAGGCGCGGGAGCACCTGCGCGCGGCGCTGGCGGCCTTCGACCGGCTGGGCGCCGTCCCGTGGGCCGACCAGGCGGCTGCCGAGCTGCGGGCGACCGGTGAGACGGCGCAGCGGCGGCGCGGCAGCACGACCGAGGACCTCACGCCGCAGGAGCTGCGCATCGCCACGATGCTCGCGGCCGGCCGCACCACCCGGGAGGCGGCCGCGGCGCTGTTCCTCAGCCCGAAGACCGTCGAGTACCACCTGCGGCACGTCTACATCAAGCTCGGGATCACGTCGCGGCCCGAGCTGGCAGCGCGGCTCGGGGTCCCCGCGCCCCGGCCCGCGCCGCCGTCCTCGGTCAGCGCCCGCTGAGCACCCGGCGCTCGAACCACGCGTTGCGGAAGGCCCCGCGGGGGTCGAGCCGTTCGACGAGGCGGACGAAGTCGGCGTGGCGCGGGTAGAGCGGCGCGAGGGCGGACGCCTCCGCGGTGAAGACCTTGCCCCAGTGCGGCCGCGCGCCGACCGGGGCCAGGGCGGCCTCCATGTCGCGCAGGAGCTCCTCGACCGCCGCCTGGTCCCGCACCCAGGTGAAGTGCAGGCCGACCGAGTCCTGCTCGTGGTTCATGCTCATCCAGAGCCGGTCGGCCGCGACGGTGCGGATCTCGCAGACCAGCAGCAGCGGCCGGATCCGGTCCGCGAGCGACCGGAGGGCCTGGAGCGCCTCGACGGCGGAGGCGCGCGGCAGCATCCACTCCGACTGGAGCTCCTCCCCCGCGCTCGGCGTGAACCCCATGCGGAAGTGCGGCAGCCGGTCGGACCAGGGCCCCGGCCGGCCCAGCTGCGGGGTGCACGGGGTCGGGTCCAGGCCGCGGATGACGTGGCGGTCCGCGGTGGCCGGCGTCGCCCCGAAGAGCTCGTCGGGCTCGGGTTCGCCGTCCCGGAGCTTGAGCCAGACCTGCTCGACGTCGTCCTCCCAGTGCGTGAAGACGCTGACGCTGTAGGCGGACGAGACGATCTCGTCGAAGTGCTCGCACAGCGCGTCGAAGGGCAACCGCTCGAACACCCGCTGCCGCACCTGGAAGGCCGGCTGCACGTCGAGGGTGAGGCGGGTGACCACACCGAGGGCGCCGAGGCCGACGACGACGCCGTCGAAGTCGGCGTCGCCCCGGGCGAACTCGCGCAGCTCGCCGTCCGAGGTGAGCAGCTCGACGGCGGCGACCGCGGTTGCGAGGTTCCCGTTGCCGACGCCGGAGCCGTGCGTGGCGGTGGCCACGGCACCCGCGACGGAGATGTGCGGCAGCGAGGCGAGGTTGTGCAGGGCCAGCCCCTCGTCCTGGAGGAGCCCGACCAGCTCGCCGTACTTCAGCCCCGCGCCGAAGGAGACGGTGCCGGCGTCGCGGTCGACGTCGACTCCGGGCGGGAGCGCCTCGCCGGTGTGCAGCAGCTCGAGCGAGATGAGGTCCTCGGCGTCGGCGATGCCGTTGAACGAGTGGCGCGAGCCCAGCACGTGCACGCTGGACGCGCCGGTGACGACGTCCCGCAGCTGGTCCAGGTCCGCCGGGCGGTGCAACCGGGCGGCGCCGTAGCGGTGGTTGCCCGCCCAGTTGGTCCCGGGACGGCGGTCGTCGGTCTCCATGCCGTGATCCTGCGCTGCCGGTCCGGCCGGCACCGCACCGCCTCCCCCGACGGCGTCCCACCATGACGGTTCCGTGACGAGGCACTGGGCGAGGGCTGACCGGGTAGGGCGGGAGGACCGGTGACCACGGGACGGCGCCCGGCCGTCCCGCCGACGGCACGAGGAGCCCCCATGACCGTGGCAGCGCAGATGCTCGACACCTACCCGGCCGATCTCGGCGGCATCGACCGGGAGAAGCTGCAGGCCTGCATCGACGCGTGCGTCGAGTGCGCCCAGGCCTGCACCGCCTGCGCGGACGCCTGCCTCAGCGAGGAGATGGTGGCCGAGCTCCGCACGTGCATCCGCACCAACCTCGACTGCGCCGACGTGTGCGAGACCACCGGCCGCGTGCTCTCCCGGCACACCGGCTACGACGCGAACCTCACCCGCGCGGTGCTGGAGGCGTGTGCGGCCGCGTGCAAGGCGTGCGGCGACGAGTGCGGCAGCCACGCCTCCATGCACGAGCACTGCCGCGTGTGCGCGGAGTCCTGCCGCCGGTGCGAGCAGGCCTGCCGGGACCTCATCGCCTCCCTGGGGTGAGCCCGGTCGGGCCGCCGGTGGTGACCAGGCGGGGCCCGAGCTCGGCGGTCGCCGTCCCGGCGGCCGCCCAGCCGAGCACGATCAGCCAGGACAGGGGCGTCAGCGGCCGGCAGCCGAAGAACCGGCTGAGCCCCGGGATCTGCACGACCGCGAACAGGACGGCGAAGGACCCGGCCGCCGTGGCCAGCACGAGCGGGCTCCGGCGCCCGGCCCACGCCGTCTGGCCGAGCTGCGTCGCGATGAGCGCAGCCAGGCCCATCGTGCTGGCGCGACCGAAGGTTCCCGTGAGCCGGCCGGTCGCCCACGCCCCGGTCGCGCCGACGGTGGTGGCCGCGCCGCGCACGAGGACCATCCGCCGGACCGAGTCGGTGAAGCCGCGCTGCGGCCCGGCGAGCAGGACCGGCGCCAGCGGGTGCCCGCGGAGCGGGCCCTCGACCTCCTCGACGGCGGCCGCCCGCGGGGTGGAGACGGCGACGGCGAGCGCCGGGAACATGTCGGTCAGCAGGTTCACGAGCAGCAGCTGACGGGTGCCCAGCGGCGCCCGCCCGCCGAAGACGGTGCCGAGCACGGTGAACGCCACCTCGCCGGCGTTGCCACCCACCAGCACGGAGACGGCGTCGCGCACCCGGCCCCACATCGCCCGGCCCTCGGCGACCGCGTCGACCAGCCGGGTGAGGTCGAGGTCGGTCAGCACCAGGTCGGCCGCCGTGCGCGCGGCCGGCGACTCGGCGCCGGACACCCCCACGCCGACGTCGGCCAGGCGGATCGCGGCAGCGTCGTTCACCCCGTCGCCGGTCATGGCGAGCGTCGCGCCCGCCCGCCGCAGCGCCGCGACGAGGGTGACCTTCTGCTCCGGGGAGAGGCGCGCGAACACCCCGGCCGTGCGGACCAGCTCCGCCCGCTCGGGATCCGACGCCCGCGCGAGCTGCGCGCCCGTCACCACCCGGTCGGCGTGCGGGACGCCCGCCTGCGCCGCGATCGCGCCCGCGGTGCCCGGGTGGTCGCCGGTGGCCACCACGACCCGGACGCCCGCGGCGAGCAGCTGCTCGACGGCGGCCACCGACGACCCGCGCAGCGTGTCGGCCAGGCCGACGAACCCGCGCAGCGTCAGGTCGCGGGCCGCCTCGTCGAGGTCCTCGGGTCGCCCGTCCACCGCCCGGTCGGCGACCGCGAGCACCCGCAGCCCGTCGGCGGCCAGCTCCCGGACCCGCTCCAGCATCCCTTCGCCGCCGGGGCACCGGCCGAGCACGACCTCGGGCGCGCCCTTGACCACCAGGCGGCCGTCGCGGACCGCCACGGAGAACCCGCGCTCGGCGGCGAACGGGAGGGCGCACTCCGGGGCGGCGCCGTCCACGCCCCGTTCGCGGGCGGCCTCGGCGACGGCCCGGTCGGTCTCGTGCGCCCGGTCGTCCCCCTCGGCCGCCGCCCCCGCGGCGAGCCGGAGGACGTCGTCCTCGCTGCCGTCGACCGCGACCAGGCGGACGACCCGGAGCCGGTTCTCCGTCAGCGTCCCCGTCTTGTCGAAGCAGACCGTGTCCACCCGGCCGAGCGCCTCCAGCACCCGGGCGCTGCGGACGACGGCGCCGTGCCGGGAGAGCCGCCGGGCCGCGGACTGCTGGGCCACCGTCGCGACCAGCGGCAGCCCCTCGGGGACGGCGGCCACCGCGACGGCGAGCCCCGAGCCGACGGCCTCGCGCAGCGGCCGCCCCCAGAGGACGCCGAGCAGCGCGACCGCCGCGCCCCCGGCGAGCGTCAGGGGCAGCACCGCGCGGGTCAGCTCGCCCAGGCGGGCCTGCACGCCGGCCGGCGGCGCGGCGCCTCCGGCGGCGCGGGCCGCCCGCCCCGCCTGGGTCGCCTGCCCGACGGCGACGACCACCGCGCGCCCGCGGCCGGCGACCACCGTGGTGCCGTCGAAGAGCATGCAGGTGCGGTCGCCGACATCGGCTCCGGGCGTCGCGTCGACGCCCTTGCACACCGCGAGCGACTCACCGGTGAGGTCGGACTCGTCCACCTCCAGGTCGACGGCCTCCAGCAGCCGCGCGTCGGCGCCCACCACGTCCCCGGCCGCCACCTGCACGACGTCACCCACCTGGAGCGCGCGGGCGGCCACGTCCTCGGTGCCGCCGTCGGTCTCCCGGTGCGCGGTCACGTCCTGCTCGAGCAGCAGCGACTCCAGCGCCGTCTCCGCCCGCAGCCGCTGGAGGCCGCTGATCAGCGCGTTCATGACGGTCACGCTGCCCACGAGGATCGCGTCGGTCGACTCGCCGAGGACGGCGGTCGCGGCCGCGCCGGTCCCGAGGATGGGGGTCAGCGGGTCGGAGAGCTCGGCGGCGACGGTCCGGGCGAAGCGCGCCGGCCCGCGCACCACCGGGAGCGCGGCCACCGCGCGGACCCGAGGCGGCAGCCGGGGCCCGTCCTCGTCCGCCGCCGGGAGGTCGGCCACGCGGCGCAGCACCTCGTCCGGGTCGAGCGCGTGCCAGGGCGTGTGCACCGACGGCGGGGGCGCCGGACTGCGGCCCACCCGCAGGGCCGCCACGGCGCCGTCCGCCATCGCCCAGGTGGTCGCCGTCTTGCCGGGGGCGGTGGCCTTGGCCTGGCCGTACCGCGCGCTGCCCACCGCGGCGAGCAGGGCGCCCAGGACGTTGCCGGTCAGCGCCGTGCCGGCGGCGCGCGAGCTCACCCGGCGGGCGGCGGTGGTCGCGGCCACCAGCCGGCAGGCGTCGGCCAGCCCGGGCGGCGTGACCAGGTCGGCACCCCAGGCCGGCGCCCGGCCCTCCCGCACCGGGGCGACGCCCACGTCCGCTGCCAGCAGGGCCGGCCCGTCGGCGGCCGACACGACCAGGACGCCCCGGCCCTCGGCCTGGAGCCGTCGCACGGCGTCGACCAGTGCCTCACCCGCGGGAGCCGTCTCGTCGGCGGCCGCGGCGATCTCGCGGATGCCCACGTGGGGGGTGAGCACCAGCCGGTGGCCCGCCTCCCCGGCCGCGGTGAGCAGCGCCTCCGCGTGCGGATCGAGCTCCGGCGCGACGGTGACCTGCCCGACGCGCCGCCGGCCCTCCAGCAGCGTGCGCACCTGCCCGCCCGGCGACCCCCGCGCGGACCGCACGGGGCCCAGCCGGAGCCGTCCGCCGTCGCCGCGGCCGTCGTCCACCGCGCCGAGCAGCCGTGCGGCCGCCGTCCAGACCGCGCCGTCGTCCCAGCCGTCAGCGTCGGCCTGCGCGTCGACGACCACCGGCGGGCCGGTGCACAGGACGTCGGCGTCGACGACCACCGCGTCGATCCGATCGAGGCGGCGGTAGGCCGAGCCGTCCAGCGGCAGCACGTCGCGCCGGCACATGAGCAGGTCGGTCACCGCGGCGAAGGACTCCCGCCCCAGGACGGCGGCCTTCGGGGTGAGCGCCTTCAGCAGGTCGGCGGACCGCCCGGGGCTCCGGGTCAGGGGCAGCAGGCCGACGGCCCCCCCGAGGGCGGCGGGGCCCAGCCGACCGCGGTAGGTCTCGATCGGCCCCTTCGGCAGCGGCGCGGGCCGGTCGCCGGGCGGGGTCAGGGGCGACGCCGCGTCGTCCTCGGGCTCGGGCCGGCACAGCTCCGCCTCGCGGCGGCGCCACACCTGCCGGCGGGCGCGGATCGCCAGGGCCTGCTGCAGCGCCGCGGCGGCGTTGATCGCCGGGATGGTCGGGCTCTGGGTCAGCGCGTGCAGCAGGGCGCTGGTCCCGGTGAAGGCCAGGTCGGTGCCGACCGGGCCGACCCGCGCCTCGAGGCCGTCCTTGAGCCACTGCTGGGAGTCAAGGAGCGCGATCGCCAGCGTCACGTGCCGGGTCAGCGCCGGCACCGGCAGCACCTTCGCGGCGACGGCCACGCCGACGGCGGCGGTGTCGATGGCCGCGTCGAGCACGGCGGCCAGCAGCGGTTCCAGGTCGGCGGGGTGGTCCTGCCGCTGCGGGAACACCTGCCGCGCCCCGCGGCCCTGCTCGATGGCGGTGACGACACCGACGACCTCGTCCGCGGAGATCCGCCGGTCGTCGATCCCGACCAGGACCCGGCCGACGACGTCGTTCACGGTGGCCCACTCGACGCCGTCCAGCCGTTCCAGGTGACGACGCAGCGCGCTCCGGGCCGCTGACGCGTCCTCGGCCTCCGGGACGGCGACCTCCACCTCCACGTGCCGGTCGCCCGCGGACAGCCGCCGGGTGTGCCGCGCGTCGGGCGGCTCGAACATGCCGCGCGCGACGCGGGCGAGGCTGCGCACGTGCCCGTCCGGGATCGGGTTCGCGCCGGTCACCAGCGTGCCGACGGCACGGGTCCCCGTCTCCGCGGCGGTCCGCGCGAGGCGGGCGGCCGCGCGGGTGGGCTCGGCCAGCAGACCGGCGGTGAGCACGGCCGGCGTGGCCGCGACCGCCGCACCGGTCAGGGCCGCCCGCGCGGCGGCCTCGATCCGGCGTCGCAGTGCCATCGGCGTCCCCTGGTACGGCTCCGCACCGGACGCTACGCCGCGCGGCGGGGTCCGGCCCCTCGGTGCGCCGCGGTCGCCCGCGTCACGGACCGGTGACGGCGTTCACCCGATCCGGCCCCGCGGAACCCGGCAGTACCGGGATCCCCCTAGGGTTCCGGGTCGTGCCGACCGCCTGGAGCGCCGATCAGGTGCTCGCGCTCGCGCCCGACAGCAGCTCGGTGGCCGCCGCGCGGAAGCTCTCGGGCTCGGGTCCGTGGTCGGGCACCGGCACCGCCGACGAGCCCGCTGCCGTCTGGGGGATGTGCGCCGGCAGCGGCAAGAACCCCTACCTGACCGTCGTCGACCTCACCGGCCCGGCGTACAAGTGCTCCTGCCCCTCCCGCAAGTTCCCGTGCAAGCACGCGCTCGGGCTGCTCCTGCTGTGGGCAGGCGGCGGCGTCGGGACCGCGACACCACCCGACTGGGCCGCCGAGTGGCTGGCCGGACGGGCGCAGCGCGCCGGGCAGGCGGCAGAGCGCAGCGCCGCGCGGGCCGACGCGGCAGCGCCCCCCGATCCGGAGGCCGCCGCCCGGCGGGCCGAGCAGCGGGCCGCCCGGGTGGCCGCCGGCGTGGAGGAGCTCGACACCTGGCTGGCCGACCAGGTGCGCGGCGGGCTCGCCGGGCTGGAGCGGGCGGGCTACCGGCCGTTCGAGGCGGTGGCCGCCCGCATGGTCGACGCGCAGGCTCCCGGGCTCGCCTCGCGGCTGCGGGCCCTGCCCGGCGTCGTCGCCGCCGGGGACGGGTGGCCCGGCCGGCTCCTCGAGGAGCTGGCGATGCTGCGCCTCGCCGTCGCCGGCCACCGCCGGCTCGGCGACCTCCCGGAGGAGCTGGCCGCCTGTGTCCGGCGGGAGGTCGGCTACCCCGTCGCCAAGGACGACGTCCTGGCGTCGGCCCCGGTGCACGACCAGTGGCAGGTGCTGGCACTCCGCGACCGCGAGGAGGACCGGCTCACCGCCCGCCGGGTGTGGCTGCACGGTTCGGCCAGCGGCCGGGCGGCGCTGGTCCTGTCCTTCGCCCCACCCGGTCAGCCGCTCGACGCCTCCCTCGTCCCCGGCACGTCGGTCGAGGCCGACCTCCACTTCTACCCCGGTGCGGCACCGCTGCGGGCGCTCGTGGGCGAGCGGTCGGGGGAGCCGGGCCGGCCGGCGTGGCCGGCGGGCGGGACCCTCGGCGACGCCGCCCGCGCCTTCGCCGCGGCGGTCGCCGCCGACCCGTGGACGAGGTCCTGGCCGGTCGTCGTCCGCGACCTCACCGTCGTCCCCGCCGAGCCGCGGTGGGCCGGGATCGACGGCACCGGGGACCGCGTGCCGCTCCTGCCGGACGCCGACCTGTGGCGCCTGCTGGCCGTCTCGGCCGGCCGGCCGGTCACCCTCGCGGCCGAGCACACGCCCGCCGGGCTCCGCCCCTTGGCCCTCCTCGACGGGGACCGGCAGGTGGCGCTGTGACCGGCTGGGAGGACCTGACGGCGACGGCGCTGCTGGGCACGGCGCGGCGGGCCGTCGACCTCGGCGGCCTCCCCGAGCCCGTCCTCGCGGCCGCCGGCGCCCTGGACGACCGCGACCCGGCGACGACGCTGCTGGACGCCGCCGCGCTCGCCGTCCCCTACCGCCGGGCGGGGCGCCGGCCGGCGGCACCTGAGGCGGCACCCGGCGAACCGGCCCCCGAGGACGGCGTCCCGGAGATCGGCCCGAGGGCGGGCGCGCGGCTGGCGCACCTCGTCTCCGTGCCGCAGGGGACGACGGAGCGGTTGCTCCTCCTCGAGTGGCTCGGCGCCGCGGCCGCCGCCGGACGCCGGCTCCCACCTCGCTCGCTGCCAGTCCTGCTCGACCTCGGGACGCGTGACGCCGGGGTGGCGGCCGCCCTCGTCCCCGTACTGGGCCCGCGCGGCCGCTGGCTGGCCGGGCACCGGCCGGAGTGGGCCCGGCTCCTGACGGCGGCCGACCCGGTGCCGCTCGACGGCTCACCGGCCGACCCTGCGGAGACCTGGGCTACCGGTGCCACCGCCGAGCGGCGTGCGCTGTTCGCCCGGCTGCGCGCGAGCGATGCGGACCTGGCCCGCGAGCTGCTCACCGGGTCGTGGGCGACGGAGACGGGAGAGGATCGGGAGGCGTTCCTCGACGCCTTGGCACCCACCCTCTCCCCCGCCGACGAGCCGCTCCTGGAGGCGGCGCTCGACGACCGCCGCAAGGGGGTGCGCGAGCGCGCCGTCCCGCTGCTGCAGCGCCTGCCGGGATCGGCCTACGCCGGGCGCGCGGCCGAGCGCGCGCGGTCGGTCGTCCTGGCCCGGGCGGAGCGCTCCGGCACGACGCTGGTGGTGGCGCCGCCGGCCGGCGTGGACAAGGCCGCCGTGCGGGACGGCGTGAGCCTCAAGCCACCGGTGGGCACCGGGGAGCGGGCCTGGTGGGCGCGCCAGGTCGTCGCCGCGGCACCACTCGCCCTGTGGCCTGCGCTCACCGGCCTGCCGGTCGAGCAGGTGGTGCGCAGCGAGGTGGCCGACGGCTGGCGCGACGTCCTGCTCGGCGCCTGGACCGACGCCGCGGTCGCCCAGGGGGACAGCGCCTGGGCCCGGGCGCTCCTCGGCGCGGTCGCCGCCGGTCCCGTGGCCCCCAGCCTGGTCCGCGTGCTCGACCGCGGCGAGCGCGCCGCCCACGTCGCGGCGGCGGTCGGTGATGACCTGCACCGGCCCTCGCACGGCACGACCGACCTCCTGGCCGCCTGCCCGGGACCGTGGCCCGACGTCCTGGCGGACCGGGTGACGGCCTGGCTGGTCCGGCCGACGGGGCCGGCCGACGACTGGACCGTCCGCGAGCGGCTGCGCCTCGCCGCCCACCGGCTGCCGGTGCGCCACGCGCCGGCGCTGGCCGCCGCGGCCGCCCGGCAGCCCGGTGACTCACCCTGGCGCGCTGCGCTGTCCGCCCTCTCCGACACCCTGACCGTCCGCCACGACATGCTCGAGGAGCTCCGTTGACCGCCTCTCCCACCGTCGACCCGACCGGCGCCCCGCTGCTCCGCCCGCACGCCGAGCAGGCCACCGAGCACGAGCTGGCGGCGCTGCGGGCGGCCGACGACCGGCCGCGGCCGCCCCGGTGGCGCATGTCCCCGTGGGCCGTCGTCACCTACCTGCTCGGCGGGACGCTGGACGACGGGACGGTGATCACCCCCAAGTACGTGGGCCCGCGCCGGCTGATGGAGGTCGCGGTCGCGACGCTGGCCACCGACCGGGCCCTGCTGCTGCTCGGCGTCCCCGGCACGGCGAAGACCTGGGTCAGCGAGCACCTGGCCGCCGCGGTCTCCGGCGACTCGACGCTCCTGGTGCAGGGCACGTCCGGCACGGCCGAGGAGACCATCCGCTACGGGTGGAACTACGCGCGGCTGCTCGCCGAGGGACCGAGCGACGCGGCCCTCGTGCCCTCGCCGGTCATGACCGCGATGCGCGAGGGCCGCATCGCCCGGGTCGAGGAGCTGACCCGCATCCCCAGCGACGTGCAGGACGCGCTGATCACCGTGCTCAGCGAGAAGACGCTGCCCGTCCCGGAGCTCTCGACCGAGGTGCAGGCGGCCAAGGGCTTCAACGTCATCGCCACCGCCAACGACCGCGACCGCGGCGTCAACGAGCTGTCCTCGGCGCTGCGCCGCCGGTTCAACACCGTCGTCCTGCCCCTGCCGGCGTCCTTCGACGACGAGGTCGACATCGTCGCGCGCCGGGTCGAGTCGCTCGGCCGGTCGCTGGAGCTCCCGGAGACACCCGCGGCCCTGGAGGAGATCCGCCGCGTCGTCACCGTCTTCCGCGAGCTCCGCTCCGGCCTCACCGCCGACGGCCGCACGAAGCTCAAGCCGCCGTCGGGCACGCTGTCGACGGCGGAGGCGATCAGCGTCGTCACCGCCGGGCTGACCCTGTCCGCGCACTTCGGGGACGGCGTGCTGCGGCCCGCCGACGTCGCGGCCGGCATCGTCGGCGCCGTCGTGAAGGACCCGGTCGCCGACACTGTGGCCTGGACCGAGTACCTGGAGGCGGTCGCGCGCGAGCGCGACGGCTGGGCCGACTTCTACCGCGCCTGCCGCGAGGTCTCCGGGTGACCGCAGCGACCGGCACGCAGGCGCCGGAGGTCCGGGTCCTCGGCGTCCGCCACCACGGCCCCGGCTCGGCGCGGACGGTCCGGGCGGCGCTGGAGGACTTCCGGCCCGACGTCGTCCTGGTCGAGGGACCTGCCGACGCCGACGCCCTCGTGCCCCTGGTCACCGAGGAGGGGATGCGGCCGCCCGTCGCGCTGCTCGCCTACGCGGCCGACGACCCCGGGGTCGCGTCGTTCTGGCCGTTCGCGGTCTTCAGCCCCGAGTGGCAGGCGCTCGAGTGGGCCACGGCGCACGGCGTCCCCGTCCGGTTCTGCGACCTGCCCGCCGCCACCGTGCTGGCCGACCGGGCGGCGGCCGGCGAGGAGGACGAGCCGACCTCGCCCGACGCCCTGGAGCACCAGGTCCGCAGCGACCCGATCGCGCTGCTGGCCGAAGCGGCCGGCTTCGACGACCCCGAGCGATGGTGGGACGACGTGGTCGAGTCCCGGCTGACCGGCGAGGGCCCGTTCGAGGCGATCCACGAGGCCATGGTGGAGCTGCGGGCGAACGCGCCCGAGGCCGCGCCGCGCGAGCAGGCCCGGGAGCAGCGCCGGGAGGCTCACATGCGCTCCGTGCTGCGCGGCGTCCTCAAGGAGGGCCGCACCCGCGTGGCGGTCGTCTGCGGGGCGTGGCACACCCCGGCCCTGACCGCGCCGCTCCCCCCGGCGAACGCCGACGCCGCGGTGCTCCGCGGTGCCCCGCGCCGCAAGGTCACGCTCACCTGGGTCCCGTGGACGCACGGCCGGCTGGCGGCGGCGTCCGGCTACGGAGCCGGCGTCGCCAGCCCCGGCTGGTACCACCACCTGTTCACCGCCCCCGACCTGCCGGTGCACCGCTGGCTGACCGGCGTCGCCGGCGTGCTGCGCGGCGAGGACCTGCCGGTGTCCAGCGCCCACGTGATCGAGGCGGTCCGGCTGGCCGAGACCCTCGCCGTGCTCCGCGGCCGGCCGCTCGCCGGGCTGGAGGAGGTCACCGAGGCGACCCGGGCGGTCCTCGTGGAGGGCGACGAGGTGGCGCTCGACCTCGTCACCCGCCGGGTCGTCGTCGGTGAGGCGCTCGGCGAGGTCCCCGAGAGCGCGCCCACCGTGCCGCTGGAGGCCGACCTGCGGCGGCAGGCGACGACGTTGCGGCTGAAGCGGGACGCCACCGCGAAGACCGTGGAACTCGACCTCCGCCGCCCGAACGACCTCGAGCGCAGCCGGCTGCTCCACCGCCTGCAGCTGCTCGGCGTCCCCTGGGGCGTCCCGGCGCGGGCCGCCTCCCGGAACCTCGGCACCTTCCGCGAGGCGTGGTCGCTCATCTGGGAGCCCGAGCTGTCGGTCGCCCTCGCCGAGGCCTCGGTCTGGGGGACGACGATCGCGGCGGCCGCCACGGCGCGCATCACCGGGGAAGCGCGGACCGGGGAGACGTCGCTGCCGCACCTCACCTCCGCGGTGGAGGCGTGCCTCCTCGCCGACCTGCCCGACGCCCTGCCCGGCCTGCTGGGCGCGCTCGACGCCCGGGCGGCCGTCGACACCGACGTCGTGCACCTGATGGAGGCGCTGCCCGCGCTGGTGCGCTCGCTGCGCTACGGCGACGTCCGCGGCACCGACACCTCCGCGCTGACCGACGTCGCCGGCGCGCTGCTCGTCCGGATCTGCGCCGGGCTGCCGCCGGCCCTCACGGGTCTGGACGACGACGCGGCGGCGGTGCTGCGCACGCGCATCGACGGCGTCCACGCCGCCGTCCGCCTGTGGGACGACGAGCCGGCCACCGAGCGGTGGATGTCCACCCTGGCGGGTCTCGGGGACCGCACGGACGTGCACGGCCTGGTCACCGGCCGCCTCGTGCGGCTGCTGCTCGACGGCCGCCGCCTGGACACGGCCGGGGCCGGTGCGCGCCTGTCCCGGGCGCTCTCGGTCGGGACCCCGCCGGCCGCCGCGGCGGCCTGGGTGGAGGGCTTCCTCTCCGGCGGCGGCACGCTGCTCGTCCACGACGCCGACCTCCTCGGGCTGCTCGACGGGTGGGTGACGGACCTGCCCGGCGAGGCCTTCACCGACGTCCTCCCCCTGCTGCGCCGGACGTTCGGGTCCTTCGAGCCGCCCGAGCGCCGCAGCATCGGCGACCGGGTCCGGCGCGGTCCGGGGCGCCGGCAGGCCCCCGCCGCCGACGACGAGGTCGACGCCGACCTGGCCGCCGCCACCCTGCCCACGGTCCGCCTGCTGCTCGGGATCCCCGCATGACGGCGGAGGAGACCGAGCGGCTCCGGCGGTGGCGGCTGCTGCTGGGCGAGCCGGCGGCCGACGCGCTCGGCGTGGCCCTCGGTGGCGCGGACGCGGGCATGGACGGCGCGCTCGCCGCCGTCTACGACGCGGAGCGGGCGGCACCCGGGCAGCGGTCGGCCGGTCTGGGCGGCTCGGCCCCGAGGGTGGCGCGCTGGCTCGGCGACATCCGCGGCTACTTCCCGTCCACCGTCGTCCAGGTCATGCAGAAGGACGCGATCGAGCGGCTGCGCCTGACCCAGCTGCTGCTCGAGCCGGAGCTGCTGGAGTCGGTGGAGGCGGACGTGCACCTCGTCGGCACGTTGCTCAGCCTCAACGGCGTCATGCCGGAGCACAGCAAGGCGACCGCGCGGCAGGTGGTGGCGAAGGTCGTCGCCGAGATCGAGCGCCGGGTGGCCCAGCGGACGAAGGCCGCGGTCTCGGGGGCGCTGAACCGGGCCACCCGCACCCACCGGCCGAAGCTGCGCGACATCGACTGGAACCGGACGATCGCGGCCAACCTGGCGCACTACCTGCCCGAGCACCGCACCGTCGTCCCGGAGCGGCTGGTCGGGTACGGGCGGCGGCAGCAGGTGGTCGCCCGGGACGTCGTCGTGGCGATCGACCAGTCGGGGTCGATGGCGGCGTCGGTCGTGTTCGCGAGCGTCTTCGGAGCCGTGCTGGCGAGCATGCGAAGCCTCCGGACCTCTCTCGTCGTCTTCGGCACCGCGGTCGTCGACCTCACCGAGCACCTCGCCGACCCGGTCGAGGTGCTGTTCGGGACGCAGCTCGGTGGCGGGACCGACATCAACCGCGCGATCGCGTACAGCCAGTCGCTGATCACGCGGCCGGCCGATTCGCTCTTCGTGCTCATCAGCGACCTGTACGAGGGCGGGATCCGCGACGAGATGATCAAGCGGGTGGCCGACATGACCGCCGCGGGCGTGCAGGTCGTGGTGCTGCTGGCGCTGAGCGACGAGGGCGCCCCCGCGTTCGACAGGGAGAACGCAGCGGCCCTCGCCGCCCTGGGTGTCCCGGCCTTCGCCTGCACCCCCGACGCGTTCCCCGACCTGCTGGCGGTGGCGCTCGAGCGCGGCGACGTGGGGGCGTGGGCCCAGCGCACGCTGGGCGCGAGCACCTGAGCGGGCCGGGAGAGAAGACACGGCCCAGGCGCGGGGAATTCACGACCACGCCGGGGCCGGTGGGCACGCCGTGCCCGGAACGGTTGCGCACGAAACCAGCTGCCGGAGATCGGCCACGTTTGGCGGGCGGAGCGCGACCCGAGTTCCCCCGGGGCTCCGCCCGGGCCGAGCATCGCCGATCCTGCGGCGTTCCGCAACCGGACGTCCAGGACGTCTGGTGCGACGCAGACGACACGTCGTGCAGGCGGTGCAAACTTGCAGACTCTGCAAGTAAGCGGCGATCATGGCCGGGTGACGACGGGCCTCCGCGAGCGCAAGAAGTTCGCCACGCGGCAGGCCCTGCACCTCGCCGCCCTGCAGCTGGTGGCCGAACGCGGGCTGGACGACGTGTCGGTCGACGACATCGCCGACCGGGCAGAGGTCTCCCCGCGGACCTTCTTCAACTACTTCCCCTCCAAGGTCGACGCGGTCATCGGCCTGGACCCGGACCAGCCGCAGCGCCAGGTCGAGACGTTCCTCGGCCGTCCTGCCGGCGAGTCGCCCGTCGAGGCGATGCGGGCCGTCGCCCGGGCGCAGGCCACCGAGATGGCCGGCGACACCGACCTGTGGCCGCTGCGGCTGAAGGTCATCGACGCCCACCCGGCGGTCCTCGGGCGCCTGGCTGCCGCGTTCGGCGAAGCCGAGCACGTCCTCGCCGGCGCGATCGCCGAGCGGACCGGGACCCGGGTGGGCGTGGACGCCTACCCGATGCTCCTCGCCGGCGTGGCGGCCGCGGCCATGCGTTCGTCCCTGCACCGCTGGCTCGCCGGCGACTTCACCGAAGCGCTCCCCGACCTCGTCGACGAGGCCTGGGACGTCCTGACCTCGGGGCTTCCCGCCCCGCACTGAGGAACACCTCGTCCACCTCCGGGACGAGGCCGGCACCACACCACCCCACCCTGGAGAACACGTGCACGCCCCGCCCACCGATGCCGCGCCGCCGATCGTGCTCACGCGCCGCCGGATCAACCTGATCTTCTCGGCGTTGCTCGCCGGCATGCTCATGGCCGCCCTCGACCAGACCATCGTGTCGACGGCGATGCCGACGATCGTCGGCGACCTCGGCGGCGTCTCGCACATGGCGTGGATGACCACCGCCTACCTGCTGGCCACCACGCTCGTGATGCCGATCTACGGCAAGTTCGGCGACCTCTGGGGACGCCGCACGCTCTTCCTCGTCGCCATCGGCCTGTTCACCGTCGCGAGCATCGGCGCCGCCCTCTCCCCCGACTTTGGCTGGCTGGTGTTCTGGCGCGGCGTGCAGGGCCTCGGCGGCGGCGGGCTGATGATCCTGTCCCAGGCGATCATCGCCGACATCGTCCCGGCCCGTGAGCGCGCCAAGTACATGGGCCCGATCGGCGCCCTGTTCGGCCTGTCGGCGATCGTCGGCCCTCTCGTCGGCGGCTTCTTCACCGACCACGACGCGCTGGGCTGGGAGTGGGCCTTCTGGATCAACGTGCCGGTCGGCGTCGCCGTCCTGGCCATCGGCTGGTTCGCCCTCAGCCTGCCGCGCCGGCGGAGCACCACCCCGATCGACGTCGCCGGCATCGTGGCGCTGTCGGCCGCGACGACGTCGCTCGTGCTGTTCACCGACGTCGGGGGCCGGGACGGGTGGGGCTCGTGGCAGGCGCTGTCGCTGCTGGCGGCCCTGGTGGTCTCCGCGGTGGTGTTCGTCCTGGTCGAGCTGCGCGCCACCGAGCCGATCATCCCGATGACGCTCTTCCGCAACCCGACGTTCGTCGTCGCCACGGCGCTCGGCATGGCGGTCGGCCTGGGCATGTTCTCGGCGATCGCCTTCATGCCGACGTTCCTGCAGATGGCCTCGGGGCTGTCGGCGGCCAACTCCGGGCTGCTGATGCTGCCCATGACCGCGGGCATCATCCTGACCATCCAGAGCTCGGCCGCCTTCATCATGCGGACCGGCCGGTACAAGGTCTTCACCATCGCCGGCGTCGCCGTGATCATGGCCGCGATGGTGTGGATGACCACCCTGGCCGGCGACACCTCGCTCTGGACCATCGGCGCGATGTTCTTCCTGCTCGGCGCCGGCCTCGGCCTGATCATGCAGAACGTCGTCCTCGCCGCGCAGAACGCGGTGCCGGCGACGCAGATCGGCACCGCCACCTCGACGAACAACTACTTCCGCGAGGTCGGCGCGACGCTCGGCGTGGCGGTCTTCGGGACGCTGTTCACCGGCCGGCTGGCCGAGAACCTCACCGGGGCACTGGCGGGCAACGCCGAGCAGGCGGTGCAGGCCGGCATCACCTCGCCGGACACGCTCGTCCCCTCGGCGGTCGACGCGGCCGGCGACCCGCTGCGGACGGCGATCGTCGACGCCTACGCGAACAGCCTGGCGCCGGTGTTCTGGTACCTCGTGCCGATCCTCGCGGTCGCGCTCGTGCTGGCGTTCCTCCTCAGGGAGATCCCGCTGTCGGAGCACGCGGGCATGGTCGCCCGCGGCGAGGCGGTGAACTCCGAGGAGGAGCTGGCCGCGCTGTCCGCCCCGGCCGCCGTCGAGGAGGTCGTGGTCCTCGAGGACGACAGGGACGACGACCCGCGCGAGGCGCCCGCCCCCGTCTGACGGCCGCTGCCGAGGCCCCGTCCCGATCCCGGGACGGGGCCTCCGTCGCATCCGGGGCCGGTGCATCCGGGGCCGGTGCATCCGGGCAGCGCTCCGGCGCCGAAGTCCGACGTGTCCGTCCTCGTCGTGGTCGTCCCCGCGCTCCTGGTGGTGGTGCTGGGCTACGTCGTGGGCCACGGCCTGTGGAGCGCGGTCGCCGGTGAGGCCGGGGCCGAGCCGGCCGGCTGGATCACCGGCCTGCTGCTCCTGGCCGTCGTCGTCCGGATCGCCGTCCGGTGGCTCAGGTCCGGAGGAAGGTCTTGATCGCGCGCCGCTCGTCCATCGCGCGGTAGCCCTCGGCCACCTCGTCGAGCGGCAGGTCGAGGTCGAACACCCGCCCCGGGTCGATCTCGCCGCGCAGGGTCGAGTCGATCAGGTCGGGCAGGAACCGGCGCACCGGCGCGGGCCCGCCGTGCAGCCGCACCATCGTCGAGAACAGCGTCCGGCCGCCGATCTCGACCCCGTGCGGGACGCCGACGACGCCCACTCCGCCGCCGGCCCGGGTGGACCTGATCGCCTGGACCATCGCCTCCCCCGTGCCGACGCACTCGAGGACGGCGTCCGCGCCCACTCCGTCGGTCAGGTCGTGGACGCGCGCGACGGCGTCGTCCCCGCGCTCGGCCACGACGTCGGTCGCACCGAACTCGGTGGCCAGCTTCTGCCGCGGCTCGTGCCGGCTCATCGCGATGATCCGCTCGGCGCCCATCTGCCGGGCCGACAGCACGCCGAGGAGGCCGACGGCGCCGTCCCCGACGACGGCGACCGTCATGCCGGGCCGGACCCCGGCGGCGACGGCGGCGAACCAGCCGGTGCCCATGACGTCGGAGAGCGTGAGCAGGCTCGGCAGCAGCTCGGGGTCGGGGTGGTCGGGCGTGCCCACCAGCGTGCCGTCGGCGTGCGGGACACGCAGCAGCTCGGCCTGGGCACCGGTCATGCCGACCCGGTCGGCGCACGCGCTCTGGTAGCCGGCCCGGCAGTGCGCGCAGGTGCCGTCCGACGCGATGAACGAACCGATGACGAACTGGCCGGGCCGGACCGAGGTGACGTCGGCGCCGATCTCCTCGACGACGCCGCAGTACTCGTGGCCGATGGGCGTCGGCTCGGACACCTCGTTGACGCCGCGGTACGGCCACAGGTCTGACCCGCAGACGCAGGTGGCCGACAGCCGGATGATCGCGTCGGTGGGCTCGGTGATGACCGGATCGGGCAGCTGCTCGATGCGGACGTCGCCAGGGGCGTGCAGGACAGCTCCGCGCACGGTGCGGTTCCTCTCGGGTGGCGTTCTCCCGCGACCGGGACGCCGGGCACGGCGACCCGTTGCTACCCCGCAGTGCGGCCGCGTCGAACCAGGGATGCGACCGGAGCCGACCGAACGCTCCTCCGCGTGTGTGATGCGTGCCACACTGCGCCCGCAGCGCCGAGAGCGACCGCCGGGGGTCGCCGGACGGAGGGCGGGAACAGATGGCCGAGGAGTTCGACGTCGTCATCGTCGGAGCCGGATCCGCCGGGGCGGTGATCGCCGCGCGGCTCTCCGAGGACCCCTCCGTGCGGGTGGCGCTGATCGAGGCAGGTGGCCCACCACCGCCCGAGGAACTGATGCCGGCGGCGGTGGCGGCCCTGCAGCTGAACCCGGAGACCGACTGGGCGTACACCGGCGACGCCGGCGGTTGCGGTCGCGGTCTCGCCGAGGGCCGGATGATGGTGCCGCGGGGCCGGATGCTCGGCGGCTCGTCAGGGATCAACTACATGGCCTACGTCCGCGGCCACCCGGGTGACTTCGACGCGTGGGCAGCAGGTGGCGCCAAGGGCTGGGCCTACGACGACGTCCTGCCCTACTTCACGAAGTCCGAGGGGTTCCAGCCCAGCGACGACATCGTCGTCGACCCCGACGCCCACGGGTTCGACGGGCCGCTGGGTGTGTCGGTGCGCGCGCCGGTGGTCCCCGCCGCCCAGCAGTTCGTCGAGGCCGCGAGGGCCACGGGCATCCCGACCGGCGACTACAACGGCCGGGACCGGCTGCGTCCCGAGGGGGTGGCGTCCCTCTTCCAGACGACGACCAGGCACGGCAAGCGCTCGTCGACCTTCCACGCCTTCCTCGAGCCGGTGATGAACACCCGGGCGAACCTGGTCGTCATCCCCCACGCGCGCGTCCAGCGCCTCGTCCTGGAGGACTCCTCCGAGGGAGTCGTGGCACGGGGTGTCGAGTACCGCACGGCGGACGGGGAGCTGAGGTCGGTGACCGCCACCAAGGAGGTGGTCGTCTCGGCCGGCGCCATCGGCTCGCCGCAGCTCCTCCTGCTGTCCGGGATCGGGCCGGAGGGCGAGCTCGCCCAGGCGGGGATCACCTGCCGGCTCGACCTGCCCGGCGTCGGCAAGCACCTCAAGGACCACCTGCACGCGCCGATGGTCTTCGACGCCCCCGGCATCGGGTTGAACATGACCGAGGTGGCGATCTCCCTGGGCCCGGACGCCCTGCGCGCCCCCGCAGGCCCGTTGCCGGCCGACCCGGCGGACGACGCCGACCTCCCGCCCGAGCTGGCCGGCCTCAAGGCCGAGGCCGAGCGGCGCCTGACGGAGTGGGTCACGACCGGCCGGTCCCTGGCGTCGTCCTCGCTCTACGACGCCGGGCTCTGGTACTCCACCGGCCTGGGCGACGAGCACACCCACGACGCGCAGATCGGGTTCCTCGTCTGCGGCTACACCGCCGACCTGTGGCGCGGTCTGTTCCGAGTCGACCCCGACGAGTACTTCGACGACGCGTCGAAGCGGCTCGCCCCCGACGCGGAGGTCGTCGTGATGCTGCCCAACCCGGTGCAGCCGCACTCCGAGGGCGAGGTCCGGCTGGCCTCCTCCGACCCGGACGAGCCGCCGGTCATCTCGCTCAACTACCTCGACGACCCGCACGACGCGAAGGTCATCGTGGCCGTGATGCGCCGGGCGCTGGAGATGGTGGCGAACTGGCCGGTCCCGGGGATGGGGCCGCTCCTGGTGCCGCCGAAGCTGGCCGAGTCCCACGCTCACGCACCGGGGGACGTGCCGAGCGACGAGCTGCTGGAGGACCTGGCGCGGCACTACGCGCTGACCGTCTACCACGCGACGTCCACGTGCCGGATCGGGGACGTCGTCGACACCGACCTGCGGGTCATGGGTGTCGACCGGCTGCGGGTCGCCGACGCGAGCGTGATGCCGAACGTGATCTCGGGGAACACCAACGCACCCACGATCATGATCGGCGAGAAGGCGGCCGAGCTGATCGCCGCGGCTCACGGGATGACCCTGGCCGAGACCGTCGGACCTGCGACGACACCTCCGCCGTCCGCGTCGTGAACGGCTGCGCGCCGCCGGTGTGACGCGCCGCAGGAGCCTGGACCGACCCCTACTGCACCGGGCTGTCCGGCGGGGGCAGCTGGTGGGTGAGCTGCGCGTCGACCGAGGCGACGCCCTCGACACCCCGCAGGGTGTCGAGGGCGTCGTCGGGCGCGGACCCGGTCACGATCCCGAGCGTCCCGAGGACCTGGTCGACCTGCAGCCCCGAGGCGCGCAGGTTCTCCACGACGCCGTCCAGGCTGTCGCGGTGGTCGTCCCCGACGGTCACGCTCACCTGCGTCATGGCCGCAGAACGTACGCCGGGATCACTGCGGCGCCAGGCAGAGACCGCTGCCGACGTCGACCGAGGGCTGCATCAGCCGGTCGCTCTCCTGGCAGAGGGTCGCCCACAGCTCCAGCCCCCGGCGCCCGGTCGCCTGGCACCACAGCGCGGCCACGCCGGCGACGTGCGGCGTCGCCATGCTCGTGCCGCTGATGCTGCGGTAGCGCGTCGGCATCGGCCAGGACGACAGCACCTGGAACCCGGGGCCCGCGATGTCGACCTGCCCGCCGCGGGCCGGCAGGCTGCGGGCGGAGAAGAACGCCATCTCCAGCTGCTGGTCCAGGGCCCCGACGGCCATGATCTCCGGGCTGTTGGCCGGCGCGCCGACGAAGCCCATCCGGCCCGCCCGGCGGTCGGCGTTGTTGCCCGCGGCCGCGATGATCAGCGACCCCTTCTCCAGCGCCCGGGCCCCGGCGGCCGAGTACGGCGGGTGCGCCTGCATGACGTCGGCGCCCAGCGACATCGAGATGACCGGGCAGCCGTTGGACACGGCCCAGTCGATGCCGGCCAGGATGCCGCCGTCGGTGCCGCTCCCCGAGTTGCTCAGCACCTTCCCCACGAAGATGTCCGCCTCGTACGCGACGCCGTAGCGCGGGCCGGTCGACGGGGTACGCGGCCCGCACGAGGTGCCGATGCAGTGCGTGCCGTGCCCGTGCCCGTCCTGCGCCTGTTCACCCGGGACGAAGGACTGCGCGGTCACGGTTCGGCCGGCGAAGTCCGGGTGCTCGAGGTCGAAGCCGGTGTCGAGGACGGCGACGCCGACGCCCCGGCCCGAGTGCGGCGAGGAGTCGGCCTGGACCGCCTGGATGCCCCACGTCGCCTGCGCGTTGTCCTCGAACAGCGGTGCGGCCATCACGCCCGCGGCGGTGTGCCCGTTGCCCTCGGCCGCGTGCATCACCCGCTCGGCGAGGTCGTCGACCCCGTCGCGGTAGGCGCGCGTGTACTCGAGGACGTCCTGCAGCACGTGGTGCACCAGCTCCGGCGAGACCGAGAGCACCCGCCGGCCGGGCGCGTCCGCCGCCTGGAGGAGGGCCATCTGCGACGGGTCGGCGGAGACCACGGCGATGCCCAGCTGCGAGAAGACGGTGGCCTGCGAGTCCTGGAGCGCGTCGGGCGTGACGCCCGAGCTGAAGTCGCGGGAGTCCGCGACCTCGCTGATGCCGGCGCGGCCCCAGTCCACCCCGGCGTCGTCGCCGGTGTCGGCCAGGACGACGATCTGCCTCCCGGTGGTCGCCGGCGGTGTCACGGCACCTACTCGGCCGTCCCCGAGGAATCCAGACTCTGACGAGAAGCGCGGATCGATCACTGTTCCCCCTCAGTCCCCGCCGGCGGTTCTGCTCGGCAACGGGAAAGGGTTCTCGTCGGCCCCCGCCGGTGCCAGAGGGTCGCGTGCAGGTCACGCTGCGCACGACGGCGCACGGCGTTCCGTGACCCACCGGGTCCGGCCCGCTGCGCAGCGGCGGATCCCGGTGACGCGGACGTGACGGCGGCCGCCCGGCTACGGTGCGCCCATGAGCGAGGACGACGACGTCGCCGCGGTGCTGGCCGCGGAGGACCGGCGCTACGAGGCGCTGCTGGGCCCCGACCTGGCCACCCTGGACGAGCTCTTCTCCGAGCGGCTGAGCTACGCCCACTCCAGCGGTGTCCGCGACACCAAGGCCGAGTACCTCGCGAAGATCGAGCGCGGGTACTACGACTACGCGCGCATCGACCACCCCGTCGAGCGGGTGGAGCTCCTCGGCGACAGCGCCGTCGTCGTCGGCCGGATGACCGCCGACCTCACCGTGGACGGGACACCGAAGAGCCTCGACGTCCTCGCCCTCGCCATGTGGACCCGCGCCGACGGCCCGTGGCAGCTCGTCGCCTACGCGTCGACCCCGGTACCCCGGAGCTGACCGGTCACCGGCTCCGGTAGAGCCGGGTGGTGATCGGCAGGAAGATCGCGGCGAGCGCGGCGGCCACGAGCAGCGAGATCACGATCGCCTCGCCGTCCGGCTCGCCCTCCATCAGGGACCGGCACGCCGTCGCGAGGATCGAGATCGGGTTGACGTCCACGAACGCCTCGAGCGGCCCGGGCAGCGTCGTCGGGTCGACGAAGACGTTCGACAGGAACGTCAGCGGGAAGATGCCCATGAAGCCGGCGTTCATGACCGCGTTCGGGGAGCGCAGCAGCAGGCCGAGCACGCAGAACACCCACGACAGGCCGAACGAGAAGACGACGACGAGCGCCAGCGCACCCAGCGCCCCGGCGACCCCGGCGTCGGGGCGGTAGCCGAGCAGCACGCCCACGACGAGGATCACGGTGCCGGCGACGACGTAGCGGACGCTGTCCCCCAGCAGCGAGCCCAGCAGCGGGGCCGGCCGCCAGATCGGCAGCGACCGGAAGCGGTCCACCACGCCCTTGGTGAGGTCGGTGTTCAGCGCGACCCCGGAGTACACGGTCGTGAACAGCACCGACATGACCAGGATCCCGGGCAGCGTGTAGTCGAGGTACGCGCTGGTCGAGCCGGCGATCGCGCCGCCGAACAGGTACGTGAACATCAGCAGGAACATCACCGGCGTGACGGTGACGTCGAGCAGCTGCTCCGGCACGTGCTTGACCTTGAGCATGCCGCGCCAGCCGAAGGTCAGCGCCTGCGACAGCGGCCCCGGCCGCGGCGGCCGGGACGTGGTGGCGATGGCCTGGCGGACGGCGGCGGTGTCCGCGCCACCGGTGACGGCGGTGGTGGAGGTCATGACGCCTGCTCCTCGAGGGTCGGCTCGTGCTCTTCGGCGGCATGGCCGGTCAGGGCCAGGAAGACCTCGTCGAGGCTGGGCTGGCCGAGGGAGAACTCGGCGATCCCGATGCCGGCGCGGGCCAGCGCCGAGACGCCGTCCGCGGCGCGGCCCGCGTCGGCGCAGGACACCGACAGCGCGGCCGGGTCCGGCTCCAGGGCGACGGTGCCGACCGCGCGCTCGAGGATTTCCGCGGCCTCGCCGCGGCGGTCCGCCTCGAGCAGGCGCACGTGCAGCCCGCCCGTCCCGACCGAGGCCTTGAGCTGGCCCGGGGTGCCCTCGGCGATCACGCGGCCGCGGTCGATGACGGCGATCCCGTCGGCGAGCTGGTCGGCCTCCTCCAGGTACTGCGTGCAGAGCAGGATCGTCGTCCCGCCCGCCTGCAGCGCCCGCGCGATCTCCCAGACCTGCCCGCGCGAGCGGGGGTCCAGGCCGGTGGTCGGCTCGTCGAGGAACATCAGCCGCGGCGTGACGACGATGCTCGCGGCGATGTCCAGCCGGCGCCGCATGCCGCCGGAGAAGTGCTTGACCAGCCGGCCCGACGCCTCCGCGATCCCGAAGGCCTCGAGCAGCTCGTCGGCGCGGCGCCGGGCGGCGGCGCGGGAGAGCCCGAGCAGCCGGCCGAGCAGGATCAGGTTCTCGCGCCCGGTCAGCTCCTCGTCGACCGACGCCAGCTGCCCGGTCAGGCTGACCTCGCTGCGGACGGCGTCGCCCTCGGTCCGGATGTCGTGGCCCAGGACGCGGGCGGTGCCGGCGTCGGGCGGGATCAGCGTGGCCAGCATGCGGATGGTCGTGGTCTTGCCCGCGCCGTTCGGGCCGAGCACCCCGTAGATCGAGCCCTCCGGGACGGCCAGGTCGACCCCCTGGACGGCGCGGGTGTCCCCGAACGACTTCTCCAGTCCCGTGGCCTCGATGGCCAGCGGTGCGTGCGTCGTCATCGGACTCCTCACTCGTCCCGCGGATACGTGCCCTGCATGCGTCTCGGTTGTTGAGACGCAGGGTCCGCCCCGAAGTGATCGGTCGCCAGCGACTTTTCCGCGGGCACGCGCGGCGGCGCCGGCACCCGTCCGGGTGCCGGCGCCGTCCGAGGGGGCGTCAGCCCGCCGCGCGCTCCCCGTCCCGCCGGCTGTAGATGCCGATGAGGACCAGCGCCGCGGTGATGAGCACCAGGTTCTTGACGACGAACTCGCCGTCCGCGGTGAGCTCCAGCGGGTTCGACGTCCACATGAGCTCGGACGCCGTCACGAAGGTGAGGAAGGTGCCGGCCAGGTGGCCGCACAGGACCAGCAGGGTGATCCGCGGCAGCACCCCGGCGGCCAGGGCCAGGCCGATGACGATCTCGACGGCGCCGAGCACCGGCACGGCGAGGTCGGCGTCGACGAAGGGCAGGGTCTGCGCGATCAGGTCGTGCACGGGGCTGGAGCCGACCACCTTGAGGGCGCCGAACCACACGAACACGACGGCCAGCGCCATGCGCAGGAGCGTCGGGGCGATGCGCTGGTTCACCTCCACCGCGCGGTCCACCAGTGCGGCACCCGGCATGCGTGACGTCGGCGCGGCGACGTCCTCGGTCGGCGACACCTCCGCCGTCCGCTCCATCAGGGCCGTCGACTGCGTCGTCCCGACCATGGTCATCTCCTCTCGCTCCCGAGGCCGGCACCGGTTGCGCGGCCGTCGCAGGGAAGAGGGCCCGGAGCGCACGGGGATACGCCGGTCGCGGTAGGAAGACGGCATGACCGACGCCGCACCGCTCCTGGCCCAGCTCGCGGCCGAGGAGCAGGAACTCCAGTTCACCCGGTTCACCGCGGACGACGCTTGGGCGATCGGGTCCCGGCTGGTGGCCGCCGGCCGCGAGCAGGGGCTGCCGATCGCCGTCGACATCACCCGCAACCGGCACCAGCTCTTCCACGCCGCGCTCACCGGGGCGACGCCGGACAACGACTCCTGGATCCGGCGCAAGACCGCGGTGGTCGACCGGTTCGGCCACAGCAGCCTCTACGTCCGGCAGGCCAGCATCGAGCGCGGGACGACGTTCGAGGCGGAGTTCGGCCTCGACCCGGCGGAGTACGCGGCCCACGGCGGCGCCTTCCCCGTGCTGGTCCGGGACGTCGGGCCGATCGGCGCGGTCGTGGTGTCCGGCCTGCCCCAGGTGGAGGACCACCGCATGGTCGTCGCGGCGCTGAGGGCCCACCTGGCCGCCTGACCGGGCCACACTGCCCGCATGGAGACGCCGACCCGGTCACTGTGGTCCCTCTGGTCGACCGACTCGTTCCTGTGCATCGGCTCCAGCGGCTCGGCGCTGTCCATCGGCAGCGTCGGGTCGTTCCTGTCGATCGGCAGCGTGGGCTCGTTCGCCTCCATCGGCTCCGCCGGCTCCGCGCTCTCCGCCGCTTCCGCCCTGTCCTGGCTGTCCGTGGGGTCGGTCCTCTCCGACCGCTCGCTGCTGGGCGTGCTCGCATCGCAGGGCAGGGGGGCGTGGGCCGTGCGCCCCGCCGTCGCCCTCGCCGGCCTCGCCGTCCTCGCCGGGGCGCTCCGGGCCGGGCGCTGACCTGCGAGGCGGCCGGCCCGGTGGCGGCCGGCGGGTAGTCTCGGGGGCGATGACCAACGACAGTCGCCGGGGCGAGCGGTTCACCTACGAGGGCGTGGACGTCTCCCCCGCCACCGGCGAGGTCACCTCGCGGTACTCGCTCGACGGCCGGCAGTTCCAGGAGGTCGTGCACCTGCCCGGCGACCTGGACTGGGACCAGCCCGGGGTGGCCGCCGCGGCCCGGATCCTCTTCCTGCTCAGCGGCATCTCGTACTACAAGACCGGCGCGCCGCCGGTGATCGATCTCGGCGACACCCCGGTCACCGAGGACGAGATCGACTTCCTCCGCGAGTTCTACGTCCAGGGCCTCGGCGAGTTCAGCTACGTCAACGACCTGCCGATCGACGACCTGCAGATCGTCGGCGGCCGTCCCGACCTCGCCGCGCCCGTCCCGTGGCAGCTGCCCGCCGAGCGGCCGCTGATCCCCTTCGGTGGCGGCATCGACTCGGTGGTCGTCGTCGAGGAGACGAAGAAGGAGCACCCCGACAGCAGCCTGTTCATCGTCGGGCGGTTCGACCCGATCGAGGACGCCGCCGCGGTGACGAAGCTGCCGATCGTGCGTGCCACCCGGCGGCTGGACCCGCAGGTGCTGCGCAGCAAGGAGCTGGGCTTCCTCAACGGCCACGTGCCGGTGACGGGGGTGCTCTCGGCGATCGCCGTGCTGGCCGCCGTCCTCGACCACCGCACCGCGGTGATCATGAGCAACGAGTGGTCGGCGTCCTCGCCCACCGTCGAGGTCGACGGCCGCGGCATCAACCACCAGTACTCGAAGTCGCTGGACTTCGAGGCCGGGTTCCGCGGCCTGCTGGACGCCGTCCTGCCCGGCTTCCGCTACTTCTCGGCGCTGCGGCCCTACTCGGAGCTGTGGGTGGCCGAGCGGTTCGCGCAGCTGACCGAGTACCACCCGGTCTTCCGCAGCTGCAACCGGGCCTTCCACGTCGACCCGGCCCTGCGCGCCTCTGCCTGGTGCGGCGAGTGCGACAAGTGCGCCTTCATCGACCTGATCCTCGCGCCGTTCATGTCCGCCGAGCAGCTGCGCGCGGTCTTCGGCGGCCGCGAGCCGCTGGACCGGACCGAGATGCTGCCGAGGTTCCGCGGTCTGCTCGGCGACACGGCTGCCACCAAGCCGTTCGAGTGCGTCGGCGACGTCGGCGAGTGCCGGGTCGCCCTGGAGCTGGCCGCCGCCCGCCCCGACCGGGCCGGCAACCCCGTCCTCGCGCAGCTGCGCGCCGAGCAGCCGCCCGCCCCCGCACCGGCCGACCGCTATTTCGCCCCCATGGGCGAGCACTTCATCGAAGCGCCGTATGCCGCCGACGATCTCCTGGTCTGACCTGCGCGACCGGAAGGTCGGCGTCTGGGGGCTCGGCGTCGAGGGCCGGGCCAACCTGCGCAAGCTCGCGGCCCTCGGCGTGACGCCGCAGGTCCTCGTCGACGACCGGCCGGCCGGCGACGGCGTCCTCGCCACGGGCGAGGGCGGGCTCGAGGCGCTGGCCGGGTGCGACGTCGTCGTCAAGTCGCCGGGGATCTCCCGCACGCGGGAGGACCTCCGCGCCCTGGAGGCCGGCGGCGTCCCGGTCGCCGGCGGGCTCGGGCTGTGGCTCGCCGAGGCCGACCGCGACCGCGTCGTGTGCATCACCGGGACCAAGGGCAAGAGCACGACCACCGCGATCGCCGGTCACCTGGCGACGGGCCTGGGCCAGCGGGTGCTGCTGGGCGGCAACTTCGGCACGGCCCCGTGGGACCCCGCGGCACCCCAGGACGTCGACTGGTGGGTGGTGGAGACCTCCAGCTACCAGGCCACCGACGTGACGCTCGGCCCGGCCGTCGTCGCCGTCACCTCGCTGAGCCAGGACCACCTCGACTGGCACGGCGGGCCCGAGAACTACTACCGCGACAAACTCTCGCTCTGCCGCCGCCCGGGCGTGCGGACCGTGGTCGCGGACGGCGACAGCTCCCTCCTGCGCGAGCACGCCGACCTGCTCGGCCCCTCGGTGCGCTGGATCTCCGCCACGGACGACCCGGGCTGGACGGCCGGGCTCGGGCTGCTGGGTGAGCACAACGCGCGCAACGCGCTGGTCGCCCGGGCCGCCCTGGTGGCGCTCGGCGTGCCCGGCGCCGACGACGACGACCGCATCGCGGCCGCGGCGCACGACTTCGCCGGCCTGGGCAGCCGGCTGCGCCCGGTCGGCCGGGTCGACGGCGTGGACTTCGTCGACGACAGCCTGTCGACGAACGTGCTGCCGACGCTGGCGGCCGTGGATGCCTTCCGCGGACGCCGCGTCGCCCTGCTCGTCGGCGGCCACGACCGCGGCATCGACTACGCCCCGCTCGCCGAGGGGCTCACCGGCCGCGCGGACCTGCTCGCGATCTGCCTGCCCGACAGCGGACCCCGGATCGCCGAGGCGCTGCGGTCCGGCGCCCCGGACGTCGACGTCCGCGAGGTGGCCGACCTGCCCGAGGGCGTGCGCGCCGGCTTCGAGTGGGCCCGGCCGGACGGCGTCGTGCTGCTCTCCCCCGCCGCGCCCAGCTTCGGCCGGTACCGCAACTACGAGGAGCGCGCCGCCGACTTCGTGCGCACCGTGGAGTCGCTCGGCGGCCGCTGAGCGCTCAGAACCAGCGCGACCTGTCGTACTGGACGACCAGCCAGGCCCGGGAGCCGTCGACGACGACCTCGGTGCACACCCGCCGCCGGTCCAGCAGGCTGTCCGGCCCGCACGTCCGGTCCGGGTACCCGGCGCGGGCCAGGAGGTCCGCGGGCGACCCGCCGTCCGTCGCGGCCAGCCCGAGCCGGAGCCAGCAGCCGCCCGACCCGCACGACAGGTCGTCGGTCGCGACCCGCACCCCGGCCGGCAGCGCCGGCGCGTCCGAGGCCGACGGGACGCCGCCCTCGTCGACGGCGTGCAGCCAGAGCACCGGGGCGACCAGGACCAGTCCGAGGCCCACGACCAGCCAGGCGCACGACCTCAGGACCGTCCGCCAGGGCACCCGCGCAGCGTAGGTGCGGCGGGTCAGCCGGCGCGGACGGCGCTCCGGCGTGGGACCGCGCGGACCTCGCGCGCGCCGGAGAGCTCGTGGCCGTCGTCGCAGACCAGGCCGAGGTGCACCGGCGAGCCGCAGTCGCGGTGCTCGAGCGCGAGCGGTGCGACGTCGTCGGCCAGGTACTTGTCGCCCCACTGCATGAGTGCCACCAGCGTCGGATAGAGGTCGATCCCCTTGGTGGTCAGCCGGTACTCGTGCCGCTGCCGCTCGCCCTCGGCCTGGTACGGCACCCGCTGCAGGATGCCCTGCTCGACCAGCGTGGCCAGGCGGTCGGTGAGCACCGCCTTCGGGGCGCCGAGGTTGCGCTGGAGGTCGGCGAACCGCCGCACGCCGAGGAAGGCCTCCCGCAGCACGAGCAGGCTCCACTTCTCCCCGACAACGGCCAGGGTGCCCGCCACGGAGCAGCGGGACCGGTCCCACGAGGCGTCAGTCACACCGGCAGTCTAGACCGGCTGAGTTCACTTGACGAACCTCGATCGGAGGAGGAGAGTTCGTTTTACGAACCCAGGAGGCCGGGATGGACATCGCGGTGGAGACGAGGCCGGTGCGGCCCGCCGATCAGGCGCTCTTCTACCGGCTCTGGCCGCGCCTGTCGCCCGAGACGATCTACCGGCGGTTCCACGCGCCGGTGCACCGGCTCCCCGACGAGACGGTCCGCCGGCTGGTGACCGTCGACCACGACCTGCGCGAGGCCGTCGTCGCGGTCGTCGGCGGCGAGGTGGTCGGCGTCGCCCGCTACGACCGTCCGCTCGGCGACCCGTCCACGGCCGAGATCGCCGTCCTGGTCGAGGACGCGTGGCAGGGCGCGGGGGTGGGTCGGCAGCTGCTGGCCGCGCTCACCGACCTCGCCGCGCGGCGCGGCGTCCGCACCGTCACCGCGACCGTCCAGCCGGACAACCGGCCGGTCCTCGGCCTGGTCCGGCGGCTCCTCCCGGGTTCCACCGTCACGCCGGACGCCGACGTCCTGACCGTGACGAGCCCCCTCCCGGAGCCGGTATCCGCATCCCCGCGGGCCGACTCCCTCCTCGCGACAGCAACGATCTGAAACGGAGTCCTCCCATGTCCCGCCTGCACACCACCTTCGCCAGCCGTCGCGCCGCCCGTCGCCACCTCCGCGAGGAGCGCGCCCTGGCTCGCGCCCTGGCCTCGGCCCCCACGGTCGAGTCCGCCCACGAGATCGCCGCCGCCTCCGCCCGTCGCTGACCGCGCGCGGAACACGCGCCACCGGGCCGCCCGGCCGCTACGGTCGGGCGGCGTGGACGCCTGGTCCAGCGGCGAGAGCTACGACGCCTACGTCGGCCGGTGGAGCCGGCTCGTCGCGGCCCGCTTCGTCCCCTGGCTGGAGCGGCCCGCCGGGCAGCGGTGGCTGGACGTCGGCTGCGGCACCGGCGCCCTCGCCGGAGCGGTCCTCACCGCGGCCGCGCCGGCCGCGGTCGTCGGCATCGACCCCTCCCCCGGCTTCGTGCAGCACGCCACGGCCACCGTCACGGACGCCCGTGCGAGCTTCGAGGTCGGCGACGCGCGGGCGCTCCCCGTCGCGGACGGCGCGTTCGACGTGGCCGCCTCCGGCCTGATGCTCAACTTCGTCGCCGAGCGGACCGCCGTCCTCGCGGAGATGCGGCGCGCCGTGGTCCCCGGCGGCACCGTGGCGGCCTACGTCTGGGACTACCCGGACGGGATGCAGCTGATGAGCGCCTACTGGGACGCCGTCCTCGACCTCGGGCTCGGCGACCCGACGGCCACCGAGGCGGTGCGCTTCGGGTTCTGCCGGCCGCAGCCGCTGCGGGCCATGGCCACCGCCGCCGGACTGGGCGACGTCGGCACCACGGAGATCGTCGTCCCCACCGTCTTCCGCGACTTCGACGACTTCTGGTCGCCCTTCCTCGGGGGGACCGGCCCCGCGCCGGCCCACCTGGTCTCGCTCCCCGAGGGCGACCGGGCGAGGCTGCGGGACGCCGTCCGCGAGCGGCTGCCCGCCGGGGAGATCCGGCTGACCGCGCGCGCGTGGGCCGTGCGCGGCACGACCCCCTGACACCCCGGCCGCTCAGCCGAGCGGGAACGAGTGGTGCTCGTGCGCGACCACCCACCGCCCGTCCTGGCGGCGCAGCCCGAGGGTGAGCCGCAGCCGGCGGGCGAGGTCCGCGGCCAGCTCCTCGGGCGTGCCGCACCGCAGCAGGGCGACCGCGAACGCGACGTCGGTACCGGCGGTGACCGAGAGCTCGACGAGGTCGAACAGGGCACCCTGCCGCTGCCACTCGAAGAACGGGGGCCAGACCTCGCGGTAGGCGGCGATGCCCCGGACACCGTCATCGGGCGGCGGCACGTCGAACATGACGACGTCCTCGGCGTGGTCGGCCACGACGCCCTCGAGGTCGCCGCCGTGCACCGCGCGCACCCAGCGCTCGACCAGCTGCCGGATCAGCTCCTCGTCCGCCACGGGAGGGTCGACCACCGGGGCCCGGCGAACTCATCGCCGGGCCCCGGTCGGCTGCCGGTGGCCGGGGTCAGGGGCCGCCGCGAGCCATCACGCTACTAGAGGAATGTTCTAGAGCAATCCTGCAGCAAGCGCTACAGTCCGCCTATGACGACGGACGGTCGACGCACCGCGCTGGTGACCGGCGGCGCCGGCGGCCTCGGGCTGGCCACGGCGGACGCCCTTGCCGCACAGGGCCTCTCCGTGGTGCTCCTCGCCCGCGATGCGGAGCGCGGTGAGGCGGCTCGCGACCGGCTGCGGACGGCCCACGAGGTGCCGGTCGAGCTCGTCGTCGGCGACCTGTCCGACACCGCGTCCGTGCGCGCATCCGCCGCCGTCCTGTCGGCCTGCCCGCGGCTGGACGTGCTCGTGCACAACGCCGGCATCTGGCCCAGCCGCCGGTGTCTGAACGCCGACGGCGTGGAGCAGGCGTTCGCCGTCAACCACCTCGCCCCGTTCCTGCTGAACGCCCTGCTGGAGGACCGGCTCGCGGAGTCCGGCGCCCGCGTCGTCCAGGTCAGCGCCGGCATCTACGTCAAGGGGCGGGCCGAACCCGGGGTGACCGCGATCGGCGAGCGGTTCTCCTCCCTGCGCACCTACGCCGACACCAAGCTGTGCAACCTCGCCATGATCCCGCTCTGGGCCCGCCGGTGGGAGCCTCGCGGCGTGACGATCGACGCCGTCCACCCCGGTGTGCTGCGGACGGCACTCGGGGACCGCGGCGGCCCGGTGGGACTGCTGCTCCGGCTGGCCAAGCGGTCGTGGGAGGCCCCGGAGCTCGGCGCCGCGCGGGTGGCGCGGCTGGCGACCGTCCCCGAGCTCGCGGCGGGCACCGGCCGCTACTTCGAGTGCGAGTCGGAGGTGCCCCTGGCGCCCCCCGCGGACGACTCCGCGCTGGCGCCGGCGCTCTGGGACGAGGCCGTGCGCCTCACCGGGGCGGCCCTGTGACGACGCGGGGGCGGGAGACCAGCGCGCGGCTGCTCGACGCGGCCCTGGCCGTGCACACCGAGGCCGGCCACGACGGCATGACGGTGCAGGCGGTCCTGGACCGCAGCGGGGTCAGCCTGGGCAGCCTCTACCACCACTTCGGCAGCGCCGGCGGGCTGGCGGCGGCGCTGTACGCCCGGTGCCTGGGCGAGCTGCTCGACGCCGTCCTCGAGGCCCTGCGGCGCACCCGCACCGCGGCCACCGGCGTCCGCGCCGTGGTGACCTCCTACCTGCGCTTCACCGCCGAGCACCCCGACGTGGCCCGCTACGTCCACGCGTCGTCGTACGCGTCGTTCCTGCCCGCCCACGCGCCGGGGATCGCGGCCTCGATCGGACCGCGGACCGGGGAGCTGCACGGCTGGTTCGCCCGCCAGGTGGCCGCCGGCCGGGTGGTGGACGTCCCGGCGGAGGTGCTGGAGGTGCTCGTCGTCGGCCCGCCGGCCGAGCTGGCCCGGCGCTGGCTGGCCGGGGCGCCGGGGGTCGATCTCGCCGCGGCGGGGACCAGCCTGGCCGAGCGGGTGTGGCAGGCCGTCCGGGCCTGAGCGTCAGCCTGCCTCGGGCGCGACCCGGCAGGCGAAGAGGAAGGCCGGCGGCACGTTCAGCGGCGAGATGCGCCGGCGGACCGAGCCGAACAGGCGGCGCAGCTCCGACTGGATGAGCGGCGAGTACTGGATGACGAGCGCGACCCCGCCGGGACCGAGGGCACCCGGCAGCGACTCGAGGATCCGGCGGCGGAGCTTCGGCTCCAGCGAGGTGAACGGCAGCGCGCACACGAGGACGTCGGCCCGCTCCTCCCCCAGGTGGTCGCGCAGGTGCTCGGCGGAGTCGCACACCACCTGCAGGCGCGGGTCGTCGAAGCGCTCCTCCAGCAGCGTCACCAGCCGGGGGTCGATCTCCAGCGCCACCAGCCGGGCGTCGGGGCCCATCCGGGCGAGGATCTCCCCCGTCTGCGACCCCGTCCCGGCCCCCAGCTCGACGACGAGGGAGGCGGCGGGCACGTCGGCCATGTCGAGCATGTCGCGCACCGCGAGCCGGGACGTCGGGAGGATGGCGCCGACCTGGCGAGGATTGGTGGCGAACGCGCGGAGGAAGCGGAGCCGATCGGCCAGTTGCTGGTTCATGCGTGCCTTCCGGACCTGGGGAGCGGGTCCGGCGCCCGGCTCTCCGCAGCACGATGGCACGGACCGTCCGCCGGTGCAGCCCGGGCGGCGCCACCCGGACGAGGGGTCCGCAACCGCTCCCGAGCGGCGGCAGCGTACGGTTGGTCCCGGTCGCTGTCGTGCCTCTGCTTCGTTCTCGAACGTCCGCAGTCGTCTTCTGCCTGACGTTCCTCTCGGTCCTGCCGGTGGTGCAGCGACCCGGCGACCGGCAGTCAGCCGGTCGGCGACACCCCCAGCACGGAAGAGAAGAACAGCATGGCTCAGGGCACTGTGAAGTGGTTCAACGCGGAGAAGGGCTTCGGGTTCATCGCCCAGGACGGCGGCGGCGCCGACGTCTTCTGCCACTACTCGGCGATCCAGACCAACGGCTACAAGTCGCTGGACGAGGGTCAGCAGGTCGAGTTCGACATCACCCAGGGCCAGAAGGGCCCGCAGGCGGAGAACGTCCGCCCGCTCTGAACCACCCCGGACGGGGGTCACGGCGCGACGCGCCGTGGCCCCCGTTCCGCGTTCCCGGGCCCCTGCTGCGACGTCGGCACCCCGCCGTACCGTTCGGGGCATGAGTCGCACGCACCGTGAACTGCGCACACCCCCACCGCTGCCCGACGGCGGGCTGCGGGTGATCGCGCTCGGCGGTCTCGGTGAGATCGGCCGGAACATGACGGTGTTCGAGCACGCCGGCAAGCTGCTGGTCGTCGACATCGGGGTCCTCTTCCCCGAGGAGCACCAGCCCGGCGTCGACGTGATCCTCCCCGACTTCACCGCCATCCGGGACCGGCTCGACGACGTCGTCGCGATCGTGCTGACCCACGGCCACGAGGACCACATCGGCGGCGTCCCGTACCTGCTGCGCGAGCGCGCCGACATCCCGCTCGTCGGCTCGAAGCTGACGCTGGCGTTCATCGAGGCCAAGCTCAAGGAGCACAAGATCCGCCCGGAGACCGTGCAGGTCTCCGAGGGCGACCTGGTCGACTTCGGCCCGTTCGGCCTGGAGTTCCTGGCCGTCAACCACTCGATCCCCGACGCGCTCGCCGTCGCGATCCGCACCGCCGCCGGCCTGGTGCTGCACACGGGCGACTTCAAGATGGACCAGTTCCCCCTCGACCGGCGGATCACCGACCTGCGCGGCTTCGCCCGGCTCGGCGAGGAGGGCGTGGACCTGTTCCTCACCGACTCCACGAACGCCGAGGTCCCCGGCTTCACCACGTCGGAGGGCGAGCTCGTCCCGGCGATCGAGAAGGTCTTCCGGACCGCCCCCAAGCGGGTGATCGTCTCCAGCTTCGCCAGCCACGTGCACCGCATCCAGCAGGTGCTCGACCAGGCGCACGCGCACGGCCGCAAGGTCGCCTTCGTGGGCCGGTCGATGGTCCGCAACATGGGCATCGCGCGGGAGCTCGGCTACCTGAACGTGCCCGACGGCCTGGTCGTCGACATGAAGGTGCTGGAGAAGCTGCCGGCCGACCAGGTCTGCCTGATCTGCACCGGCTCCCAGGGCGAGCCGATGGCGGCGCTGGCCCGCATGGCCAACCGCGACCACGTCATCCGCATCAGCGAGGGCGACACCGTCCTGCTGGCCAGCTCTCTCGTGCCGGGCAACGAGAACGCGATCTACCGGGTCATCAACGAGCTGACCCGCTGGGGCGCGAACGTGGTGCACAAGGGCAACGCCAAGGTGCACGTGTCCGGCCACGCCAGCGCCGGCGAGCTCGTCTACTGCTACAACATCGTCAAGCCGCGCAACGTCATGCCGGTGCACGGCGAGTGGCGCCACCTCAAGGCCAACGGCGAGCTGGCCGTCCGCACCGGCGTGCACCCCAAGGGCGTCGTCCTGGCCGAGGACGGCTTCGCCGTCGACCTGGTCGGCGGCCGGGTGCGCATCAGCGGCAAGGTGCCCGCCGGCAACGTGTACGTGGACGGCGAGACGGTGGGCGGGGCCACCGAGGCCCACCTCAAGGACCGGCGCAACCTCGCCGAGGAGGGCGTCATCACCGTCGTCGCCATCGTCGACGCCGACACCGGCATGCTGGCCGAGCCCCCGGACTTCCTCGCCCGCGGTTTCGTCCACGACGAGACGACGTTCGACGCCGTCGTCCCCCTCGTCGAGAAGGCGCTGGCCAAGGCCGCCGAGGAAGGCGTGGGCGGCGCCGTGCAGCTCGAGCAGCTGATCTCGCGGGCCGTCGGCCAGTGGGCGCACCGCACCTACCGGCGCAGCCCGATGATCATCCCGATCGTCATCGACGCCTGACCGCGGGGAACGCCGCGGCGCCGGTCGCGCGTTGAGGTGGCGGGTCGTCTTCAGCTCGGGCCCCGGGCTGCCGATGCTCCTGGTGCCACGACGACACCGAGAACGACCGAGGAGACGCGACATGGACTACCTGCGCCGCCTGCAGATGGAACGGCCCGTCCTGTTCTACATCGTGCTGTTCGCCGGGATCTTCGTCGCCTTCCAGCTCCTGCTGTTCGTCGCCGGGCTGATCCTCGGGCCGTTCGGGGTGCCGGCCTGGGCGCCGCTGCTGCTGGTGATGGGCGTCCTCGTCCTGGTCGCCCGGCGCCAGAACCGCTGACGACGCACCGCGCGGCGCAGCAGCGCGGCTGACCCCGACCTCCCGGACCTCGAGGCGCCGTCCGGGAGGATGCGGTGATGCACGCCGAGACGCTGTTGCTGCTGGTCCTCGGCGCGGTCGCCGTCATCGTCGCCGTCCGGTGGGTGGCCGGGCGGACGGGCCTGCCGGCGGCGGCCCTGCTCACGCTCGTCGGCCTCGTCTACGCGTTCCTGCCCGGCCCGAACGTCACCCTGGACCCCGAACTCGTCCTCACGCTCATCCTGCCGCCGCTGCTCTACAGCGCGGCGCTGGACTCCTCGCTGACCGCCATCCGCCGCAACCTGCGCACCGTCGTCAGCCTGTCGGTGCTGCTGGTGCTGGCCACGGCGCTCGTCATCGGCATCGGCTTCGAGCTCTTCGTCGCCGGCGCCACCCTGGCCGCCGGCATCGCCCTGGGCGCGGCCGTCGCCCCGCCGGACCCCGTCGCGGCCCTGGCCGTCGGGCGCCGGGCCGGGTTGCCGCCGCGGCTGATCACCCTGATCCAGGGCGAGGGCCTGCTCAACGACGCCACCGCGCTCACCATCCTGGGCGTCGCCATCGCGGCCACCCAGGGCGAGGGGTTCTCCACCCCCGGGGCCGTCGGCCAGTTCCTGTTCGCGGCCGTCGGCGGCGTGGCTGCCGGTGTGGCGGTCTCCTACGCGGTCCGCCCCCTTCGCCGGCTGCGCAGCGACCCCCTGTCGTCGAACGCGGTCTCGCTGGCCACCCCTTTCGTCGCCTACCTGCTGGGCGAGGCGCTGCACGTCTCCGGCGTGCTGGCGGTGGTCGTCGCCGGGCTGATCATCGGGCACAACAACCCCAGCTGGGCCTCGGGCGCCAGCCGCCTGCAGACCAACGCCGTGTGGCGGCTCGTCGACTTCCTCCTGGAGGGCTTCGTCTTCCTCCTCATCGGCCAGCAGCTGCCGTCGGTCATCGACGGGCTAGGGGCGTACGAGACCTCCACCATCGTCATCGCGGCGTCCATCACGGTGGGCGTCGTCCTGCTGCTGCGGCCGCTGTGGCTCTGGGTCACCGAGCACCTGCCCCAGGCGATGCACGCCCGGCTGACCGACCAGGACCTCGACGGCGACGGCGACCCGGACGCCGGCCAGCAGGCCACTGGCCGGTTGTCGGGACGGGAGATCGTCGTCCTCAGCTGGGCGGGGACCCGCGGCGTCATCAGCCTGGCCGCGATCTTCGCGCTGCCGCTCACCACGGACGACGGGTCGCCGTTCCCCGACCGGGAGCTGCTGCTCTTCTGCGCGTTCCTCGCCGTGCTGGTCACGCTCGTCGGTCAGGGGCTGACGTTCGCCCCGCTGGTGCGCGCCCTGGGCCTGCGCGCCGACGAGGCCGACCAGGCGCGGCTGCGCAACCTCGCCCGGATGGCGTCGGTGGAGGCGGCGATGGCGCGGCTGGACGAGATGGCGGCCGAGGAGCACGACGACGTGGACGACAAGGCGATCGCCGCCATCCGCGCGCAGCTCGCCGTGCGGCTCGCCCGGTACCGCAAACGCCTCGACCTGCTCGACACCGCCGAGGCCGGCGAGATCCCGCTGTCACCGCAGTACGAGGCGGCCCTCCGGCTGCGCCGCATGGTCATCGACACCCAGCGCCACGAGCTGCTGCGCTGGCGGGACGTCGGCCGGCTGCCCGACGAGAGCCTGCGCACGCTCGAGCGCGAGCTCGACCACGAGGAAGGACTGCTCCCCGCCCGCAGCGCCGGGTGACCCGCCGTCAGCCCTGCGGCTGCAGGACGAAGTCGTACCGCGCCTCGACCCACGGCACGTCGCTGCTCCCGCCGTCCGGCGTCGGGCCCGGCTCGCGCTCCTCGTAGCGGACGACGAGCTCGGCCTTGACGCCGAAGACGACGTCGCTGTCGAGGTAGTCGGCGCCCTCCTGGAACAGGTGGGTGATCAGCGGCTCGTAGCCGGGCACGTTGAGCAGGAAGTGGACGTGCGCCGGGCGGAAGTGGCTGATCTCGGTCCGGGAGATCAGCTCGCCGACGGGGCCGTCCATCGGGATCGTGTAGCCGAGCGGGGCGACCGTGCGCAGGCAGTAGGTGCCGTCCTCGCGGCTGGTGTACTTCGCCCGCAGCCGCGCCTCATCGACGTCGGCGTGCTGCGACTCGTAGAGCCCCTCGTTGTCGGCCTGCCAGATGTCGAGGACGGCACCGGGCACCGGGTTCCCCTCGAGGTCCTTGACGACGCCGTGCAGGTACAGCGGCGTGCCGGGCAGCCCCTGCGACATGTCCTCGCCGTAGCCGAGCTGCGGCGAGCCCTCGATGTGGAACGGGCCCAGCACGGTCGCGGGCGTCGCCCGCGGGTCGAGCGCGTGGTTCATCTGGACGACGAGCATCGACAGACCCAGCACGTCGGAGGTGAGGATGAACTCCTCGCGCTTCTCGTTGCTGATCTGCCCGGTGCGGTTCAGCCACTGGATCGCGGCCATCCACTCCGCCTCGGTCAGCCGCACCTCGCGGGCGAAGTCGTGCAGATGCCGCACGAGCGCGGTCATCAGCTCGGCGAGGCGGGGGTCCTTCGCCGTCGCCCAGCGCTCCACCGCCAGGTCGGTGATGTTCTCCTCGGTGACCAGCTGCACGGGATCCTCCTGGGACGGGACGCGGCCGGCGGGCGCCGGCCGCGGGGAACGGGTCAGGGTGTCAGCACCAGGCGAGCGCCGGTCCCCCCTGCGGCCTGGCGGCGCCAGGCGTCGGACACGGCCCCGAGGTCGAGCACCTCGTGGGCGACGGAGATGCGGCCGGCCGCGGCGTGCCGGGCCACCGCGGCGATCGCCTGCGCCCGCTCGGCCGGCGTCAGCGCGTTGTTCGTGTAGCCGAGCACCGCGGCCGACTTGCTGCGCAGCACGGCCGAGGAGAACTCGGCGACGTCACCCGAGGCGCCGCCCAGGTTGACCAGGCGGCCGCGCTCCCCCAGCACGCGGGACGCCGCGGTGGCCGCCGACCCGAACACCGGGTCGACGACGACGTCCGCCCGGCCGTTGCAGGCGTCCTGGAAGCGCGCGGTCAGGGCGTCGGTGTCGCCCTCGAGCGGCACGACCACGTCGGCGCCGAGCTCGCGGGCCCGCCGCTGCGCCTCCGGAGACCGGCACACGGCGACCACCCGGCCGGCGCCCAGCACCCGCGCCGCACCGATCGCCGACTGCCCCACGGCCCCGCCGGCGCCGAGCACCAGCACGGTCTCGCCGGCGCGGAGCCGGCCGGGTCCGGTCAGCACCATCCACGCGGCGACCGCCGACAACCCGAGCGCGGCGAGGTGCTCGTCGGGCAGGTCCTGGTCGACCGGCACGAGGTCGGCCTCCGGGACGGCGCACCGCTCGGCCAGACTGCCGTCGCCCGGGGCCATCCCGGCGCTCGTGGCGAACCAGACGCGGGTGCCGGCGGGCAGCGTCGCGGACTCCTCCACGACGCCGACGCCCTGGACGCCGGGCACGTAGGGCACCGCCGGGCGGCCGAAGTAGGAGGTGCCCGACGCCGCGAGCAGGTCCAGCGGCACGATCGGCGCCGCGGTCACCCGGACGACGCCGCGGCCCTCCGACGCCACGGGATCCGGGTGCGTCGCGCAGGCAGGGGGCTGCCCGGGCTCGGTGACGACGGCGGCGCGCACGGTCAGCCCTCCTCGTCCGCGGGGTCGACGTGGACGGCCGGATCGACGTAGACCGCGTTGCGGTCGACGGCGAGGTAGGCGTCCATCCCGATCGGCCGGCGCCGCTCCTCGGCGATCTGCCCGAGCAGGCCTGCGGCACGGGCCAGCAGCGCGAACCCGCGGAGCAGCTCCACGGGCAGCCCGAGGTCGGCCAGCGCCGCGCCGCAGACGCCGGCGCCGTTGAGCGGCAGCCGCCGGCCGAGCACCTGCTCGTGCACCCGGCCGATCGCCTCGAACAGGCGCAGGTGCGGCCCGCGCAGCCCTTCCTCCTCGGCGATCCCGATCAGCACCGGCGTCCGCGGGTCGCCCTGCTTGTGCACCGGGTGGCCGAGCCCGGGGACGAACCGCTTCGCCGCCCGGGTCGCGGTGACCGCCTCCAGAGCCAGGGCGTCCCAGCCGGCGTCGTCCGTGGGGAGGTCGTCCTGCGCGGCGATCACCTCGTGCAGGTAGGTGCCGCAGTCCTCGGTGACCCCGAGGAACCGGGACCCGCCGCCCAGCAGGCCCGCGGCGAGCGCACCCTGCAGCGAGTCGGGCGCCGAGAGGTAGGTGAGGCGGGCGGCGATCGCCGTCGGCGTGAACCCGTGGTCGGCGAGCGCGACGAGCACCGCCTCGAACACGCGCGTCTCCGACGGCGTGGGCCGGCGCAGGGCGACCAGCCAGAAGGCGAGCTCACCGAACCCGACCTTGCCCATGAGGTCGGCGGTGAGGTCCTGCCCCAGCAGCCGGATCTCGTCGGCGGTCGACGTGCCCAGGGACGTCGGGAAGGACAGATGGCCGGGGGCGGCGGGGCGGGACTGACCAGCAGAGCTCACGAGGCCTCCTCCGCCAGCCAGGCCCTGATCTCGGCGCCGTGCTCGTCGAGCGCCGGCGGCGGCAGCCGGTAGCCGGGCGCGGTCGCCGAGAAGGTGATCGGGTTGCGCACCGAGGGCACCGCGGCCGCCCCCTTCCCCACGGTCACGACCGGGTCCAGACCGATGTCCTGCGCGAAGGCCACCCCCTGGTCGATCGTGTTGATCGGCCCGCAGGGCACCCCGGCCCCGATGATGTCGCGGAACCAGTCCATCTTCGAGCGGGTGCGCAGCCGCTCGACGAGCAGCGGCCTGAGCTCGTCGCGGTTGGCGGTGCGGTCCTCGTTGCGGCGGAACCGAGGATCGTCGACCAGCTCGGGGATCCCGAGGACCTCGCACAGCCGGCGGAACTGGCCGTCGTTCCCGGCGGTGATGATCAGCTCGCCGTCGGCGCACGGCAGGGGCTCGTACGGGAACAGGCTCGGGTGGCTGTTGCCCATCCGGAACGGGACGACGCCGCCCGCGACGAAGGCGCTGGTCTGGTTCACCAGCCCGGACAGCGCGGAGCTGAGCAGGTTGACCTCCACGTGCTGCCCGGCGCCCGTCTCGTGCCGGTGGTTGAGCGCGGAGAGCACGCCGATGGTGGCGTGCAGGCCGGCCATCACGTCGAACAGCGCCACCCCGGCCCGGTAGGGCTCGCCGTCGGTGTCGCCGGTCAGGCTCATGAACCCCGAGATGGCCTGCACGATGAGGTCGTAGCCGGGCAACGATGCGCCGCCGCCGCTGCCGAAGCCGCTGATCGAGGCGTAGACCACGCCGGGGTTCACCGCGGCCACCGTGTCGTAGTCGAGGCCGAACCGGGCCAGCCCGCCGGGCTTGAAGTTCTCGACCAGGACGTCGGCCCGGCGGGCCAGCTCCCGGGCGAGCTCGAGGTCGGCGGGGTCCTTGAGGTCGAGGGCCACCGAGCGCTTGTTCCGGTTGACGCCCAGGTAGTAGGTGGACACCCCGTCACGGACCGGGGGCTGCCAGGTGCGGGTGTCGTCCCCGCCCGGCCCCTCGACCTTGACCACCTCGGCCCCGAGGTCGGCCAGCAGCATGGTGCTGTACGGCCCGGCCAGGATCCGGGAGAAGTCCGCGACCAGGAGGCCGGCGAGCGGGCCCCCGCCCGCTCCCGTCCCCGGCTGCACCGGTCCTGAGGTCATCCTGGGCACCGCTCCTCGGAGGCGTTCGCGGACGCATGTCCGTCCGCTCGCCCGGCAGTCTGTTCAGCCGCGGGTGGCGCTGTCAACCAGCACGTCCACGCGCTCCGGTCGCCGTGCGGCAGACCCTTGACAGCCCCTGCACGGCCCGCGAAGGTGACGCGCATCGCACCGGTTGGCCGCTGTGCGGACACCTGTCCGATACGAGACGACGACGTCCGGGGAGGAGACGATGACCCACTCGCAGCCCGCTCCGGAGCCCGGCCGGCCGGTGGTCCTGCGCGGCGGCACGGTGCTGACCATGGACGGCGCGTGCACCGTCCTGCACGACGCCGACGTGCTGGTCGTCGACGACCGCATCGCCGGCGTGGGGCCCCGCCTGGAGGTGCCCGAGGGCACCCAGGAGATCGACGCGTCGGGCGGCATCGTCATGCCCGGGATGATCGACACCCACCGGCACATGTGGCAGACGGCGATGCGCGGCTACGGCGCGGACTGGACGCTCACCCAGTACTTCGTCTGGTACTACCTGGAGCACGGCAAGAAGTTCCGCCCGCAGGACATCGCCGCGGGCAACCGGCTCGCCGCGATCGAGTCCCTGGACGCCGGGGTCACGACCACCGTCGACTGGTCGCACAACCTGCACACCATCGGCCACGGCGAGGCCGCCCTCGAGGCGCTGCGCTCGGTGCCCGGCCGGTTCGTCCTGGCCTACGGCAACATCCAGGCGGGCCCGTGGGAGTGGACCGCCGACCCCGCCGTCCGCTCGTTCCTGGAGCGGCTGCGCGACGAGCGCGACGACATGATGGGCGTGCAGATCGCCTTCGACGTCACCGGCGACCCGGCCTTCCCCGAGAAGGCCGCCTTCGAGGTCGCGCGGGAGCTCGGTCTCCCGGTCACCACCCACGCCGGCGTCTGGGGTGCGACCAGCGACACCGGCATCCAGCAGATGTACGACGGCGGGTTCATGACCCCGGAGACCACCTACGTGCACGCCTCCACGCTGACCCGGGACAGCTACCAGCGGATCGCCGCCACCGGCGGCTCGATCTCGGTGGCCACGGAGTCGGAGTGCTCCGCCGGCCAGGGTCACGCTCCCACCGAGCAGGTGCTGCAGTACGGCATCCCGGTGTCGCTGTCGATGGACACCAGCGTCTGGTGGAGCGGCGACATGTTCTCCGCGATGCGGTCCACCCTCAACGCCGACCGCATGTCGGAGCACCTGACCGCGCACCTGAAGGGCGACACGATCACCCACCTCCGGCTGCGCGCCCAGCAGGTCGTCGAGTGGTGCACGAAGGGCGGCGCGCACACCATCGGCCGCGACGACGACCTCGGCTCGCTCGAGGTGGGCAAGAAAGCCGACGTCGTCCTGATCAAGAACGAGAACTCGCCGGTGTCCTTCCCGCTGCTCAACCCTCTGGGCCACGTGGCGTTCCAGGCGCAGCGCGGCGACGTGCACACGGTGATCGTCGACGGCCGCGTGGTGAAGCACGACGGCCGGCTGGTGGGCATCGACCTCGGCGCGGTGCGCACCGAGATCGAGAACACCATCGACCACCTCAAGGGCGCGTGCGGCGAGGACGTCTGGGAGGCGGGCATGTTCCCGCAGATGCCCGAGGCCGAGGCGTCGATCCTGGACAACCCGTACCAGTACTCGGACTTCGTGGACGAGTCGAAGCGGGCCGGCGGCGAGGAGCGCGTCCTCGGCCGGTAGGACCGGTCTGCGCACCCGTCCCGTCGATCCCCCCGATGGGGGCGGGTGCGCAGATCTCCCACCGGTGCGGGCCGAGGCTCACGGGAGGATGGACGGCATGGCGGGACGCGGCACGGGGCCGGACTTCGTCGAGGCGCTCGCACGGGGTCTCGACGTCCTCACCTGCTTCGACGCCGACCACCCGGCGATGTCGCTCACCGAGGTGGCGGCCGCGGCGGGGCTCGCGCGCCCGACGGCCCGCCGGCTGCTGCTGACCCTCGAGGAGCTCGGCTACGTCCGCTCGTCGGGCGGCACCTTCGCGCTCATGCCCAAGGTCCTCGACCTCGGCATGGCCTACGTCGGCTCCCTCGGCCTGTGGGACATCGCGCGCCCGCACCTCGAGGAACTGGTCGCCGGCACCGGCGAGTCCTCGTCGATGGCGCAGCTCGACGGCTCCGACATCGTCTACGTCGCGCGGGTGTCGGTGCCCAAGATCATCGCGCTGCGGGTGGAGATCGGGACGCGCTTCCCTGCGGTCCAGACGTCCCAGGGGAAGGTCCTGCTCGCGGCCCTCTCCCCCGACGAGCTGGCCGCCGCGCTGGCGATCCCGAGCCGGGCCGGGCTGCCGCCCTACATCGGAAGGACGGCGGACCAGCTCCAGCGCGAGCTGACCGAGGTCCGGGCGCGGGGCTGGGCGCTGGCCGAGGAGGAGCTCGCCCCCGGCGTGCTGTCCGTGGCCGTGCCGGTCCGGGACGGCGGCGGAGCGGTCCGGGCCGCGATGAACGTCACCGTGCACGCGGCGGAGACGTCGCGGGAGACGCTCGTGCAGGAGCACCTCCCCCGGCTGCTGCGGACCGCCGGTGACGTCAGCGCCGAGTGGGCGCTGTGGCAGTCGCGGCCGCACGTCGAGGTCGCGCGCGGCACCGGGGACGGTTCGGCCACCGCCTGACGCCTCGCTCCGCTCAGGACTCCCGGGCCGGCGCCTGCCGTGACCGGAAGTCGCCCCGGCCGGTGTCCCCCTTCCAGTCGGCGAAGGACTCGCCGGTGAGCTCCTCCAGCAGCGCGATGTCCGGCAGCAGGGGCGCGAGGACGGTGCGGCGGACCTGCACCGGCAGCGCCGGCCGAGGGGCCCGGCCGGCGTGCAGGGCCGCGATCAGCGGGCGGGAGACCTGCCGCCACACCTGGGGTGGCACGGAGGCACCGAGGGCGGCTCCCCCGCGGGCGAGGCGCGAGAGCAGCCGGTACCGGGGCGTGTCGGCGACGAAGGGCTTCACGTTCTCCGGCGCGACGGTGTGCGCGACCCCCGTCGGGACGCCGAGGAAGTCGCTGACGCGGTCGAGGGTCTCCCGCGGGGTGTCGACCAGCTGGCGGTACCGGAGCAGGAACACCCGGTCCCGCGGCACGTGCCGGTAGAGGTCCCGCAGCTGCTCGCCGTACCGGCCCAGCCCGCGGTAGTGCCAGAACGGGGCCCAGCCGTCGGCGATCCGCTGCTCCTCGAGGGCCACGGCGGCGCCGAAGTCCGCCTCGGGCTCGAGACCGTCGGCACGCAGGTGCGCCCAGTTCGAGTAGGCCCGGTCGACCGGGTCGCGGACGACGACGACCACCTTCACGTCCGGGACGTCGGCCACCAGGCGCGCGTGGGCCGCGCGGTCGTACAGGTAGAAGGGGGTGCTCTCGCCGCGCACCGTGCCGGCGGGGGCGCCGTCGAAGAGCGCGAGGTACTCCTCGCGGCGCCAGATCCACTCCTGGGCGCTGTGCGCGTCGCCGGGACCGCGCTGACCGCTCCGGGGTGGCGGGCGCCCGTCCGTGAGGTAGTACTTCGGCTCCTTCACCGGCGACAGGTACAGGCCCGGGTGGGTGGCGAGGGCCGCGTGCAGGGCCGTCGTCCCGGCCTTCGGCGCCCCGGCGATGACGAAGTGGGGCAGTCGCTGGGTGGCGTCGGTCATCAGGTGTCCCTCCGGGGGCCGGTCACGGTCTGGCGCGGGTGTGCACACTGGGCGGCCAGTCCCCCGCACGAGCCCGGAGCCGCCGCATGCCCGCCAGCGCTTCCCCGACCACCCGCCTCCGACCGCCGGAGCCGGAGCCGTTCTGGGCCGACGCCGAGGTCGTCCTCGAACCGGAGGACCCGCGCCCGGGTTCGTGGGCCGGTGGCCCGTCCGCGCAGTTCGTGGACGGGACGTGGTGGCTGGCCTACCGGCTGCGCCGGCCGGTCGGCGCGGGCCGCGGGTTCGCCAACGTGGTGGCGCGCTCCGACGACGGTGTCCGCTTCACCCCCGTGGTGGCGGTCGGCAAGGACGCCTTCGGGGCGGAGTCCCTGGAGCGTCCGGCGCTGGTGCGCACGCCGGAGGGCACCTGGCGCCTGTACGTCAGCTGCGCCACGCCGGGGACGAAGCACTGGCGGGTGGACCTCCTGGAGGCCGACACGGTCGAGGGGCTCGGGACGGCGCTCCCCCGGACCGTGCTCGCCGGCAGCGACCGGTCCGCCGTGAAGGACCCGGTCCTGCGGCACGACGGGCAGCAGTGGCACCTGTGGGCGTCGGTGCACCCGCTCGACGACCCCGACGCGACCGACCGCATGACCACCGAACACGCGACCAGCCCCGACGGCGTGACGTGGCAGTGGCGGGGCACCGCACTGGCCGGGCGCGAGGGGCAGTGGGACGCCCGCGGGGTCCGCTTCGCCACCGTCGTCCTCGACGGTTCCCGCACCTGGGCGCTCTACGACGGGCGGGCCACCGCGGCGGAGAACTGGGAGGAGCGGACGGGGCTGGCCGTGGCCGACGGGAACGGTGGCTTCACCGCCGTCGGGGACCAGCCCTGGCTGCAGAGCCCGCACGCACCCTTCGGCCTCCGCTACGCCGACCACGTGGACCTCGGGGACGGCGGCGTCCGCTGGTTCTACGAGGCCACCCGGGCGGACGGCGGGCACGAGCTGCGCACGGTGCTGCTGCCGCGCTGACGGCGGACGTCCACGTCGCATCCCGATCCTCCTCCCGCGCCGGGACCCGGGGATCCGCACTGGCTGCCGGTCGGCAGCGACACCAATGTCTACCAAACCGATGAACTTGACAGGCAAACCCGGAACTGGTCGTATCGGGGCGTGGTGATCGCGAACGAGCTGTACCGCCGGTCCGCCGTGGACCTGCTGCGGACGGCCAGCGCGCTGTGTCCGGCCTGCTGACGCACGCCTCCACCACCCACCGTTCTCCCGTGCTCCCCCGGCCCCGACCGGAGTGCCGAGCGCGCCCACCTCCCGGGAAGCCCCATGACGCACAGCTCGCTCCTGTCCCCGGCCTTCTCCGACGCCACCACGCGGCGCACCGGCGCCGCCGGCCTGGCCGCCGCGCTCGCCGCCGCCTCCGACCGCTGGCTCGACCTCGTCGAGTTCCGGGCGGCCGGCCGCTGGACCCACCTGCTGACCACCGACGACGCGGCCGACGCGCTCGACCCGTCGCTGCACGCCGAGCTCGCCGACGCGCAGGTCTGGCTGCTCTCCTGGCTGCCCCAGCAGGGCACGCCCCTGCACGACCACGGCACCTCGGCCGGGGCCTTCGCGGTGGTCCGCGGCACGCTGTCCGAGCGGGTGGTCGCCGCCGGCCGCACCGGCGTGCGCGAGTCCGCCGACCTGCTGACCCCCGGGCGGGTACGGCACTTCGGCCCCCACTACGTCCACCAGGTGACGAACGCCGGCACCGAGCCGGCGGTGAGCGTGCACGTCTACACGCCCGGCCTGTCCTGGATGAACACCTACGAGGTCGACGGCGGGACGCTGCGCCGCGCCGGCACCGAGCGCGCCGGGGTGGACTGGTGAGCGCCCCGACCCTCGCCCGGCCGGTCGGCGCGCGCACGATCGACGAGCTGCTCGCCGACGCGCGCTCCCGCATCGACCGCGTGACGCCGCACGAGGCCGCCGCCCGGATCGCCCGCGGCGCCCTCCTCGTGGACATCCGCCCGGCCGCCCAGCGCGCCGCCGAGGGGGAGGTCCCCGGCGCCCTCGTCGTCGAGCGCAACGTCCTGGAGTGGCGCTTCGACCCGGCCAGCGACGCCCGTCTGCCCGAGGCCACGGGCTACGACGTCGAGGTCATCGTGCTGTGCTCGGAGGGCTACACCTCGAGCCTCGCCGCCGACGCCCTGCGCAGCCTGGGCCTTCACCGGACCACCGACCTCGCCGGCGGCTACCGGGCCTGGGCGGCGGCCGGCCTGCCCACCCGCACCCCCTGACCCGCGGTCGGGGGTGCCGCTCGACGGAGGGGCGGCACCCCCGGCCGCGTCCCGTCCGCTCAACCGGGCGCCGACCAGTCGGTGACGAGGTCCTTCTGGTACCAGGCGACGTCGTGCCAGCGGTCCAGCTTCCAGCCCACCCGGCGGTAGGTGCCGGCGAGCTCGAAGCCCAGCGCCCGGTGCAGGCCCTCGCTCGCCTCGTTCGGCAGCGCGACACCGGCCAGGACGGTGCGGATCCCGCGCCCGGCCAGCAGGTCGAGCAGAGCCGTGTACAGCGCCCGTCCGCCGCCCGTTCGCCGGCGCCCCTGGTCCAGGTAGACGCTCACCGTCGCCGACCAGCGGTAGGAGGCCCGGCTCATGAACGGACCGGCGTACGCGTACCCGGTCACCGTGCCGCCGTCCTCCAGCACGAGCCAGGCGTGCTCCCGCTGGGCCGCGGCGATCCGCTCGGCCATCTCCGCCGGTGTCGGCGGCTGGGTCTCGAACGAGATGGCGGTGTCCCGGACGTAGGGCGCGTAGATCTCGGCGCACCGGCCGGCGTCCTCGGGTGCGGCGTCCCGCACCGTCGCGTTCCCGTTCGTCGTCACGGCGGGATCATCGCCGAACGCGTTGCCAGGCGGTGCACAGGTGCTTCCCAGCGGTTCCCCGGCTCGCGGGAGCAGGGTGCGGGGGCATGGACGACGACCCCCGCTCCTGGCTCTTCGACCCCCCGGCCGCCCGTCGTCTGGTGCTGGCCCGGCGCCCCGTCCCGCTGACCGCGGTGGGCGGCGTGGTGTCCGACGTCGTCTGGTCAGAGGTCGTGCAGCTGCTGCGCTGGGCCACCGCGGACGCCGGCGGGATGGCGGGCGTCGAGTCCGGCCGGTGGTGGCGGCTGGCCGCGGCCTGCGCCGACCTGCACCGCCGGCTGCCGGCCCTGGTCGACGAGGTGGGCGAGCCGTGGCACTCCGACGGGTCGGTGCCCGCTCCCGAGGGCCTCGACGGCGAGGGGCGCGTGGCGCGGGCCGTCGCCCGGCTGACCTCGCTCCTCCTCTCCGGGGTGCCCGTCCCGCTCGGGTCGCTCGCGGCCGAGGTGGACGCGCTGGGGGCCGCGGCTCTCACCGTCTACGCCGAGCAGGCCCCGTGGACCGTGCCGGGCCGGGCCACCTGATGCCCGCCCGCCGCGCGCTGGACGGAGCGCTCCTCCTCGCCGTCGCCGTCGTCGCGCTGCTGACCCTCCTGCCGACCGGTTCGGGCTGGGCGTGGGGCGCGCCGTCGTCCGAGCTGCACTGGTACGCGTCCGGCTGGGGCTCGCCGACCGCCATGCTGCAGCTGTTCGGGAACCTGGCCCTGCTCGGCCCGCTCGCCGCCCTCGCCGTCCTCCGCTGGCCCCGCCTCGCGACGCCCGTCCGGCTGGCGGCTACCGCCCTCCCCGTCGCCGTCTCCATCGAGCTGCTGCAGTGGGCGCTGCCGCTGGGACGCGTGGTGTCACCCCTCGACGCGCTGCTCAACGCGACCGGCGCGGTGCTGGGCGGGCTGCTGGTGGCCGCCCTCCGGCCGGGAGGTCAGAGCGGGGCCGTGCGCGCGGCGACCAGCTCACCGTCCGCGAAGCCCTGGACCTGAACCACCGTCGCCCCCGCCGCGCCCGGGAGGGTGAGGGAGGTGGCGCCGTCGGTGACGTCGGTGCTGCTGCGCGGCCGGCCGTCGAGGTAGACGTCGACCCGGTCGATGCCGGTCACCGTGAGCTGCAGGGTGAGGACGCCGGACCCGTCGACCGACGTCGTCATGCCCAGCCGCCGGCGCGGCCGGTCGGCCAGCAGGGCGCCCGCGGCGTCCATCAGGTCGACGTTGCCCTCGAGCACGTCGCGGCGGGTCATGTCGTGGCGCACGTCGGCCCGCACACCGAGGTCCTCGACCGGGGTGCCCGCCAGCGCGCCGACGCGCAGCGTGCGGCGGATCGAGACGCGCATGTCGGCCTGCTTGGGCAGCGGCCGGTAGGGCGAGGCCGGGTCGACCGGGACGTCGCGCAGCGCCTTGAGCAGGCCGTGCGTCCAGACGTTCGCCCCGCCCGCGCCGGTGCTGTCGTCGACGCCCAGCACCGGCCCGATGGCGTGGTCCTGGAAACCGGCGGAGAAGATGTCGGTGGCGGAGTAGCAGCGGGCGTCGGTGATCAGCACGACCGGTCCGAAGTACTTCTGCCCGACGGAGTTGGCGCCGTCCTCCGGGGTGATCGGGAACGCCGACGAGTAGATCGACCCGGTCTCGACCGACTGGTCCATGGACGGGAACCACGGCCCCAGGTCGATCTGGTTGGTCGGGTTGTCCTTGTGCCGTCGGCAGATCTCGAGGTTCAGCGGCGTGCACACGAACTGCACCGGCTCGGGCGTGATCCTTCGCGGGGTCAGGGTCTGCAGCGTGAACTCGCTCGCGAGGATGTGCCCTCCGCCGTTGCCGCGGACGTCGAGGATCAGCCCCTCCTGGGGCAGCAGCTCGACCAGCCGGACGAACTCCGCCACGAAGGCGGCCGGGTCCGGCACGTTGAAGGTGAAGATCCGCAGGTGGCCGAAGACGCCCGACGCCGTCTGCACGCTGCGGGCGCGGAAGACCAGCGGCATCGACGACGGCACGTCCGCACCGACGGCGGCGGGCTCGGCGGACAGCTCGATGGCCTCGTTGCCGAGGCTCTGCTCCACGGCGCGCGGGGCGAACAGCAGCGCCCGGGCACGCCCCGTCTCGTCGGCGTGCAGGTCCAGGCCCATGGACGCCGCGGCCTCCGTGAGCACCTCGGCGTCGGCCATCGCGGGGGCGTTCGGGGCGACCAGCCACGGCTCCCGCAGCTCCCGGCGGACGCCGTCCCGGTCGAGGTAGCTCACGGTCACCCACTCCTCCTCCGGGGGCAGGTGCAGGCGCAGGGACCGCACCGTCAGCGAGTCGACGCCCCGCGCCAGGCGGGCCGCCGTGTTGCTCCCGGCGAACCGGTCGGCGTTGACCGCCACCGCGCGGTCGATCGGCATGCCGTTCCAGTGCGTGATCCGCACGCCCACGTCGAAGGTCGGCGTGGAGAAGCCCGCGGCGAGGCGGGTGACGATGTAGGTGGTCCGGTCGCCGTCGGCGCACTTCTCCACCTGGAACGGCAGGTAGGCGATCATCCCGGCGAACGGCTGCGGCAGCAGGTAGTTGGTGTGCAGGTCGCGCACCGAGTGGAAGATCGCGGACATCTCCTGGTGGAAGGACCGCTCCGGGTCCATCGTCGCGTCGGTCTGCCGGAGCAGACGGGCGCGCAGCAGGCGCAGCCGCTGGACCGGGTTCACCGCGTGCATCGCCGACTTCAGGGGCAGGTGCACGTAGTTGCCCTCGAGCATCAGCAGGGCCTGCCCGACGATCGTCATGCGCTCGGCGAGCGTCAGCGTCCCGGCGGTCCGCAGGAACTCGTGCAGCGGGACGGACCCCGGCACGGCGGCGTCGCCGGCGCCGAACGCGACGGTCAGCTCGGCGGGCAGGAGGTCGTCGGCCCGCTCGTCCGCGGCGCGGCGCGGGGTGGGCATCTCTACGTAGGTGGCCAGCGTCATCGGATCGCCTCGTTCGTGCGGCTGCGCGAGGGCAGCGGTTCCCCCGAGGCCGGGCGGCCTCTGCCGCTGGCCTACCGGGCCGGCGTCACCGCAGCGTCACCGCGCGACGGCGCCCGGACAGCTACGCCGGAAGCGGCCTGGCTACCGTCTTCCCCGTGGTGAACGTCCTCTCGATCCAGTCGCACGTCGCGTACGGGCACGTCGGCAACTCCTCGGCGGTCTTCCCGCTGCAGCGCCTCGGCATCGAGGTGTGGCCGATCCACACCGTGCAGTTCTCCAACCACACCGGCTACGGCGCGTGGACCGGACGGGTCTACGACGGGCAGTCGATCGAGGAGGTCGTCGAGGGCATCGCCGACCGCGGCGTCCTCGGCACGTGCGACGCGGTCCTCTCCGGATACCTCGGCTCGGCCGACATCGGCCACGCGGTCGTCGGGACGGTGGCGAAGGTCCGGGCCGCCAACCCGGGCGCGGTGTACGCCTGCGACCCGGTGATCGGCGACGTCGGCCGCGGGATCTTCGTCCGGCCGGGCATCGAGGAGTTCATGCGCGAGGTCGCCGTCCCGGCCGCCGACGTCGTCACCCCCAACCACTTCGAACTCGACCTGCTGTCCGGCCGCACCACCCGCACGCTGGACGAGGTCGAGGACGCCGTCGCGGCGGTGCAGGCGCTCGGCCCGCGGGTCGTCCTCACCACGTCCTTGGTCACCGACGACACCCCCGACGACGCGATCGACCTGCTCGCCTCGGAGGGTGGCCGGCACTTCCGGGTGCGCACGCCGAAGCTGGGCGTGTCGGTCAACGGCGCCGGCGACGCGATCGCCGCGCTGTTCCTCGCCCACTGGCTCGACACCCGCTCGGCCGAGCAGGCGCTGGGGCGTGCCGCGGCGTCGGTGTTCGGCCTGCTGCAGCGGACCGAGGACGCCGGCTCCCGCGAGATCCTGCTCGTCGCCGCGCAGGAGGAGTTCGTCTCGCCGACCCGCACCTTCGAGGTCGTCGAGGTCTGACCGCTCCGGCGCTCAGGTCTTGCTCTTGCCCTGGGCGCTCGAGTGCTCGTGCCGGTCGTCGCCGTGGGTGCGGTGCTCCCTCTGCTTGGACGCGCCCGTGGTCACGCCCGCCTCGCTCGGCGACATCCCCTCGCGCTTCGCCTGACGGGCGGCGGCGCGCTGGGCGTCCTGGTCGTTGTTCTTCGCCATGGGCCGCCGGTACCCGCCGACGTGACCGACCACGCACCCGGGCCGACCCCGGAGCGCGGATACCCTCGGAGCGTGTCCCCCGCTCTGCTGCCCCGGTCCCGTGCTGCCCTGAGGACGCTCCGGTGAGCGCCGTCGAGGAGCGCGCGGTCCCCGCGGGCACGGCGAAGGACGTCGTCGAGCAGGCGGCCCGCCGTCGCACGTTCGCCGTCATCAGCCACCCCGACGCCGGCAAGTCCACGCTCACCGAGGCGCTCGCGCTGCACGCTCGCGTCATCGGCCAGGCGGGCGCGGTGCACGGCAAGGCCGGCCGCCGCGGCACGGTGTCGGACTGGATGGACATGGAGAAGGCCCGCGGCATCTCCATCACCTCGGCGGCGCTGCAGTTCGAGTACGGGGACGCCGTCATCAACCTGCTCGACACCCCGGGCCACTCGGACTTCTCCGAGGACACCTACCGCGTGCTCACCGCCGTCGACGCCGCGGTGATGCTCATCGACGCCGCCAAGGGCCTCGAGGCCCAGACGATGAAGCTGTTCGCCGTCTGCCGGCACCGCGGCATCCCGGTCCTGACCGTCGTCAACAAGTGGGACCGGCCGGGCAAGGACGCCCTCGAGCTGATGGACGAGATCAGCGAGCGCACCGGCCTGACCCCCACCCCGCTGACCTGGCCGGTGGGCATCGCAGGCGACTTCCGCGGCGTCCTGGACCGGTCCGACGGCACCTACCGGCGGTTCACCCGGACCGCCGGAGGGGCGACGATCGCGCCCGAGGAGACCTTGCCGGCCGAGGCAGCGCTGGCCCGCGAGGGCGACGCCTGGCAGCAGGCCGTAGAGGAGGTCGAGCTGCTCGAGGCGAGCGGGCAGGACCACGAGCAGTCCCTGTTCCTCGACGGCGTGACCACCCCGGTCCTGTTCGCCTCCGCCGTGTCGAACTTCGGCGTCGGCGCCCTCCTGGACACCCTCGTCGGCAAGGCGCCCGCGCCCACCGGCGTGCCCACGGCCGACGGCGACCGGCGCGAGCTGACCGACCCGTTCAGCGCCTTCGTGTTCAAGGTGCAGGCCGGCATGGACACCGCGCACCGCGACCGGCTGGCGTTCATCAGGATCTGCTCGGGGGTCTTCGAGCGCGGCATGGTCGTCACCCACGCGCGCACCGGGCGGCCGTTCGCCACCAAGTACGCCCAGCACGTGTTCGGCCGGGAGCGGGAGAGCATCGACCTCGCCTACCCCGGCGACGTGGTCGGCCTGGTCAACGCCGCGGCCCTCGGCGTCGGCGACACGCTCTACGCCGACAAGCCGGTGACCTACCCGCCGCTGACGACGTTCGCCCCGGAGCACTTCGCCGTCTGCCGCGGCCGGGACACGGGCAAGCACAAGCAGTTCCGCCGCGGCATCGAGCAGCTGGACTCCGAGGGCGTCGTGCAGGTGCTGCGCTCCGACCGGCGTGGCGAGCAGGCCCCGGTCCTCGCCGTCGTCGGGCCGATGCAGTTCGAGGTCGCCACGCACCGCATGGAGCACGAGTTCGGCGCGCCGGTCGAGCTCGAGCGGCTCCCCTACAGCATGGCGCTGCGTACCGACGAGGCCTCCGCGCCGGTGGTCGCGACGGCGCGCAACGCCGAGGTGCTGCAGCGCACCAACGGCGAGCTGGTCGCCGTGTTCGGCGACAAGTGGGGGCTGCGGGTGTTCAAGGAGAAGCACCCGGACCTGACGCTGGAGTCGCTGGTCGCCGCGGAGCTGTGAGCTACCGCGGGCCGGGGACCTGCTCCCGCTTCCTCGTCGCGGTCAGCAGCAGGTACTCCCAGTCCACGACCGTGCTGCCCTGCCCGCGGTCGGAGCGCCGGGCGAGGTCGGCCAGCTCGGCGTCGAGGGCGGCGACGCGCTCCGGCTCGTCCGCGATCGCCTTGTACACCGCGATCGTCGGCCCGTAGACCTCCTTGAAGTACTCGCGGAAGTCCTCCGGCCGGTCGAACTGGTCGACCGTCAGCAACCGGCGCTCCGTCGCGACGTCGGTGACCCGGTCGCCGAGCAGCCCGAGCACGTACTCCTCGCTGCCCCACTTCGGCGGCGGCGACGCGCCGGGAGGCGGCGGCGGAGCGTAGGGCTTCATCGTGGCGAACAGCTGGCCGATGAACCCCTCGGGCGTCCAGCTGATGATCCCGATCCGGCCGCCGGGCCGGCAGACGCGGACGAGCTCGTCGGCTGCCGCCTGGTGGTGCGGGGCGAACATGACGCCGATCGCCGACAGGACGACGTCGAACTCGCCGTCGGCGAACAGCAGCGCCTCGGCGTCGGCCTCGCGCCACTCCAGCTCGACGCCCTCGGCCGCCGCGCGCGCCCGCCCGGCCTCGAAGAGCTCGGGCGTCAGGTCGCTGGCCACGACGCTCGCCCCCGTCCTGGCGGCCGGGACGGCGACGTTGCCCGAGCCCGCCGCGATGTCGAGGACGCGGTCCCCGCTCGTGACGCCGCAGGCGGCCACGAGCGCCTGGCCCAGCTCGGGCAGCAGGTCGGCGGCCAGCCGCGGGTAGTCCCCGGAGGCCCACATGGAGCGGTGCCGGGCCTTGAGGGCGCGGTCGGCGTCGGCGGCGGTGCCGGTGGAGGAGGTCATGTCGGGGGCGTCCTTCGTCCGAGGGACCGGCGCCCCCGAACACCGGCGGCCGCCGTCGGCGGCCCTCGCCAGGCTGGCCTCGGACAGCGATGGTCGGACAGGGCCCAAGGGCCCCGCCCCGGGTGCCGCACCGCCGACGGGGTAGGGCACGGTCCCGGCACCGACCACAGGAGGTGGACATGGCCGCGCACGCGGGCGAGAAGGCGCAGAAGACCGGTGACTTCTACTGCGCCCACTGCGACGAGAAGGTGCACGTCACGCAGGGGGACGAGATCCCGCCCTGCCCGAACGGGCACAAGACCTTCGAGACCCGGAGGAACGAACCCGGCAACAAGAGCTGACGCGCCGTCGGACCGGCGGACGACCGCGGCCACGACAGGCGACTAGTCGCCCGGACGGCGGGTAGGGCGGTTGCGACGCGCAACGCCGCCTCACCGTCCAACCCAGGGCCACACCGGAGCGGCGGGTGCGCGCCCGGACGGAGCGCAGCGGTGAAGGCAGTCGTGTGGCACGGCGTGGGGGACATCCGGTTGGACGACGTCCCGGACCCGACGATCCAGGACCCGACGGACGCGATCATCGAGGTGACCGCCACCGGGATCTGCGGCACGGACCTGCACTTCGTGCGGGGGACCATGTCGGGCATGGTCGAGGGCACCGTCCTCGGTCACGAGGCGGTCGGCGTCGTCCGCGAGGTCGGGTCGGGGGTGCGCAACCTGCGTCCCGGCGACCGCGTGGTCGTCCCGTCGACCATCGCCTGCGGCACCTGCTCGTACTGCCGCGCCGGGTACTACGCGCAGTGCGACAACGCGAACCCGAACGGGCCGTCCGCGGGCACCTGCTTCTTCGGCGGGCCGCAGGCGACCGGCCCGGTCGACGGCCTGCAGGCGCAGTACGCACGGATCCCGTTCGCGCACGTCGGCCCCGTGTGGCTGCCGGAGTCGGTGTCCGACGACCAGGCGATCCTGCTGTCCGACATCTACCCGACGGCGTGGTTCGGCGCGCGGCTGGCGGAGGTCGGCCACGGGGACACCGTCCTCGTGCTCGGGGCCGGCCCGGTCGGCCAGTTCGCGATCACCAGCGCCTTCCAGCAGGGCGCCGGGCGGGTGCTCGTGGTCGACGGCATCCGCAGCCGCCTGGACCAGGCCCGTGGCCGCGGCGCGGAGGCGATCGACTTCAACGCCGAGGACCCGGTGGCGGTCGTCCAGGAGCTGACGGGCGGCATCGGGGCCGACCGGGTCATCGACGCGGTCGGGGTGGACGCCCAGCGCCCGAAGTCGGGACCGGCCGCCGCGGCCGGCGAAGAGCAGGCGGAGCAGTTCGAGCAGGAGCGGTCGCAGGTGGCGCCGGAGCAGAACCCACAGGGGGGCACCTGGGTGGCCGGCGACGCACCGAGCCAGGCGGCGCAGTGGGCGGTCGAGGCCGTGGCCAAGGCCGGCACCATCGGGATCATCGGCGTCTACCCGCCGGAGATGACGTCGTATCCGATCGGCGCGGCGATGAACAAGAACCTGACCCTGAGGATGGGCAACTGCAACCACCGCCGGTACATCCCGCACCTCCTCGACCTGGTGCGGACCGGTGCCGTCGACCCGTCCACGGTCCTCACCCAGGTCGAGGACATGCCCTCGGTGCTGGACGCGTACGAGACCTTCGACCGGCGCGCGAGCGGATGGACGAAGGCGGTCGTCGCACCGGCGTGACGCCCGGCCGACGCCGTCGCCTCCCGGTCGGCGGCGTCAGCCGATCCCGGCCGCCCGGATGATCGCGACCACCTCGGCTGCCGCCGCCGGCTGCACCGGCAGGTGCGGGAGCACGGCGACGACCTCGTCGGCCTCCAGCCCGTGGGCCAGCAATTGCTCGACCAGCGGCTCGGCGTCGTCCGGACCGAGGGGCAACGGCGCCGCGACCGCCGTCACCGCCGCGCGCGCGAGGAACAGCGAGCCGGCGAGGTCGTCATCCGCCCGGTCGGGCCCGGTCGGTGCGGCGGCCTCCCGCGTCGCCGCCTCGGCGGCGCGCACGAGGGAGAGCGGCAGCCCCTCCGCCTCCACCTCGATCAGCGGCACGTCGCGGAGGGCGGCCAGCACGAGGTGCTCGGCGTCGATCCGCAACGGCCCCTCCCAGCCGCCCGCGCGGACGACGTCGGCCAGATCGGCCGGGTCCTCGCCGACGTCGTCGGCCAGCTCGGCCCAGGCGTCCGGCCGCGTCCGCCGGGCGCGCTCGGCGGCGGCCACGCACGTCGCGTGCACGAAGGGGTGCAGGACGTCGGTGTCGTACCGGTCGGCGGCCACCGTGCCGGCGGCGTCCACGGAGTTCAGCGCGTCCTGGAAGCTGCCGGGCCGGGCGTCGCCGAGGTCGAGCCGGCCGTCCTCGTCACCGCTGAGCGGCAGCCCGTGCGCCGCCCGCTCCCCCACGGTCAGGCCGGTCGCGACGACGCGCCCGCCCGAGCGGAGGTGGTGCGGCTGGTCGGACATGCCCACCGCCCACGCGCAGGTCTCGGCGATGAGGTCCGCCGCCCGCTCGCGCAGCACCTCGCGCGTCAGCAGGCCCATCCAGTCGACGTCGAACACGCCCTCCACTGTCCCAGCGCGGCGGTCCTCGGGTCAGTCCGGCGGGGTCTCGGTGAGCGGCAGCAGCACCTGGAAGCGGGTGTCCCCCGGCCGCGAGGTCACCCGCAGGTCACCGCCGTGCCGCTTGACGACGACGCGCCACGACACGTCCAGCCCGAGGCCGGTGCCCTGCCCGACCGGCTTGGTCGTGAAGAACGGCTCGAAGACGCGGTCCCGCAGCTCGGCCGGGATGCCCGGCCCCGTGTCGGCGATCTCGACCACCGCGCAGTCGCCGTCCCTGGCGGTCCGGACGGTCAGCTTCCCCTCGCCGGCCATGGCGTCGAGCGCGTTGACGATGAGGTTCGTCCAGACCTGGTTCAGCTCGCCGGCGTAGGCGGGCACCTCCGGAAGGCTGCGGTCGTAGTCCTTCACCACGGTGATCCCGGGCCCGATCTTCCCGCCGAGCATCACGAGGGTGGCGTCCAGCCCCGCGTGCAGGTCGGTGGGCTGGTGCGGGGTCCGGTCCATCTGCGAGTACTGCTTGGCCGCGTCGACCAGGCTGGAGATGCGGTGCGTGCTGTCGGCGATCTCCACCAGCAGCGCCTCGGCCTCCACCGTGTAGGCCAGCCAGCGCAGCGCCGGCGCCAGGTGGTCCGGGCCGACGGCGTCGGTCACGCGGTCGAGGTCCTCGGGCTCCAGCCCGGCGGCGACGAACACCCCGGCGAGCTCCCAGGGCTGAGGCACGTCGTGGTCCTCGAGCCACTCCCCCAGGCCGTCCTCGAGGTCCGACCGCTCCAGCGTGGACAGCTCGCGGGCCGTCCCGACCCGGCCGACGAACTCCTCCTGCAGCCCGGTCAGCGAGCGCAGCACCTCGCCGTCGAGCTTGCCCTCGGACAGCATCGCCAGCTTGTGCCGCATGCCGGCGAACCGGTCGCGCAGCGCGTCGGCCGCGCGGGCGGCGGCGGCGGCCGGGTTGTTCAGCTCGTGGGTGAGGCCCGCGGTCAGCTTGCCCAGCGCCAGCAGCCGCTCCCGCTGGCCGACGAGCTCGGCGGAGTTCCGCTGCCCGACGAACATGCCCTCGAGCAGGTGCACCGCCATCGGGTACCACTGCCGGAAGACCGCGGCGAACGGGCCGGCCGGCAGCGCCAGGAAGCGGCAGTCGGTGACCGCCCGGACGGTCGCGGGGTACCGCTGCTCGAGGCGGTCGCCGAAGTAGAACTGCACCGCGCCCGAGTAGACGCCGCGGTGCGACGTCCGCACGGTCTCGACCTCGCTGCCGCCCACCAGCCGGACCATCGTCATCGTGCCGTCGAGCAGCACGAAGAAGCACTCCGCCGGCTCCCCCTCGACCGACACCTCGGTGCCGGCCGGGCAGTCGACGACGTCGCCGTTGGCCGAGACCCAGGCCAGCTTCTCGTCGTCGAGGTGCTCGAACAGGAACAGCCCGCGCAGCTCCTCGGGCGTCAGCCGCTGCTCCGTCGTCGTCATCGCTCCCCCAGGTACCGGTGCACGAGGGTGACCGCCATGGCGCCCTCGCCCACGGCGGAGGCCACCCGTTTGACCGAGTCGCAGCGGACGTCCCCGGCGACGAAGACGCCGGGCAGGCTCGCCTCCAGCAGGTAGGGATCGCGGTCGGGTCCCCAGCCCTCCGGTCGCCGGCCGTCGCTCAGCAGGGCCGGACCGGTCCGGATGAAGCCGTGCTCGTCGCGGGCGACAGCCCCGTCCAGCCAGTCCGTGCGCGGCGCGCCGCCGATGAAGACGAACAGGTGGCTGGCCGGCAGCGTCTCCCGCTCGCCGGTGTTCGCGTCCTGGACGGTGATCGCCTCCAGGTGGCCGTCGCCCTGCGCGCCCACGACGGTGCAGCAGCTGCGCACGGAGATGTTCTCGATCCCGGCGATCTGCTCGATCAGGTAGGACGACATCGAGACGTCGAGCGAGCCGCCCCTGATCAGGAGGCACACCGACCGCGCGAAGCGCGACAGGTAGACGGCGGCCTGGCCCGCGGAGTTCGCCCCGCCGACCACGTAGATGTCCCGGTCGGCGCACTCCACCGCCTCGGTCATCGCCGATCCGTAGTAGACACCGCGGCCGGTCAGCTCGTCGATGCCCTGCACCCCGAGGCTGCGGTAGGAGATGCCGGTGGCGAGGACGACGGCGTGGGCGGCCAGCACCCGGCCGTCGTCGAGGCGGACGACCCGCTTGGGCCCGTGCGTCTCGAGCGCGACGACGTCGCGGGTCAGCAGCAGCTCCGCGCCGAACTTCACCGCCTGGCGGCGGGCGCGCTCGGCGAGCTGGCCTCCGGAGACGCCGTCGGGGAAGCCGAGGTAGTTCTCGATGCGGCTGCTCTGCCCCGCCTGCCCGCCGGTCGCCTCGCGCTCGACGAGGACGGTCCGCAGCCCCTCGGACGCCCCGTACACGGCGGCCCCCAGCCCCGCCGGCCCGCCGCCGACGACGATCAGGTCGTAGAACACCTCGCGCGGGTCGACGGCGAGCCCGGCGACGGCGGCGAGCTCGGACTCGCTCGGGTGCAGCAGCACCTGCGCGTCCGGCGTGACCACGACCGGGATGTCCTCGGGCCCGGCGCCGGCGGCCGCCAGGATCCGCTGCCCCTCCGGCTCGTCCACGGTGAACCAGGTGTAGGGCACGGCGTTGCGGGCGAGCAGGTCGCGTGCCCGGAAGGACGGCGCCGACCAGCGGTGGCCGACGATCTTGACGCCCTCGACCTCCGGGTCGGGCGCCTCCCGCCAGGCCTTGAGCATGGCGTCGACCGTCGGGTAGAGCTTCTCCTCCGGCGGGTCCCACGGCTTGAGCAGGTAGGCGTCCACGTCGACGACGTTGATCGCCGAGATGGCGGCGTCGGTGTCCGCGTAGGCGGTGAGCAGCGCGCGCCGGGCACGGGGGAACAGGTCCATCGCCATCTCGAGGAAGTCGATGCCGTTCATCTCCGGCATCCGGTAGTCCGCCAGCAGCACGGCCACCGGGTCGCCCCGCAGCTTCAGCTCGCGCAGCGCCTCGAGCCCCTCCGCGGCCGAGGACGCCCGCAGCACCCGGTGGTCCTCGCCGTACTTCCGCCGGAGGTCGCGGGCGACCGCGCGGGAGACACCGGGGTCGTCGTCCACGCTCAGGATGACCGGCTTGCCCATGGAGCGACTCCTGTCCGGCCACGGTCGGCTCGTGGCCCGCACAACGCTAGTCGCGCGGAGACCGCGCACGCACCCTTCTCAGAGGTCGCGGTCCCGGACGACGTGCACCGACGCCTCCTCGGCCGACGCCGCCGCCCCGTCGATGCCCGCGTCGCGGGCCCACAGCTCGTCGTCGGTGTCGTCGGCGCCGCCGTCGTCGGAGTCGACCAGCCGGCCGGCCCGCACGTCCCCGACCTCGTCGTCGATCAGCTCGCCGTCGGTGTCCGAGCTGTCGCCCAGGCCGTCGCCGTCGTCGTCGAACCGGTCGGGCAGCTCGCGCGCCAGGCGCCCGTCCAGGCTCTCGCCGGCGAGCTCCTCCGACTCCGTCGTCCCCCAGTCGTCGACCCCCCAGGGGCGCTCCGGGGGCGACCAGCCGGTGTCGAGGACGTCCCGGACCCCGCGGGGGTCGTCGAGGGTGTCCTCGGCCTCGAGCAGCCCGGAGGCTTCCTCGGGGTCGGTGCCGTCCGTACCGTAGATCCCAGGTTCCACTTGTGAACGCGTCCCTTCGGTTCAGCTCGGAGCGTGCGGATGACCGGCCAGGAGATCGACCCCGCGGTGCCGCCCTCGGGCACCGGGTGCATGGAGTGCGAGCAGGCCGGCGGCTGGTGGTTCCACCTCCGCCGGTGCGCACGCTGCGGGCACGTCGGGTGCTGCGACTCCTCCCCGAACCAGCACGCACGGGCGCACGCCGCGGCCTCCGGGCACCCGGTGATCCGCAGCTTCGAGCCCGGTGAGGACTGGTTCTGGGACTTCTCGACCGAGCAGCCCGTGGTCGGCGTGGCCCTGGCGCCCCCGCAGCACCACCCGCTCGACCAGCCGGCGCCCGGCCCGCGCGGTCGGGTGCCCGCCGACTGGCGGTCCCGACTGCACTGATCCCGGCACGCGGCCGAGTCTGGTCGCCGCGGCGCGCGGGCGACAGCCCCCCGCGCGCCGGCCGGCTCACTCGGAGGCGGCGCCCGCCGTGTCGCCGTCGGACTGCTCGCTGCTGGGCGGGCCGATCCAGACGGTCTTGGCGTTCATGAACTCCCGCATGCCCAACTCGGTGAGCTCGCGGCCGTAGCCGCTCTGCTTCACGCCGCCGAAGGGCAGCTCGGGGTAGCTCGTCACCATCCCGTTGACGAACGCCATGCCGGAGGCGACGTCGGCGATGAACTGCGCCCGCTCGTCCCCGTCCTCGCTCCAGAGGTTCGCGCCGAGGCCGTACGGGTGGCTGTTGGCGATCTCGATCGCCTCGCCCAGCGAGTCGACGGTCCACAGCGCGGCGACCGGGCCGAAGACCTCCTCGAAGTAGAGGTCCATCTCGGGGGTGATCCCGGTCAGGAGCGTCGGCTCGTAGAACCAGCCGGGCCGGTCCACCCGCTTGCCGCCGACCAGCACCGTGGCGCCCTTGGCGACGGCGTCGTCGACGTACTTCTCGACGTCGTCCCGGCCGGACTCGGTGGCCAGCGGGCCGACCTGGGTGTCCTCGGCCATCGGGTCGCCGACCGTGAGGGCGCCGATCTTCTCGGCGAACAGCCGGGTGAACTCCTCGGCCACGTCGCGGTGCACGAAGAAGCGCTTGGCCGCGATGCAGCTCTGCCCGTTGTTCTGGTTCCGCGCGGTGACCGCGACCTCCGCGGCCTTCTCCAGGTTCGCCGACGGCATGACGATGAACGGATCGCTGCCGCCCAGCTCCAGGACCGTCTTCTTCAGCGCGTCGCCGGCGATGGAGCCGACCGACTGCCCGGCGGGGGCGCTGCCGGTGAGCGTCGCGGCGGCGACCCGGTCGTCGCGGAGCACCTTCTCGATCGTGGACGAGCCGACCAGCAGGGTCTGGAACACGTCGTCGGGGAAGCCGGCCTTGCGGAACAGCTCCTCCAGGTAGAGCGCCGTCTGCGGCACGTTGCTGGCGTGCTTGAGCAGGCCGACGTTGCCGGCCATCAGGGCCGGGGCGGCGAACCGCATGGCCTGCCAGAGCGGGAAGTTCCACGGCATGATCGCCAGGACGACGCCGATCGGCTGGTGGACGACGTAGGCCTTCTCCGCCTTCACCGCGCCCGCGTCCTTCTGCTCGGGCTCCAGCAGCGCCGGACCGTGCTCGGCGTACCAGCGCAGCGCCTTCGCGCACTTGGCCACCTCGGCCTTCGCCGAGGCCAGCGTCTTGCCCATCTCCGTCGTCATCAGCTCGGCGACGGCGTCGGCGTCCTCGTCGAGAACGCCGGCCGCGGCGCTCAGCCAGCCCGCCCGCTCCTCCGGGGACGTGCGCCGGTAGGTCGCGGCCGCGGCGGCCGCCCGGGCCAGCTTGTCCTCGAGCGCGTCGTCGGACAGCGGCTCGTAGGTCTTCAGCGTCTCGCCGGTGGCCGGGTTGATCGTGGCGATGGCCATGGGTTCTCTCCCATCGGTGGTGCTCCCGCGCGTCGGCTCTCCCCTGCCCGCCGACGCCCTCGTGAAACCGCTGTGCCGCAGCCCACCGCTCCTCGGCAGGCGGCGGGCCGCGATGGGTCCTAGCGTCCCCGCGGTGGACCTGTTCCGTACCAAGTCGGTCGAGCACATCGGTGAGGACGCCGCGGGCGAGGGAGCCGCCGGCGACGTCGGCCGGCTGCGTCGCAACCTCAGCGCCCGCCACCTCGTCGGCATGGGGATCGGCGTCGTCATCGGCACCGGCATCTTCACGCTCACCGGCATCCAGGCCCGCGACACCGCCGGCCCGGCGGTGGTCATCTCCTTCGCCGTGGCCGGCGTGGTCGCCCTGCTGGCCGCGCTCTGCTACGCCGAGCTCGCCTCCAGCGTGCCGACGGCGGGCAGCGCCTACTCCTACGCCTACGCGACCGTGGGCGAGCTGATCGCCTGGATCATCGGCTGGGACCTGTTCCTCGAGTTCGCGCTCGGGGCGGCCGTCGTCGCGCGCGGGTGGTCGGGGTACGTGGGCAACCTGCTCGACCTCCCGCCGTCGCTGTTCGGGGAGGAGACGACGATCAACGTGGGCGCGGCGCTCATCGTCGTCGTGCTGACCGTGGTGGCGGCCCTGGGCATCCGTGAGTCCGCGCGGGTGACCAGCGCGCTCGTGGTGATCAAGGTGGCCATCTGCGTGTTCGTGATCGTCGCGGGCGCCTGGTTCGTGCGGGGCGCCAACCTCACCCCGTTCGTCCCGCCGGGCGAGCCGAGCGACACCGGCGGGGGCATCGACCAGCCGCTCATCTCCGCGGTGTTCGGCCTGGAGCCGGCGGTGTTCGGCATCGGCGGTGTGCTGACGGCGGCCGCAGTGGTCTTCTTCTCCTACACCGGCTTCGAGGCGGTCGCGAACCTCTCGGAGGAGACCCGGCGTCCAGGCCGGGACCTGCCGCTCGGGTTGCTCGGCACCCTCGGCCTGGCCACCGCGCTGTACATCGGCGTCTCGTTCGTGCTGGTCGGCATGGTCGACTACCCCGACATCGACCCGGGGGCGCCGATCGCCGACGCGTTCGACCAGGTCGGGCTCGGCTGGGCCTCGGCCCTGGTGTCGCTGGCCGCCGTCGCGGGGCTGACCTCGGTGATCCTCGTCGACCTGATCACCATGACGCGCATCGGCTTCGCCATGGGCCGCGACGGGCTGCTGCCGCCGGCCGTGGCGAAGGTCCACCGGCGCACCGGGACACCGGTCCGCATGACCCTGCTGTTCGCCGCGCTGGTGCTGGTCATGGCGACCTTCGTGCCGCTGGAGGAGCTGGCCAACCTGGTCAGCATCGGCACCCTGTTCGCCTTCGTGCTGGTGTCGGCCGCCGTCCCGGTCCTGCGCCGCACCCGGCCGGACCTCAGCCGGCCCTTCCGCGTGCCCTTCTCCCCCGTCGTCCCGGTCCTGTCGGCGCTGGCTTGTCTCTACCTGATGGCCAACCTGAGCATCGAGACGTGGATCCGGTTCCTCGCGTGGCTGGCACTGGGCCTGGTCATCTACGCCGTCTACGGCTACCGGCACTCGCGGATGCGCGGCCGCGACGCCGCCGTCCAGGCGCCCTGAGCGTCCGGCGGGCGTCGCGCCGGCACCGGCGAGAGCGCCCGTGGCCGAGGTCGCCGCGCCGACATCCGGCCCCCCAGCGGCATCTGGCCTACCGTGGGACGCGCAAGCCCCCGATGTCGGGTGGCAACCTGACATCAGCGGGGTGACCGATGACCGGGAGCGGGACGGAGGGGACGGCGCACGTCCCCGACCACCTGCACACCCGGCGCAGCTACGTCCACGACGCCCTGCTCTACGACGACCGGGCGCAGCTGGTCGACGTCGCGGTGCCCTTCCTGCTCGAGGGGCTCGCGGCCGGCGACGCCGCGGTGGTGGCGGCCGGGGAGGAGACCTCGTCGGCGATCCGGGACGCCCTGGGTGGCGACCCCCGCGTGCACATCCTGGAGCGCGGCGACGTCTACCGCGCCCGCACGCCGACGGCGATCACCACCTTCCGGCGGGTCGCCGACGAGCGCTCCGGTGGAGGGGCCCGCCGCGTCCGCGTGGTCGGCGAGGTCGACTACGGGCAGAGCGAGCGCGACTGGCTGGAGTGGATGCGCTACGAGGCGGTGATCAACAAGGCGCTGGCGGACTGGCCGCTGTGGGGGCTGTGCGTGTTCGACACCCAGACCCTCCCCGAGCCCATCCTGGAGTCCGCGCGGCGCACGCACACCGCCCTCGTGACTCCGGAGGGGCGCTCCGCCAACCCCGGGTTCGTGCCCCCCGCGCGGTACCTCGCGGAACTGCCCGTGCCGGTGGACCCGCTGGAGGCGAGCCCGCCCCGGCTGTGGGCCCGCGACGTCGAGGACTACATCGGGCTGCGGCACGCCGTCGCCGCCGAGCTGGCGACGGTGGACGCGCCGCGGGACCTGATCGAGGACTACCTCCTCGCCGTCGACGAGATGACCTCCAACGCCGTCCGCCACGGCAAGCCGCCGGTGGGCCTGCGGCTGTGGGTCGCCGACGACCGCATCGTGTGCTCGATCGACGACCGGGGCCCGGGGCTCACCGACCCCTTCGCCGGGTACGGCCCGGCGCACGGCGAGGACCTGTCCCGCGGCGGCATGGGCCTGTGGCTGGCCCGGCAGCTGTGCGACCACGTCGACCTCACCGCCGACGACGAGGGCGCGCGCGTCCGGCTCACCGTCCGCCTGGGCTGAGCCCGGCGCCCGGTCAGCCGAAGAGGTCGCCGAGGAACGACTCCTTCTTGCGCCGGTGGGTCGACGAGTGCGACGAGTGCTTGGTGCCCTGCACCTGCCGGAGCACCTCCCCCACCACCCCGCCCAGCCCGGCGCTCGCGGCGGCGCCCTGCGGGTGACCGGACGACCGGTGCTCCTCGGGCCGGCGGGCCTGGTCCGCGTGCCCGCCGTGCCAGCTGTTCTCCGCGTCGATCAGCCGGTCCAGCTCCCCGCGGTCGAGGAAGATCCCCCGGCAGTCGGTGCACTGGTCCACGTGCACGCCGTTGCGCTCGTAGGTGCGCATGGTCCCGTGGCACTTCGGACAGGTCAGCTCCATGCCCGCGCAACGGACCTCCGGGGTGGCGAGTTCCCGGCCGGGTGTGCGCACCGCCCATTCCACCCAGTGGATGCCGCACCTCGGAGCCGAGGTGGTCGGAATGGATACTGGGTCCCCGCAGCCCGGATCGATGGGAGCTCGTGTTGGACAAAGTCGTGGCCACCACCAGGGAGGCCGTCGCGGACATCTCCGACGGCGCGACGCTCGCCGTCGGGGGGTTCGGCCTCTGCGGGGTCCCCTTCGCGCTGATCGACGCGCTGCTGGAGCAGGGCACCGGTGACCTCACCACCATCTCCAACAACTGCGGCGTGGACGACGCGGCGCTCGGCGTGCTGCTGTACGCCGGCCGGATCCGCAAGACGATCAGCTCGTTCGTCGGCGGCAACAAGGAGCTGGCCCGCCTGTACCTCTCCGGGCAGCTGGAGGTCGAGCTCACGCCGCAGGGCACGCTCGCCGAGCGGTTGCGCGCCGGCGGCGCCGGCATCCCGGCGTTCTACACGCCCACCGGCGTCGGCACGCTGGTCGCCGACGGTGGCATCCCCGTCCGGTACGACGCCGACGGGAACGTCGTGGAGACCAGCCGGCCCAAGGAGGTCCGGGAGTTCGACGGCCAGCAGTACGTCCTGGAGACCGCGCTGACCGCCGACTTCGGCCTCGTGCACGCCCTCATGGGCGACCGGCACGGCAACCTGTACTTCCACGAGTCCGCCCGGAACTTCAACCCGCTCGCCGGGATGGCCGGCCGGATCACGATCGCCGAGGTCGAGCAGCTGGTGGAGCCCGGCGACCTGACCCCCGAGCACGTCCACCTCCCCGGGGTCTACGTCGACCGCGTCGTCGTGGTGGGCGGCGACCGCAAGCCGATCGAGAAGCGCACCACCCGCCCCCGCAGCGACCGCTCCGACACCCCGGCCGCCGCCGGCGAGGAGGCCACCGCCTGATGTCCCTCAACCGCGAGCAGCTCGCCGCCCGCGTCGCCCTCGAGCTGGAGGACGGCCAGTACGTCAACCTGGGGATCGGGATGCCGACCCTGGTGCCGAACTACGTGCCCGACGGCGTCCACGTCGTCCTGCACTCCGAGAACGGGATCCTCGGCGTCGGCCCCTACCCGTTCGACGGCGAGGAGGACCCGGACCTGATCAACGCCGGCAAGGAGACCGTCACGCTCCTGCCGGGCGCGAGCTTCTTCGACTCGTCGGAGTCGTTCGGGATGATCCGCGGCAAGCACCTGGACGTCGCGATCCTGGGGGCCATGCAGGTGAACACCCGCGGCGACCTGGCCAACTGGCTGATCCCCGGGAAGATGGTCAACGGCATGGGCGGCGCCATGGACCTCGTCCACGGCGCGCGGCGCGTGATCATCATGATGGAGCACGTCGCCCGCGACGGGTCACCGAAGATCGTCGAGGAGTGCACGCTGCCGCTCACCGGCAAGGCGTGCGTCGACCGGATCATCACCGACCTCGCCGTCATCGACGTGACCGAGAAGGGGCTGGTCCTCCTCGAGACGGCGCCCGGCGTCACCGCGGACGAGGTCGTGGCCGCCACGGGGGCGCCGCTCACCGTGGCCGACGACCTGCGCGAGATGCCCCTCCCCGCCACCGTCTGACGCCTTCCCGCCGCCGACTGTCGGGTTCCTGTCGTCATCCGCGCCGTGTGACCGCAGGAACCCGACACTCACGGGCGCAGCAGCGTGGCCAGGCGGGCGAGCAGGGCACCTGGCCGGCGCAGGTCCTCCGCCGTCACGTAGACGACGGTCCAGCCGGCCGCGCTGAGGCGGTTGAGCCGGCGCCTGTCCTTGGCGACCTGCTGGGGCTCGTCGCCGTGCCACCGGCCCTCGTACTCGACGATCACCCGCTGCTCCGGCCAGGCGAAGTCCACGCGGCCGACGAAGCCGTCGGCGTCCCGCACGACGTGCTGTGCGACGGGCCGCGGCAGCCCGGAACGATGCAGCAGCAGCCGGAGCCGGGTCTCCTGGGGTGAGCCGGCGAGGCCGTCCGCCAGTGCGACGGCCTCACGGGCACGCCGGCAGCCCGCTCCTGCCAGATCCGCTGCGGCATCGCGCAACCGCCGGAGATCTGTCAGGCGTCCGTCGACGAGCCGGTCGAGCAGCACGACGGCGTCATCACGCTCGATGTGCCGGGCGACGTCGAGGGCGGCGCATTCGACGGTCGTCAGCGGCACACCGCGCACGGTCACGTCCGCCGCGTCGAGGGCCCGACGACGGACCCGGATCCCGGTGACCCGGGAGACGGCCGACCCAGGAGCCACGGTGAGCTCGACGTCCGGGTCGGGCTCGGGCGGCAGGCCCCACAACGCGAGGGCGCTCCAGCCGCTGACCACCGCGCCCGGCACGAGCAGTCGAGCCGCCGCCACAGCACGGAGGCGGTGGCTGACGACCACGTCGGCGCAGGCGTAGACGTCGCGGAACAACCGCTGGAACCCCGGACCCCGGAGCTCGCCCCAGGTGGTCGTGCCCGCGGCGACCACGGACGAGCCGCGGAACACCCGACCGCGCAGGGCGGCGGGGCGGCGAGGGGGACGGGACACCGGCGCAGCGTGCCGAAGTCCGGCGGAGTCCCGTGACCGGCGTCCACAGGCTCGCCCGGTGTCGGGTTGCTGTCGTCATCCGCTCGCTGTGACGACAGCAACCCGACAGTCGGGCCCCGGGTCAGAAGGGGTAGGCCGGGAGGTCGCCGCGGAGGGTGACCCACTGGGTCTCGGTGAACGCCTCGATGTTGGCCATCGGGCCGCCGTGCCGGGACCCGGTGCCCGACGCGCCCACGCCGCCGAACGGGGCGACGGCCTCGTCGTTGACCGTCTGGTCGTTGATGTGCACCAGCCCGGACGGGATCCGCTCGGCCAGCTGCAGGCCGGCGTAGACGTCCCGGGTCAGGATGCCGAGCGACAGCCCGTACTCGGTGCCCGCGGCCAGCTCGGCCACCTCGTCCAGCGACGAGAACGGGGTCACCGGAGCGACGGGGCCGAAGATCTCCTCCTGGTAGGCCGGCGCCTCGACCGGGACGTCGCCCAGCACGGTCGGCCGGTAGAACAGCCCCTCGTAGGTGCCGCCGGTGCGCACCGTCGCCCCGCCCTCGACCGAGGCGGTGACCAACCCGTGCACGCGGTCGCGCTGGCCGGCGTCGATCAGCGGCCCGAGCGCCACGTGGTCGCGGAACGGGTCGCCGACCGGCAGCTTCTCCACCTTCTCGGTGAGGATCTGCGTGTACTCCTCGGCGATCGACTCGTGCACCAGGTGCCGGGACGTCGCCATGCAGATCTGGCCCTGGTGCGCGAACGTGCCCCACGCGCCCACCGACGCGGCGGCGGTGACGTCGACGTCGCCGAGCACGATCAAGGCGGAGTTGCCGCCCAGCTCCAGGTGCGCCCGCTTGAGGTGCTGGCCGGCCAGTGCGCCGACGGCCCGCCCCGCGCGCGTCGACCCGGTGAAGGCGATGACCCGGACGGCGGGCTCGACGACGAGCGCCTCGCCGACGTCAGCCCCACCGGGCAGGACCTGGAGCACCCCGGCGGGCAGCCCCGCCTCCTCGAAGACGCGCGCGAACATCGCGCCGCCGCTGATCGCGGTGCGCGGGTCGGGCTTGAGGATGACCGCGTTGCCCAGCGCCAGCGCCGGGGCCACCGCGCGGATGGCCAGGATGGTCGGCACGTTGAACGGCGCGATGACGCCGACGACGCCGGCGGGCAGGCGGCGGGCGAAGGACAGCCGCGGCGAGCCGGTGCGCAGCAGCTCGCCGTACGGGTGCGACGGCAGCGCGGAGGCCTCGTAGCACTCCTGCGCCGACGTGTGCACCTGGAAGTCGCCGAACGGCTGGATGGCGCCGGACTCGCGGGCCAGCCAGCCCTTGATCTCGTCCGCGTGCGCCGCCAGGACGTCGCCGGCCTTGCGCAGCACCGTCGCGCGCTGCTCGAACGGCAGCGCCGCCCACGCCTTCTGCGCCTCCACCGCGCGGACGGCGGCCTCGTGCACGTCCTCCGGGGTCGCCTTGCCCACCGCGCCGATCACGTCGCCGGTCGCCGGCTCCACCGCGTCGTACGTGCCGCCGGCGCCGTCGGTCCACGCGCCGGTCCAGACCTTGCCCTGCCAGGCGCCGTCGTCGAGCAGTGCCACGTCGTCCTCCTTCGTCCTGACCGCGTCACCGCGATCGATGTCCTGCTGTCGCAGCCGGAGACCAGGATGCCCGCCGGCCGGGTTCAGCGCGGCGCCAGGTCCTGCGCCGCGATCCGGCGCAGCTCGGCGCGCTGCACCTTGGCCGAAGCGGTCATCGGCAGGTCGTCGACGACGCGCCACAGTCGCGGCACCTTGAAGGGCGACAGGCCCTGCCGGCAGAAGTCGGTGAGGTCCGCCGGCTCCGGGTCGCGTCCGGGAGCGGGGACGACGAAGGCGACGACGAGCTCGCCCCAGCGCTCGTCGGGCACGCCCACGACGGCGGCGCGCTCGACGTCGGGGTGCGCGACGAGCAGTTCCTCGACCTCCACCGGCGACACGTTCTCGCCGCCCGTCTTGATCATGTCCTTGATGCGCCCGACGACGCGGCAGGCGCCGTCGGCATCCATCTCGGCGAGGTCACCGGTGTGCAGCCAGCCGTCGGTGTCGATGGCCTCCGCCGTCGCGGCCGGGTCGTCCAGGTAGCCGCGGGTGATCCGTGCTCCCCGGACCCACAGCTCCCCCGCCGTCCCGGGGACGACCGCCGCGCCGTCAGGGCCCGCGATGCGCACGTCCGTCCCGGCCAGCGGCGCACCCACCGTCTCCCGGCGGATCGGGTCGGGATCGGTCGGCGCGGTCTGGAGCACGGCGCCGCAGGTCTCGGTCATGCCGAACGTGATCGAGAGCCGGGCGCCGAACAGCGACTCGACGCGGTCCACGAAGGCGGGCGTGACGGTCATGCCGCCGGTGAAGAGGACCCGCAGGGCGGACAGGTCGGTCGCCGGCAGGTCGGGGTGGGCCGCCAGCAGGTCGAGCAGCGTGGGCGCCGCCGAGAGCAGGGTGGCCCGCCGCTCGGCCATGGCCCGCAGCACCGGCGCGGGCGCGAAGGGCAGCACGACGTGCTCGGCCTGCGCCGACAGCGCGCCCACCACGCCGAGCACGTTCCCGGCGGTGTGGAAGAGCGGCATGGGGTTGACCCACACCCGCCCGGCGAGCCGACCGAGCCGCTCGGCGAACGCACGGCCGGTGGCGACCATGCCGGCGTGGGTGATCCGGACGCCCTTGGCCCTCCCCGTGGTGCCCGAGGTGAACTGCACCTGGGCGAGGCTCTCCGGGTTGACCGGGGGCAGGTCGGGAGGCTCGACGAGGTCGATCGAGGCGCGCCCGTCCTCGCCGCACCGCCGGACCTCGCGCAGCGCCGGGAGCCGGTCGAGAGCGGCGGTCGCGAGGTCGGCGACCGGGTTGCCGGCCACGTCGTCGGCGGCGTACAGGCGCACCGCCCCCGACAACCGCAGCGCGTGCTCGAGCTCCGCCGGGCGGGACCGCGGGTTGATCGGGACGAGGGTCATCCCGGCCAGCGCCACGCCCAGCTGGAGCAGCACCGGCTCGGGGCCGTTGCCCAGGCAGGTGGCGATGCGGGAGCCCGGCTCGAGGTCGCGGAGCAGACCACCGGCGACCGCCCGGGCCTCGGCGAGCAGCTCCGCCGCCGTCCAGGTCTCGCCGGAGGCGGGCGTGCTCAGCAGCAGGTCGTCCGGCGCCTCCCGGGCGGCGCGGTGGAGGACGTCGCCGAGGACGCCCTCCACCGCACCCGGGACCGGAGCGGCCAGCAATTCACTGCGCTCCAGGGCCACCTGCGTCAGCCGAACGTGTAGCTCTCGGCGCTGGGGCCCACGTACGCGTCCTCGAGGACCTCCAGCCCGGCCTCGGCGGTGTCGCTGACCTTGGAGACGAAGACGGTCCGGGTCGGGGACTCGCCCACGTTCGTGTAGTCCAGACCGTCGGGGAAGACACCGTCGGTGTTGACGTCGGAGGCGTTGCCGAGCGCCTCGACCACGCCCTCCGGCGTCAGGTCGCCGGCCTCGCAGGCGTCCTCGAGGACGTTCTTCAGCAGCTCGGCCTGGCCGTAGGCCAGGGGGACCTCCCAGCCGAGGGCGCCCTCGGGGTCGGCCTCGGTGTACAGCTCGTTGGCCGCCTGCACGCCGGGCGCGTCCGAGGCGTACGGGGCGACGCTGGTGATGCTGTACGTGTTGGCCAGCAGCGCGTCGGCGGCCGGCGTGTTCAGCAGCGCCGGGTTGAAGGTCGGGTTCATCCCGACGATCGGCACGTCCGCGCCCTGGGAGGAGAGGACGCCGGCCAGCGAGGCCAGCTGGGCGGGCGCGGCACCGAGGACGACGGCGTTGACGCCCTCCTGCACCAGGGCCGAGGCCTGCGCGGAGAGGTCGGTGACCGCGGGGGTGATCTCCTGCGGGACGATCTCCAGGCCCCGCTCCTCGGCGGCGTGCTCGGCGCCGGCGAGGGCGTCGCTGCCGTAGTCGCCGACGAAGTAGACGACGCCGACCTTGTCACCCTCGGACAGGCCGAGCTCGTCGACGAGGTAGTCGATCGCGTTCGCGCCCTCGATGCTGTAGCTGGCACCGGGCAACTGGTTGTTCTCGTACTCCAGCGCGGTGCTGGCCCAGCCGACACCGCCGACGTAGACGCTGTCCTGCTGCGCCAGCGGGAGGACGGCGGCGCTCGTCGGCCCGCCCAGGACCTGCTGCAGCGCGACGATGTCGGCGGACATGCTGCGGTACAGCGAGACGGCCTTCTGCGGGTCGTAGGCGTGGTCCTGGACCTGCATCTCGACGTCGCGCTCGCAGACGCCGCCGTCGGCGTTGACCTGGTCCCAGTAGGCCTGGAACTCGGTGACCTGCACGGCCGCTCCCGCGGCGAAGGGACCGGAGAGGTCGGTGAGGACGCCGATGTTGATGGCGGAGTCGGTGACCCCGTTGCCGGTCTCGACGTCTCCGGAGTCACCGCCGCCGGCGGCCTCCGGCTCCGTGGTGGAGCAGGCGCTGACCGCGAACAGGCAGGCTGCTGCGGCGACCAGTGCGGGACGGGTCTTCCTCATCGAGCGGTCTCCTTCGACCTCGAGGGGTGGTCCCCGGCCTCGTGGCCGGGGTCGATCGGTGTGGTGGGGCCGCCGGTGTCGTCGGGCGCGCCGGACGCGCCACGGCGTCCGGTGAGCCGGCGGAAGGCGCCGGCGAGGCCCCCGCGCAGGAAGATGAGGACGGCGATGATGGCCAGCCCGTAGAGCAGCCGGGACGTCGTCGCCGGGTCCAGCCCGCCGGATCCGGGGGCGGCCATGAAGGGCAGCGCGTCGCTGTACTGGGTCAGCACGAGGGGCAGCGCGGTGACGAACAGCGCGCCCACCATCGCGCCGCCCACGGAGCCGAGCCCGCCGATCACGATCATGACCAGGAAGTCGACCGACACCGTGAGCGTGAAGACGTCGGGCGCCAGCCGGCCGTAGGCCAGCGCGAGCAGGGCGCCGGCCAGGCCGGCGTAGCCGGAGGACACGACGAAGGCCGAGGCCTTGTGCCGGGCCACGCCGATGCCCATGGCCGCCGCGGCGGTCTCGCTGTCGCGCACGTTCGCCCAGGCCCGGCCCGTGCGGCTGGACCGCAGGTTTGCGGCCAGCCAGCAGGCCAGCAGGGTGAGGACGAGGAACAGGTACCAGAGCCGGTGCAGGCCCTCGAACTCCACGCCCGCGACGGCGAGGTAGTCGGGATCGCGGTTGCTGAAGCTGAAACCGGCGATCGTGAACGGCTCCACCGAGCGACCGTTGAAGCCGCCGGTCCAGGTGTCCAGGTTCAGCAGGAGGTGCCGGACGAGGAACACCAGGCCGAGCGTCGCCAGGCCGAGGTAGATGCCGCGCAGCCGGCTGGCGACCGGCGAGAACACGAACCCGACGAGCGCGGCCGCGGCGACGGCGAGCACGAGCCCGATGCCGGCGGGCAGGCCCGCCCCCGAGAGCGTGGGCGTGGACTCCGACGTCGCCCAGACGTAGACGTAGGCGCCGATGGCGGCGAAGGCGGCGTGCCCGAGCGAGAGCTGTCCGGCCACACCCACCAGCAGGGTGAGGCCCACGGCACCGACCATCGTGGCCATCACGAAGAGGCCGAGCTGGAGCCAGAAGTCCTCGAGCACCAGGGGCAGGGCGACGGCGACCAGCAGGAGGCCGAGGCCGGCGATCCGGCGGACCAGGTCAGACACGGACTGCCTCCTTGCTGCCGAGCAGGCCCTGGGGGCGCACGAGCAGGACGACGATCATCACGACGTAGGGCACGACCTCGCCGAACCCGCTGCCCAGAAAGTGCAGGTCGCTCTCGTAGCCGACCGTCAGCGCCGTCACCAGCCCGATGACCAAGCCGCCGAGCACCGCACCCGGCACCGAGTCGAACCCACCCAGCACCCAGGCCGGGATGGCGAGGAAGGCCGACAGCGCCACCGGTGGGGCGACCCCGGGTGCCGGGAACGAGGTCAGGAAGATCCCGGCGAGGGCGGCGAGCACGCCGGCGAGCGCCCACCCGGTGGCGCCGGTGCGGGAGAGCCGGATGCCCATCAGCGAGGCCGTCGGCCCGTCCGCCGCCGCGGCGCGCATCCCGACGCCGAGGCGGGTGCGGGCGAAGAGGAACCACAGGCCGGCGAAGACGACGACGGCGACCCCGGCCGCCAGCACGCGGCCGGCCGGCAGGGCGATGCCGCCGAAGCGGACGACGTCGTTGCCCCAGGGCGCACCGAGGGGCAGCACCTCGTTGCCGATGCGCCGGGTCAGCTCGGTGAGCAGCAGGATGTCGACGCCCAGCATCAGGATCGCCGCGGTGCCGGGGTTGGGGTCGGCGAGGTTGCGCACCAGCAGGGCGTTGATGAGCACCCCCACCAGCGCGGCCCCGGCGATCCCGACCAGCACCGCGGGCCAGAACCCGATGGTGGGCTGGGTGACCGCCACCAGGTAGGCGCCCAGCAGGACGACGGAGCCGTGCGCGAAGTTGAGCACCCCCGTGGAGGTGAACACGATCGCGAAGCCGGCCGCGATGAGGCTCAGCACCAGCCCGTAGGACAGGCCGTTGAGGACCTGGGTCAGGAAATAGCTCATACGGCTGCCGCTCCCAGGTAGGCCCGGAGCACCTCGGGGTCGCGCTGGACCTCCGCAGGAGTGCCCTCGGCGATCTTCTTGCCGAAGTCGAGGACGGTGACGTGCTCGGCGAGCCCCATGACGAAGGGCATGTCGTGCTCGACGAGCAGGATCGAGAGGCCGAGGTCGCGGCGGACCTGCCGGATGGTCTCGGCCATCTCCTGCGACTCGCCGTGCGTCATGCCCGCGACCGGTTCGTCGAGCAGGAGCAGCGACGGGCGGGCGGCCAGCGCCCGGCCCATCTCGACGCGCTTGCGGTTGCCGTAGGACAGGCTGTGCACGGGGGCGCCCAGCAGCGGTGTGAGGCCGAGCATCTCGGCGATGTCGCGCACGGTCTCCCGGTGCCGGCGCTCCTCGCGCCGGGCGCCCGGCAGCCGCAGTGCGCCGGTCACGACACCCGCGCGCATCAGCCGGTGCCGGCCGACGAGCAGGTTGTCCTCGACGGTGTCCTCGAGGGCGAGCGAGATGTTCTGGAAGGTCCGCGCCACCCCGAGCCCGGCGGTCCGGTGGGCGGGCAGCGAGGTGAGGACGTCGTCGCCGTAGGTCACGCGGCCCTCGGTCGCGCGGTAGGCGCCGCCGAGCACGTTGATGCAGGTGGACTTGCCCGCCCCGTTGGGCCCGATGAGCGCGTGCACCGTGCCGGGCTCGACGGTGAAGGACACGTCCGACAGCGCCGCGATGCCGCCGAACCGGACGGTGAGGTCCTCGACCGCGAGGCGCTTGGGCGCCTCCGCCGTCGGGATGGCCGGCTCGGTGACGACGAGGTCGGCGGCGCGGACCGGGACGGCGACGCCCAGGTAGCGCTCGCGGACGTCGTCGCTGGCCGCCAGCTCGTCGGCGCTGCCCGAGGCGGTCACGTGGCCGACCTCGAGCACGTACGCGCGGTCGGCGACGCGGAGGCCCATGACGGCGTTCTGCTCGATGAGCAGGACGGCGGTCCCCTGCGCGTTGATCTGGGTGACGATCTCGCCGATCTGGTCGACCAGGAGCGGGGCCAGGCCCAGCGACGGCTCGTCGAGCAGCAGCAGCTCGGGCGAGGTCATGAGCGCCCGGCCCATCGCCAGCATCTGCTGCTGGCCGCCGGAGAGCAGGCCCCCGAGCTGGGACCGCCGCTCGGCCAGCACCGGGAAGAGGTCGAACACCCGGTCGCGCGCCTCGTTGCGGCGCTTGGCGTCCCGGACGGTGAACCCTCCGGCCTGCAGGTTCTCCTCGACGGTCAGGTCGCGGAACACCCGCCGTCCCTCGGGCACCTGGACCAGGCCCCGCCGGACGACCTCGGAGGCGTCCATGCCGGCGAGGTCGGTCCCCTGGTAGCGGATCGTGCCGCCGGTGACGGCGCCGCCGTAGGAACCCAGCGCCCGCGAGATCGCCCGCAGCAGCGAGGTCTTCCCGGCGCCGTTGGAGCCCAGGACCGCCACCACCGAGCCGGCGTCCACGTCCAGCGACACGTCGCGCAGGGCCTGGACGGCCCCGTCGTAGGAGACGTCGAGGTGCTCGACGCTCAGGAGGGGAGGTGACATCGGCGGTCCTCAGGGCTCGGCCGGTCGACCCGACGGCGGTGTGGCGTGGTGCAGGTCACCGAAAAGCTAGAGCCGTCGTAGACGCACGTCAAGCAAGTGTCTAACTTTGTCGATACCGAAACGGGCTGTGCTCTGATCGGCGACGCGAAGGAGGGAGGCGCATGAGCGCGCTGCAGGCGCTGGACGACGCGCTGGAACCGGCGAGGGAGCCGGCGGCGCCCGCCGGTGCGCACCGACCGCAGTCGCTGCTGCTGAGCTTCTTCGGCGCCCTGGTCCTCGACGCCGGCTTCCCGCCACTGCCCTCGATGACCCTGCTCGACCTGCTCGCCGACCTGGGTGTCGCCGAGGCGGCCGGCCGGGCCACCCTGAAGCGGATGACCCAGCGCGGGCTGCTGTCCCGCGGCCAGGTCGGGCGGACGGCGGAGTACGCGCTCACGCCGCTGGCCGAGGACGTGCTGCGGGAGGCCACCGGCCGGGTCGCCTCGACGACACCGTTCGAGCACCCCGACGGCGAGTGGACGCTGCTGAGCTACTCGATGCCCGAGAGCCGGCGCGACCTGCGGCACCGCGTGCGCGCGCGGCTCACCTGGGCGGGGTTCGGCGGCCTGCGCGACGGGCTGTGGATCGCACCCGGGACCGTCGACGTCGCCGCCGTCCTGGGCCGCTCCGACCTCGCCGAGGTCGCGGGCCTCGCGGACGCCTTCGCCGCGCGGGTCCTGCCCGGCACCGACGTCGACCGCCTGGTGCACCGGGCGTGGGACGTGCCCGCCGTCCGGGCCGCCCACCTGCGGTTCGTCGAGACCTGGAGCCGCCCGCCGGCGGTGGCCGGCTCGCTCGCCCAGCTGACCCTGCTGGGCGCCGACTGGCTGTCCCTGCTGCGCACCGACCCCGGGCTGCCGGCCGCGCAGCTGGGCCCGGACTGGCCCGCCGCGACCAGCAGCGCGGTCTACCGCCGGGTGTTCGACGGCCTCGAGCCGGCCGCCCGGGCGGCCCTGGAGCGCAGCCTGCGGGCCAACGGCCGCTGATCGCGCAGGACGCGGGACCCGGCCCTCAGCCGGCCGCGGTCCAGATCCGGGTGAGCATGTCGCGCAGGCGGTCGCGCTCGGCCTGACCGAGCAGGCTCAGCGGCGTCTCGACGGCGACGTCGGCGTCCCGGCCCGCCGCCTCGCGGACCCGGCGGCCCTCCGCGGTCGGGACCACCAGCCGGGTGCGCCGGTCCGCCTCGGGAGCCTGCCGCTCCACCAGACCGGCGGCGGCCAGCTCGTCGACGAGCAGCACCACCTGGGACGGGTCGAGCCCCAGCACCGTGGCCAGCTCCCGCTGGCTGATCCCCTCGACGGTCTCGCAGGCCAGCACCAGGACCGAGTACTGCCGCACCCGGAGACCGTGCTCGGCGAGCGCCGCGTTGGTCGCCCGGACCACCTGCCCGCTGGCGCGCGAGAGCAGGAAGCCGAGGTCGTCGGCCAGGGGCTGAACCATGTGTTCCTCCATCGTTGACAACCTCCACGATACGCACCTACGTTGCCAGCACCACCCCCTGGATGAGGAGCAGCCGTGGACCTGACCGGCAAGGTCGCCGTCGTCACCGGATCCGGACGGGGCCTCGGCCTCGCCTACGCCCGCGAGCTCGCCCGGTCGGGCGCCGCCGTCGTCGTCAACGACGTCGACCCCGAGGTCGCCGACGCCGCGGTGAAGACGATCACCGGCGACGGCGGCAGCGCGGTCGCGGAGGTCGTCGCCGTGGGTTCGAGCGAGGCCGCCCAGGCGCTGGTGGACCGCGCGGTCGACGAGTTCGGGCGGCTCGACGTCCTCGTGAACAACGCCGGCATCCTGCGCGACACGACGCTCTGGAAGATGAGCGACGAGGACTTCGACGCCGTCATCACCACGCACCTGCGCGGCACCTTCACCTGCACGCGCGCGGCCGCGGTCCGCATGCGTGAGCAGGGCGAGGGCGGCCGCATCATCTGCGTCGGCTCCCCCACCGGCCAGGTCGGCAACTTCGGGCAGACCAACTACGCCGCCGCCAAGGCCGGCATCGTCGGGATGGTCCGCACCTGGGCGATGGAGCTCGCCCGCGCGGAGATCACGGTGAACGCGATCGTGCCGGTCGCCGCCACCGCGATGACCGAGACCGTGCCCTTCCTCAAGCCCTTCGTCGACGCGCTGAAGGCCGGCGAGCCGCTGCCGCCGTACGCCCGCCGCGAGCTCGCCTTCGGCAGTCCCGAGGACGCCGCCGGGCTGGTCGCCTTCCTCGCCTCCGACGCCGCGTCCGGCATCACCGGGCAGGCGGTCGGCATCGGCGGCGACCGCCTGGCGCTGTGGTCGCACCCGAGCGAGGTGGTCGTCGAGTTCGCCGACGGCACCGGCTGGTCGGCCGACGCGATCGCCGGGGTGTGGCCGGACCGGTTCGCGGGCTCGCAGCAGACGGTGGGGCAGCAGTTCCCGGAGCCCCCGAAGTGACGCTCCGGCTGGATCTGGACAACCTGGTCGCGATCGACGTGCACACCCACGTGCACGCCGACACCCACGGCCACCTGGCCCTGGACGACGAGCTCAACGCCGCGGCGGCGAAGTACTTCAAGGGCGAGCCCTACGACCCGACGGTGCCCGACATCGCCGCGGACTACCGGGCCAAGAACATGGCCGCCGTCGTCTTCACCGTCGACATCGAGCACGCCACCGGCCACCCGGCGCTGTCGAACGAGGAGATCGCCGACCTCGCCGCCGAGCACCCCGACGTGCTGATCCCGTTCGGCTCCGTGGACCCCGCGCGGGGGAGCAAGGGCATCGCGCTGGCCCGCAAGCTCGTCGAGCAGCACGGCGTGCGCGGGTTCAAGTTCCACCCGTCGATCCAGGCCTTCGAGCCCAACGACCCCGAGGTCTACCCGCTCTACGAGGAGCTGCAGAGCCTCGGCGTCCCGGCGCTCTTCCACACCGGCCAGACCGGCATCGGCGCGGGACTGCCGGGCGGGCGGGGCATCAAGCTGCGCTACTCCGACCCCATGCTCCTCGACGACGTCGCCGCCGACTTCCCCGGGCTCACGATCATCATGGCCCACCCCTCGGTGCCGTGGCAGGACGCCGCCATCTCGGTGGCCACCCACAAGGCCAACGTCTACATCGACCTGTCGGGCTGGTCGCCCAAGTACTTCCCGCCGCAGCTGGTGAAGGCCGCCAACGGGTTGCTGAAGAAGAAGGTGCTCTTCGGCTCGGACTACCCGCTGCTGCGCCCCGAGCGCTGGATCGCGGACTTCGAGCAGCTGGACATCAAGCCCGAGGTCAGGCCGCTGATCATGAAGGAGAACGCCATCACAGCCCTGGGGCTGCGATGAGGAACGCGGGCCTGGGCTCCTGGCCCGAGCGCCGGCTGCGGATCTCCCCGCACAAGCCGGCGATCTGGTTCGAGGGCTCGACGACGACGCACGGCGAGTTCGCCCTCCGCGTCCGCCGGGCCGCGTCCGCGCTGGCCGCGCTGGGGGTGCAGCGCGGCGACCGGGTCGCCTGGTTCGGCGCCAACCACCCCGCCGCGCTCGAGGTGCTCTACGCGTGCGGCCAGCTCGGCGCGATCTGGGTCCCGGTGAACGCCCGGTTCACCGTGCCCGAGGCGCGCTACGTGCTCGAGCACTCCGGCGCGAGCGTCGTCGTCCACGGGCGCGAGCACGGGGCGACGGCGGACGCGCTCCGGGCCCAGGTGCCGGCCGTCCGGCACTGGGCGGCCGCCGAGACGCCGCTCGACGGCGGCGCGGACTCCCTCGACTGGCAGCAGCTGCTCGCCGACGCCGAGCCGGTGCTCCGCGACGAGCCGGTCACCCTCGACGACCACTGCCTGATCATGTACACGTCCGGGACGACCGGCCGGCCCAAGGGCGCCACGCTGACCCACGGGAACATGACCTGGTCGTGCATCAACCAGATCCTCGGCTTCGACTTCACCCCGGACGAGCGCACGCTGGGCCTGGCGCCGCTGTTCCACATCGGCGGGCTCAACGGCACCCTCAACCCCACGCTTCTGCGCGGCGGGTGCGTCGTCCTCGTCCGCGGCTTCGACCCGCCGGCGACGCTGCGGACCATCGTCGAGCAGCGGGTGACGTCGTTCTTCGCCGTCCCCACCATGCTCGACGCCATCAGCCGGCAGCCGGACTTCGACACGGTCGACCTGTCCGCCCTGCGCACCATCGGCGCGGCCGGCGCCCCCCTCCCCCTTCCCCTCCTGCGCACCTGGCTCGACCGCGGCGTCACCGTGCAGCAGGCCTACGGGATGACCGAGTCCGCCCCGGCCGGCACCGCGCTGGACAGCGCCGACGCGGTCGCGAAGGTCGGCTCGGCCGGCAAGTCGCAGTTCTTCGTCGACGTCCGGGTGGTCGGCCCCGACGGCACCGAGTGCGCGCCGGGCGAGATCGGCGAGGTGGTGCTCTCCGGGCCGAACATCATGGCCGGTTACTGGAACGACCCGGAGGGGACGGCCGCCGCCATCGTCGACGGCTGGTACCACTCCGGGGACGCCGGGTCCACCGACGAGGACGGCTACCTCTACATCCGCGACCGCTACAAGGACATGATCATCTCCGGCGGCGAGAACGTGTACCCGGCCGAGGTGGAGTCCGCGCTCCTCGAGCTGCCCGGCATCGTCGAGGCCGCCGTCATCGGCGTGCCGGACGAGAAGTGGGGCGAGGTCGGGCTCGCCGTCCTCGTCACCGCACCCGGCGCCGACCGGGACCCGGACGCCATCCGCGCCGCCCTCCGCGAACGTCTCGCCGGATTCAAGGTGCCCCGGCTCGTGGAGTTCGCCGACGCCCTGCCCAAGACCGCCACCGGGAAGATCCGCAAGCCCGACCTGCGCCACCGCTACGCCACCACCGAGGAGTCCTCCGCATGAGCAGCACCACCACCACCCTCGCCGAGCTGCCCTCCCTCAAGGGCACCGAGCTCGGGACCAGCGACTGGGTCGAGGTGACCCAGGAGCGGGTGAACCTCTTCGCCGACGCCACCGGCGACCACCAGTGGATCCACGTCGACGTCGAGCGCGCCAAGGCCGAGAGCCCCTTCGGCGGGCCGATCGGCCACGGCTACCTCACGCTGTCGCTGCTCATCCCCATGTGGTCGGAGGTCCTGGTCGTCACCGACGTGAAGATGGGCGTCAACTACGGGCTGAACAAGGTCCGCTTCCCCGCCCCCGTGCCGGTCGGCGCCAAGCTGCGCCTCACCGCCACGCTCAAGGAGGTCGAGGAGATCGCCGGCGGCCTGCAGGTGACCGCCTCCGCGGTGATCGAGGCCGAGGGCGCCGCCAAGCCGGTGTGCATCGCCGAGCCGGTCTTCCGCTTCTACGGCTGAGCTGCCCGGGCGCCCCCCAGGACGGCGGGGCGCCCGGCCACCGATCCGACGACGCCGAGGGCGGCCGCGGCGCCGAGAAGGAGCAGCAGCGGCGCACCCCACCCGCCGGTGACGGCGTACAGGCCGCCGACGGCCAGCGGGGCGGCGGCGCCCACCGAGTAGCCGACCAGCTGGGACATGCCCGAGACCCGGCGGACGACCTCGTCGTCCGCCGAGCGGAGGACCACCAGCGCGAAGGCCAGCGAGATGCCCGCCCCCTGGGCGAGCCCCCCGATCACGACCCAGGCCGGCCACGCCTCCGGCCAGAGCAGCAGCCCGGCCGGGACGAGGGCCCAGCCGATCGCCACCGCGATCGCCAGCCTGACCTGGCTCCCCCACCGGCCGAGCAGGGCCGGCACGGCCATCGCCCCCGGGATGCCGAGCACCTGGAACACCGACGCCGCCACGGCCGCGGTCCCGGCGGTGAGCCGGAGGTCCTCGGTGAGCAGGCTCGGCAGCCACGTCGTGAGCGCGTAGTAGAGCGCCGACTGCAGGGCGAGGACGACGCTCACCGCCCAGGCCACCGGTGCCCGCCACACGCGCACCGGGGACGCGCCGGACGCGCCCGGTGCGTCGTGCCGCTGCGTCGTCCCGGTCGGCGCCGTCCACCCGACGCCGACCCACACCACCGCCGCCACCAGCGGGAGCGGCGCCCAGACCGCCAGGCCGAGCCGCCAGCCGCCCAGGTCGGCCACCGGGGCGCTGAGCGCGGCCGTCAGCGCGGCGCCCGCCGCCAGTGCGGCCGTGTACAGCCCGGTCACGGCCCCCGCGCGGGGACCGAACCCGCCCTTCACCACGACCGGGAGCAGGACGTTGCCCACGGTCATGGCGGCGCCGACGACGAACGTGCCCGCCAGGAGCACCGGCGCCCCGTCGAGCACCCGCAGCGCGGTGCCGACCGCGAGGGCCACCAGGCTGCCCAGCAGCGCCGCCCGCGTGCCGACGCGCCGGCCCACCCGGGCCGCCGCCGGCGCGAGGGCGGCGAAGCACAGCACCGGCAGGGCGGTCAGCAGGCCGGCCGTCGTCGCCGACAGCGCGAGGTCGCGCCGCAGCTCGGGCAGCACGGGGCCGACCGCCGCGATGGCGCCGCGGAGGTTGAGTGCCACCAGCAGGACGGCGGCCACCCGCGCGCGATCACCGGGTGGTGCCCCCCGGCGGCTCACTCGAAGACGACGGTCCGGTTCCCGTGGATGACGACGCGGTTCTCCGTGTGCCAGCGCACCGCGTGCGCGAGGGCCCGGGTCTCCGCCTCCCGTCCCCGGGCGGCGAGCTGCTCCGGGCTGAGCGAGTGGCTGACCCGCAGCATCTCCTGCTCGATGATGGGGCCCTCGTCCAGGTCGGCGGTGACGTAGTGCGCCGTCGCGCCGATGAACTTGACCCCCCGGGCGTGCGCCTGGTGGTAGGGGCGGGCGCCCTTGAAGCTCGGCAGCATCGAGTGGTGGATGTTGATCGCCCGTCCCTCGAGCGCCCGGCAGAGGTCGTCGGAGAGGATCTGCATGTAGCGGGCCAGGACGACGAGCTGGACCCGCTCCGCCCGCACGATCTCGAGCAGCGCCGCCTCGGCCTCCGGCTTGGTGTCCCGGGTCACCGGGATGTGGTGGAAGGGCACGCCGTAGAAGTCGGCGATGCCCTTGAGGTCGGGGTGGTTGGACACCACGGCGACGACGTCGAGGTTGAGCTCGCCGATCGAGTTGCGGAAGAGCAGGTCGTTCAGGCAGTGCGCGTACTGGCTCACCATGATCAGGACCCGCTGGCGCTCCGCGGCGTCGGCGATCCGCCAGTTCATCTCGAAGCGCTGGGCGACCTCCTCGAAGGCGCCGCACAGGTGGCCGAAGTCGAGCGGCCCGCCGTCGGCCCGCGCGAACTCGACCCGCATGTAGAACATGCCGCTGGTGAGGCTGTCGAACTGGTGGCTCTCGATGATCGTGCAGCCCTCCTGCACGAGCAGTCCGGAGACCGCGTGCACGATTCCGGGTGCGTCCTGGCAGGACAGGACCAGGACACCGTGCTGCGCGTCGGCGGGCCGCGTCATTGCGCCTCCTCGTTCGGAAAGAGAACCGTGCCGTCGCTGAAGCTACGTGCCGCCTCAGCTGTGCCGCATCCCACAGATGACCACATCCCTGCGTCGGCAGGACGACGCCCGCCGCGACAATCGACGCGGGACGCCGCGCGACCGGGCCCCGGCCGCGACGGTGTTCTGTCGCGACCGGGGCCCGCCGTCCTGCGTCAGGCCTCCCGCAGCTCCAGGCGCGTCGCCGGCACGCAGCGGTACGTGCTGCCGTCGGCCGAGTCGCCCCGCCCGGTCCACCGCGCCACGAACGGGTAGGCGCAGACGGGCCGGGTGGCGCCCGCGGTGGTGCGGGCGTCGAGGGTCTTCGGCGCCTTGCCCTGCTCCACCCACTGGACCAGCGCGGCGAACGGGTCGGTCAGCTGGGCGCCGGCCCCGCCGCCGCAGTGGCCCACGCCCGGGGCGAGGAAGAGCCGCGCGAACTGCTGGGTGTGGCCGGGGCCGAGTTCGTCGAGCAGCCGCTCGTAGTAGTCGACGGTGCCCTTGACGGTGACGCCGAAGTCGGCGAGGCCGTGCCACATCAGGAGCTTGCCGCCGCTCGCGCGGAACGCCGAGAGGTCCGGGTCGCTCGCGCCCATCATGTCGCCGTACCGCTCGACCGCGAGGTCGAACAGGCCCTCGAAGTCGGCGTAGTCGATCGTCCGCCAGTCGAACGCCGGGTCGTCGGCCAGGAAGTACTGGATCCACCACAGGTCGTAGACGAACGGGTTGCCGACCAGCTGGCCGGAGCCGTCGAGCTTCACGTCGTGCAGGCCGGCGTAGGGGGCGCCGTACGGCAGGCCGTACCAGAGGAAGCGACCGTCGGTCCCCCGCGGCCCCTCGTGGATGCGCTGCATGACCGCGACGTCGTCCTCGGTGATCGCGCCGCACGGCGTGGGGGTGCCGATGAGCCTGGTGAGGTCGAAGTCGCAGGCGAAGGGGTCGCCGATGACGCCGTCGACGACGCCGTCACCGACGGTGTCGCACGCTTGGATCGCGGCCGCCAGCGCGGTCTCGAACTTGCACGCCGGGATCGGGTTGTCTTCCTGCAGCATGACGATCTGGCCCCAGATCTGGCCGGTCTGCATCTCGGGGAAGTTGATCACCGGGGCGCCGGCGAGGACGCCGTCGTAGTCGTCCGGGTACCTCTGGGCCTCCATGAGCCCCTGCCGGCCGCCGGTGGAGCAGCCGTTCCAGTAGGAGTACGCGGGGGCCTGCCCGTAGTAGGCCTGCACGACCGCCTTGGCGGTGACGGTCATGTCGTGGACGCCCTCGTGGCCGAAGTCCTCCCGGGCGGGCCAGTTCGGGGTGCCGTCCGGGTACAGCCCGAAGGTGCCCGCGGAGCCGACGTGGCCCGCGTCCGTCGCCGCCGCGGCGTACCCGTTGCGCAGCGGCGCGAGCAGCCGGTCGGTGCTGCCGCCGGAGAACCCGCCCCCGCCGACGCCCTGGAAGCGGCCGTTCCAGGTGTCCTCGGGCAGGTACACCCAGACCGTGACGACGCCGCTGTCCTCGGGGTCGGCCACGCTGAGGGTGACGCGGCACGAGGCCGGCGTCGTCGCGTCACCGGCGTCGGCGGCCGCGGCGGTGACCGTCGTGCCCGGAAGGGCGAGCTGCGTCAGGTCCCCGCACGCCATGACCGGATCGGCAGGGGCGGGCTGGCGGGGTGGGGGCGCCGCGGAGGCCGCAGGGGCGACGAGCGCCGCGCTCGCCGTGGCCGTCATGACCGCGAGCGTCGCGAGGCGGAACAGGGATGGTGGGCGTGACCGCATGAGGCTGGTTTCTCCGTCGCGTGTCGTGGGGGCTTGCGTGGTCGGGCGCCGGAGGAGATCCCTCATATGTGCCGTCAGTGCTCCGGTACGCGCCGTACCCCGATCCTCACCAGGAGGTGACGCGCACCACAGGCCGCCGCGTCGCGGTCACGCCGGGACATGTGTCGTGTGACGCACGGTGACGGGAAGCCCGGGTTGCCGCGCACCCGCGGAGCCACCACCCTGTGCCCCGTCGGCACCGTCGCCGGCCCGACCCGCACCAGGAGGACCAGTGGCCGAGATGCGTGCCCGATCCACCACGATCCAGGGCACCCCGGGGTCGGTGTCCGCCGCGACCGGCTTCGTCCGGGACGAGGTCATGCCGCAGGTGCGGGCGATGGACGGCTGCGTGGGCCTGTCCATGCTGGCCGACGGCAGCACCGGCCGGTGCATCGTGACCACGTCCTGGCGGGACGCCGCGGCGATGGAGGCCAGCCGGGAGGGCGTCCGCTCGGCCGCCGAGCGCACCGCGGAGCTCCTCGGTGGCACGCCGGAGCTGGAGGAGTGGGAGATCGCCGCCATGCACCGGGTGCTCGAGGCGCCGGCCGGCGCACGGGCGCGCGTCACCTGGCTGCGCACGGAACCGGACGCCGTCCCGCGCGCCGTGGACGCCGTCCGGTTGTCGCTGATGCCGAAGCTCGACGACCTGCCGGGGTTCTGCAGCGTCAGCATCATGGTGCGCCGCGACGAGGGGCTCACCGCGGCCGCGATCTCCTACGACAGCGGCGAGCACCTCGAGCAGGCGGGCGAGGGCGCGCGCGAGTTCCGCGAGGCGTTCGCCCCGGCGATGGGCATCGAGGTGGTCGGCACCGCCGAGTTCGACGTCGCCATCGCCCACCTCCGGGTCCCCGAGACGAACTGACCCCGGGCGGGGTCACCCCCGGGCGCCCGCCAGCGCCGCCTCGAGGCGGGGGTAGACGCGCCGGACGTTGCCCTCGAACACCGCCGTGCGCCCGTCGTCGTCGAGCAGCCCCTTGGCCACGGCTGCCTCGACGTAGCGACGGGTGTCGTCGTAGTACTGCCCGGTGCGCGGATCGGTCCCGCGCACCGCGCCCACCATCTCCGACCCGAAGAGGACGTTCCGGGTGTCCACCACCTCCAGCAGGAGGTCGATCCCCGGCTGGTGGTACACGCAGGTGTCGAAGAAGACGTTCCCCATGACGTTGGACTCGACCGCCGGCTGCCCCAGCATGTCGGCGAGCCCCCGGTAGCGGCCCCAGTGGTAGGGCACCGCTCCCCCACCGTGCGGGATGACCAGGCGCAGGTCCGGCAGGTCGCCGAAGAGGTTGCCCTGGACGAGCTGCATGAAGGCCGTCGTGTCGGCGTTGATGTAGAACGCCCCGGTCGCGTGGAACACCGGCGTCGCCGACGCCGAGACGTGCACCATCGCCGGCACGTCCAGCTCCACCATCGCCTCGTAGACCGGGTACCAGCTGCGGTCGGTCAGGCGCGGCGACGTCCAGAACCCGCCGCTGGGGTCGGGGTTGAGGTTGCAGCCGACGAAGCCGAGCTCCTCCACGCAGCGGCGCAGCTCGGCGATCGACGCCTCCAGGTCCGCGCCCGGGGACTGCGGCAGCTGCGCCACCGGGACGAAGCGGCCCGGGTAGAGCGTCGCCACCCGGTGCACCAGGTCGTTGCAGCGGCGCGACCACTCCAGGCTGACCGCCGCGTCGCCGACGTGGTGCGCCATGGCCGAGGCACGGGGTGAGAACAGCGTGACGTCGATGCCGCGCTCGTCCATCAGCCGGAGCTGGCTGGACTCGATCGTCTCCCGGATCTCGTCGTCGCTGATCGAGGGGTAGGCAGGCGGCGTCGTCCCGGCCTCCCAGGCGGCCACCTGCTGCTCCCGCCACGCGGTGTGGGCGGCGGGGGCGGTCGTGTAGTGGCCGTGGCAGTCGATGATCACGCGCTCTCCTCCTGGGGGACGTCGGCAGCTGCGTCGCGCAGCTCGACGAGCAGGTCGCGGGCGGCCGGTGCGATGCGGGCCGGGACGCCCAGCTCCTCCAGCTGCTCGGTGGCCGCGGCCATCTCGTCGGCGCGCCGGCGGGCGTGGGTGTGCGTGCCGTCGACCAGCCGGTCCACGGTCCGCTCGTCGAAGCTCGCGAGCTCCGCCGCGACGTTGCCGCGCAGCCAGTCAGCGCACCCGGCGGCCTCGGCACCGCGCAGCGCCTCGACCACGGCGGCCGCGAGGCCCTTGTAGAAGACGCTGCGCAGCAGCTTGCGCGAGATGGCGGTGCCCACGGGCCCCGGCTGGACCGCCACGTCGGCCCCCAGGCCGGCGAGCAGCTCGGCGTACCGGCCGGCGGCCTCGCCGGACACCAGCATCGGGGTCCGGAGACCCTTGCCCGGCACCGGGGACATCAGCGCGACGTCGACGACGGGTACGTCCCGCTCCGCCGCCCGCTCGGCGAGGGCCACCTTGAGCCCCGGGCTGGCGGTGTTGAGGTCGGCCCACAGGGTGCCGGCGCGCAGCTCGGGCAGCGCGTTCTCGAGCGCCGTCATCGCGTCGTGCGAGCTGTTGACGCTGAGCACCAGGTCGGCGTCGGCGACGGCGTCGGTCTCGCTGCCGCGCCGCTCCACCCCGGCCACGCGGAGGCCCAGGGGGTCGTACCCCCGGACGTCCGCCCCGGCGGCGACGAGGTCCGCCGCGATCAGGGAACCCGCCTCGCCGAGCCCGAGGACGGCGATGCGCGGGGTCACTGCTGGACCGGCGGCGTGCCGTGGGTGTGGAACGTCGAGATCGTCTGGAGGCCCCACGCCTGGCCCTTGGCGCGCTCGGCCTCGGACCAGTCGACCGGCTGCCAGTCGGGCGCGAACACCAGGCGCGCGCCGGGGTTGTCCAGCTCGATCCGGTTGCCGGCCGGCTCCCAGACGTAGAGGAAGAAGCTCTGCTGGATGGTGTGCTTGTGCGGGCCGGTCTCGATGTGGACGCCGTGCTCCAGCGCCAGGTCGGCGGCCCGGATGATGTCGTCCCGGCTGTCGACGGCGAAGGAGATGTGGTGCAGCCGGCCGGCCGTGCCCGTCTTGTCCTTGGTCCAGACGGCGTTGTAGCCCTGGTTGGTGAAGGTGGTCCAGGTGCCGGCGATCTCGCCGCTGTCGAGCACGATCTGCTCGGTGGTCATCGCGCCGAGCGTGTCGACGAAGAAGTCGCGGTTCTCCCGCGGGTTCACCCCGAGGTAGTTGATGTGGTCGATCCGGCGGACGCTCACGCCGCGGCCCGGGTAGGCCTGCGCCTGGTTCTTGAGCGCCGGCTTCAGGTCCCCCTCCGGCCGGTACCACTCCGTCTCGTAGTAGACGCCCATCTCGTGGCCGTCCGGGTCGGTGAAGACGTACACCGGGCCGTAGCCGGGGTCGCCGTCCTGCCAGCCCTTGCCCAGGCCGGTCGCCTCGATCGCGGCCACCCGCCGCTGCAGCGCCTCCGGGGTGCCGGCGCGGAAGTTCGTCCGGCCGACGCCGGGCTGGGCCGCCGCGGTGAGCTTGATCGTGGTGTTCTCGTAGTCGTCCCACGCCCGCAGGAACACCGAGTCGCCCGACGAGCCGTTCTCCGTCATCCCGAGGTAGCGGACGAAGAAGTCGAGACTCTCCTCCGGCTTGTGGGTGAGCAGCTCGATGTGGGCGAGGTGGGCGATGTCATGCAGCGGTGGCACCGGGCGTCTCCTGAGGATGGGTGGGTTCAGGCGCGGGGGTAGGCCGTGCCGTCGAAGAGCTTGCGGGCGGTGCGGACCACCCCGGAGCGGACCACCCGCGGCGGGGTGACCGAAGCGTCGACGACGACGTCGACGAGCAGGTGGCCGGTCGGGTGCTCGACGTCGACCTGCGAGGTGTCCCGCGGCCAGTCGGCGGTGAGCTCGTGCCCGACGGCGCCCGGCAGCAGCATCCCGGTGACGACGCTGACCGCGCCGAGCACGCCGATCGAGGTGTGCGGCTGGACCGGGATGAACGACCGGGTGCTGACCTGGCCGCCGTCGGCCGGGGCGGCCAGCAGCACGGTCTTGGGCACCGACGCACTCGCGACGTCGCCCATGCCCATCAGCTGCGCGGCCTTGCGGCGGAACGCGTCGACCCGGGCGAGCAGCGCGGCGTCCGCGGCCAGCTGCTCGTGGGGCTCGTGACCGGTGAGCCCGAAGGACTCCGCCGTCGCGAGGACGACCGGCATGCCGTTGTCGACGCAGGTGACCTCGAGGCCCTCGACGGTGTCCCGCACGTTCCCGGTCGGCAGCAGGGCCCCGGTCGCCGAGCCCTCCGTGTCGGTGAACGCGAGGACGACGGGTGCGGCCGTCCCCGGGACGCCGGCGATGGCGACGTCACCGCGGTACTCGACCCGCCCACCGGGGGTCGGGAAGGTCGCGACGGCCACGCTGCCGGAGTTCACCATCCGGATCCGCACGCTCGTCTCGTCACCGCGGGCGGGGACGAGACCGCGCTCGACGGCGAACGGGCCGACGCCGGCCAGGATGTTGCCGCAGTTCTGCCGGTCGCTGACCGTCGCCTCGCCGACGCCCAGCTGCAGGAACAGGTAGTCGACGTCGACGTCCGGGTCGTCCGACGGCGACACGACCGCCACCTTGCTCGTCAGCGTCGTGGCGCCGCCGAGGCCGTCGATCTGCCGCGGGTCCGGCGTGCCCATGAGCCGCAGCAGCAGGGCGTCGCGCTCGGCGGGGTCGCCCGGCAGGTCCTGCGCCTCGAGGAACAGCCCGCGGGACGTGCCGCCGCGCAGCATGGTGCAGCGGACGCCCGTGTCGTCGTAGCTCACCTCTCCCCCTCCGCGTACTTCTCGTAGGGGACGTACTCGATGCCGAAGCCCGGCAGCTTGTCGCGCAGCCCGTACCGGTCCAGGCCGAGCTCGCCCTGCTGGAAGGCGGCCCGGCTGGCGGCCTCCTTGTCGATCCGCGCCTGCGAGGCGGTGAGCGCGCGGGGCACGTCCGCGCGCGGGACGACCATCACGCCGTCGTCGTCGGCGAGGACGACGTCCCCGGGGTGGATCGTCTGGCCGCCGAGGACGACGGGGACGTTCACGGCGCCCGCCGTGGCCTTGACCGACCCCTGGGCGCTGACCGCCCGGGACCACGCGGGGAACCCCATCTCGCGCAGCTCGGCGACGTCGCGGACGCCGCAGCCCAGCACCACGCCACGGACACCCCGGCGCGCCAGGGCGGTGGCGAACAGCTCGCCGAACAGCCCGTCGGTCGACGGCGAGTTGGTCGCGACGACGAGCAGGTCGCCGGGCCGGCACTGCTCGACGGCGACGTGGATCATCAGGTTGTCCCCCGGCCAGCAGAGCACCGTCACCGCGGTGCCGCCGATGCGCGCCCCGGGCCAGGCCGGCCGGAACTCGGGACCGAGGTAGCCGACCCGTCCCAGCGCCTCGTGCACGGTGGCGACGCCGAACCCGCCGAGGGTCTCGGCGTCGCCCGCGTCGGCGCGGGGCGGATCGGTGACGACGACGTTTCTCACGCTGGTCCTCCGGCTTCCGGGGTGGTCTCGGACAGCGCAGCGAGGACGCTGCGGAAGTGCTCGGCGGCCGCGGACTCGGCCCGGTCGGGGTCGCGGTCGGTGATCGCGGAGACCAGCTCGGTCAGCTCGGCCAGGCTCACGCGCGGACGTCCGGGCCGCAGCGAGAGCCGGAACTGGTGGCGGACCAGCTGGGCCTGCAGCCGGCCGACGAGGTCGGCCGCGATGGGGTGCCGGGCGGCCTCGCCCACCATGCCGTGCAGCTGCTGGATGAGCTCGGAGTACTTCAGGACGTCGCCGGACTCGACGGCGGCGACCATCGTGTGCAGGTGCGCCCGGAGCCGGTCGGCCTCGGAGTCGGTGAGCCGCTCGGCCGCCTTGCGGGCGAGCAGCCCCTCGAGGGGCAGCCGGCACTCGGTGATGGCGATGGCCTCCTCGGTGGAGACGACCCGCACCCGCGCACCCTTGTTCTGGATCCGCTCGACCAGCCCCTCCGCGCTCAGCGCGTCGATCGCCAGCCGCACGGCGCTGCGGCTGACCCCGGTCAGGGAGACGAGCTCCGCCTCGACCAGCCGGTACCCGGGGGGCATGTCCCCGCGGAGGATCGCCTCGCGGAGCGCCCGCTCCGCCGTCTCCTGAGCTGCGGAAGCCATGGCCGCACGCTATCCCAGGCGACCTGGATTGCCAACAATCCTGTCAACGATCCACCCCGTGCGAAGGGGCGGCCCGTCCGAGGACGGACCGCCCCTCCGCATCAGGCGATCGCGGTCGGACGGATCACTCGAAGGTGTCGACCGCGTCGTAGCCGCGGCCGTTGAACTTCTGCGCGACCACCGTCGACACCGCCGGCTGACCGTCCTCGGTGGTGTTCACCGCGGTGTCGGGGAGCATGAGCGGCGCCTGGAAGTCCTCGATGGCGCGCAGGGCCTCCATGAAGCTGTCCCGGGTCGGCTCCTCCATGTTCTGGAAGGCCTGCTCGAGCGTCGCGCCGACCATCCAGCTCCACTGGCAGTGCGGGAACGCCGGCGGGTCCGGGTAGTTGCCGTACTCCTTGAGGGCGCCCAGGTACTCGACGACGTCCTCGTCCTCGGCGAACGCCGGGCTCTGCGGCGTCTTCGAGAACGCCACCGAGTAGATGCCGGGGTAGGCCGCCGCGCCGCCGGGCTCGAGGATCGCCGTCGGGCTCGACGTGTTCGAGGGCAGGAACCAGCTCGGCGTCCAGCCGACCTGCTGCGCCTTCTGCAGCGCGGAGATCATCAGCGGGGTCACCGACATCGCGTTGAAGAAGATGTCGGCGTCGCTGCTGGCGAGCTCGGTGATCTGCGCGTCGACGGAGGTGTCGGTCGCCTCGTAGGTCAGCTCGTCGACGATCTCGATGTTGTCGGCGCCCTCGATGCCGGCCTTGAAGCCCTCGACGTAGCCCTCTCCGTAGTCGTCGTTCTGCGACAGGATCGCGACCTTGTGGTCCCCGGACGACGTCGCGAGGAGCTCACCGAAGGCCTGGCCCTCGTTCTGGTAGATCGGCACGAAGCCGAGCTGCCAGGGGCTCTCCTCGGCGTCGCTGAAGATCGGGTCACCGGTCATGATCAGCGCCTGCGGCACCTCGTCGGCGATGGCGGCGTCGCGCCACGCACGGTTGGTGGGGGTGCCCAGACCCGCGGTCATGGCGAAGACGTCGTCCTTGAGCTGGTCGTAGTTCGCCTTGGCCTGCTGCGGGTCGTAGGTGTCGTCCAGCGCCTCGATCTCGACGGTGCGGGTCTTCCCGTCGCCGAACTCGACGCCGCCCTCGGCGTTCTTCATGCCGAAGTACGCCGTGACGCCGGCGACCGTGCAGGTGCCCGGTCCCGCGGTGGCGCCGCTCAGCGGGGTGGTGATGCCGAGGGTGACCGAGTCGTCGGTGATGCCGGGGCTCGGCGCTCCCTCGGCGGCGTCGCCGCCGCGGCCGGCGTCGTTCCCGCCGCCGCACGCGGTGATCGTCAGCGTGAGCGCCGACACCGCGGCGATCCCGACCGCCTTGCGCGATCGAAAGTGCCTGTTCATGCGTGACCTTGCCTCTCTGTCTCGGGTTGCTCCGCCGCGGTGCCCGACCCGTGGGTCGATGACGGAGTGGTCGGTGGAGCGGCGGGGCCGCGGCCGGCGCGCAGGCGCCGGCGTCCGCGGCCCAGCGCGCGGGGCAGCGACGCGAGGCCGCCGGGCAGGACGAACAGGACCACCAGCAGGATCGCGCCCTGCAGCAACGCCGTGAGGCTGGCGTCGACCTGGTTCGTCAGCTGTGGGACGAGCACGTAGAAGGCGCCACCGAGGAGCGAGCCGACGATGCTCCCCGCGCCACCGATGACCATCGCGGCGAGCAGCTCGATCGAGTGCCCGAAGCTGAGGGTCTCCGGCGACGTGTACTGGATGACGAGCATGTAGAGGAAGCCGCTCACCCCGCCGATCGCCGACGCGATGGTGAACGCGAGCACCTTGTACCGGTAGGGCGAGATGCCCATCGACGCGGCGACCGCCTCGTTCCCCTTGACGATGGCGAAGGCCCGCCCGTACTTCCCGCGGACCAGGAAGTACGTCAGCAGGAACACCACCCCGCCGATCGCGATCACGAGGTAGAGCTGCCACTGGTCGTCGTAGAGCCCGCTGCCCTCCGGCGACTCGGCGAAGCGCGCCGAGAGGCCCTGCGAGCCGCCGGTGAAGTCGCTGAGCCGCTTGGCCAGGGGCACGCCGACGATGGGCAGCGCGATCGTCACCATCGCGATCGCGAGCCCGCCCAGCCGGGCGGCGGCCAGCGCCACGAGCAGGCCCGCGACGGCCGGGAGCAGGGTGGCCAGCACGAAGACCAGGACGATGTTCCACTCCTGCTGGACCCCGTACGCGGTGACGTAGGCGCCGAAGCCCAAGAAGAAGATCTGGCCGAGCGAGACCTGACCGGTGTAGCCCATCACCACGTTGAGCCCCAGCACGGCGACGGCGAAGACGCCGATGCGGGCCAGCGTCTCGTTCTGGAACTCCGTCCCCAGGAGGGGGACCACCGCGAGCACGACGACGATCAGCAGCGGAGTTCCCCAGCGCACCCACGGACGCTGCCGCCACGACGCGCCCGGCGGGGCGGCGGGCGTGCCCGGGACCGTCGTCGGGGCGGATGCCTTCGAGGAGCCGGTCTTCGAGGAGGAGGCCATCACACGCGCACCACGGTCTTCCGGCCGAACAGGCCCTGGGGTCGGACGATGAGGACGACGAACAGCAGGATGAACGGCACGGCGATCTTCAGGTCGTGGCCGATGAAGGGGACGTAGACCGCTGCCAGGTTCTCCAGGATGCCGATCATCCAGGCGGCGATGACCACGCCGATCGGGCTCGTGAGGCCCCCGAGGATGACCGCAGCCAGCGCGTACACCAGGGCGCTGTCGAGCATCCCCGGCGTCAGCGTGAGCTGCGGCGCGACGAGCGCGCCGGCGACGGCGCCGAGCACCGCCGCGAGGCCCCAGCCGACCATGAGCAGCCGGCCGACGGGGAGCCCGGAGAAGGCCGCGGACTGCGGGTTGATCGCGACCGCCCGCAGCGCCAGCCCGAGCTTGGTCCGGACGAACAGGAGCTGCAGCAGGATCATCACCGCGACGATCACCAGCGTGGTGCCGATCGAGCGGATGCTGATCGCGACCCCCAGGAACTCCACCGTGTCGAGGGGGAACAGCGACGGGAACTGCTGGTTGTTGTACGACCAGAGCCAGCCGGCGATCCCGGTGATCAGCGTCAGCAGACCGACCGTGACGACGACGGCGGTGTCGGGGTCGCCCCGCTCGAACCGCCGCATCAGGTACCGCTCGAGCACGGCCCCGAGCAGGAACGAGAAGACGATCGATCCCAGGATGGCGAGCACGAGCGGCACGCCCCGGTTGGTCAGCACCCAGGCGACGTACGCGGCCAGGACGGCCATGCCGCCCTGCGCGAAGTTGATGAGCCCGGTCGCCGAGTGGACCAGCACGATCGCCAGGGCGAGGGCCGCGTACACCGAGCCGGTCGACAGGCCGTCGACCACGAGCTGGACGAACTCTCCCACGGGTCAGCCTCCCAGGTATGCGCGGCGGATCTCGTCCATGCCCTTGAGCTCCGCGGACGTGCCCGTGAGCGCGTTGCGGCCGGTCTCCAGGACCGTGGCGCTGTCGACGAGGGTGAAGGCGAGGTTGGCGTTCTGCTCGACCACGAGCATCGCGATGCCGGACTCGATGCGCAGCCGCCGGATCGCGTCGTACACGTTCTTCGCGGTGCTCGGCGCGAGGCCGAGCGAGGCCTCGTCCAGGAGCAGGAGCCGCGGCTTGGACATGATCGCCCGGGACACGGCGAGCATCTGCTGCTCCCCGCCGGAGAGCGCCGAGGCGTTCGACGTGATGCGGTCCCGCAGGTTCGGGAACAGGTCCAGGCAGTACTCGACGTCCTGGTCGACGGCCTTGCGGTCCTTGCGCAGGTAGGCGCCGACCATCAGGTTCTCGCGGACGGTGAGGTCACCCAGCGTCCCGCGGCCCTCCGGCACGTGGGCGATGCCCTGGGCGGCCACCTGGTCGGGTCGCATGCCGCGGATGTCCGTGCCGTCGAAGACGATGCGCCCACCCGCGCGGACGGTGCCGCTGATCGCCCGCAACGTCGTGGTCTTGCCGGCACCGTTGGCGCCGAGGATGCCGACCGCGCCGTTGTCCGGGACGGTCAGCGACACCCCGTCGAGCACCTGCACGGGACCGTAGGACGCGGTGACGCCCTCGAGCTCAAGCAGCGTCATCCGCCGCGTCCTTTCCGATGTACGCCTCGATGACGCGGGGGTCGGACTGGGCCTCGGCCGCCGTCCCCTCCATGAGCTTCGCCCCGTGGTCGAGGACGACGACGCGGTCGGTGAGCGCGGCGATGAGGCCCATGTGGTGCTCGACGATGACGACGGTGATGTCGTCGTCGGTGCGCAGGCGCCGGACCGTCTCGATCAGGGTCTCCACCTCGGCGTGCGGCAGGCCCGCGGCCGGCTCGTCGAGGAGCAGCAGCTTCGGCTTCATGAGCAGGGCGCGGCACAGCTCCACGCCCTTGTGCAGACCGTGCGACAGCTCGTCGGCCGGCAGGTGGGCGGCCCAGCCCAGGCCGTTGCGCTCGAGCAGGTCGAGGGCCTCGGCGCGCAGCTGCTTCTCGCTGCGCCACGTCCGCGGTGTGCGCACCGCCCACTCGAGGGCGCCGCCGGGCAGCCGGGTGTGCGCACCGAGCAGCACGTTCTCCAGCACCGTCGCGTGCAGCTGCAGCGCCGGGTGCTGGAACGTCCGGGCCAGGCCGTGCTTGGCGAGGGTGGCCGGACGCGAGCCCTGCACCTCGGTGCCGTCGATCCGCACGGTGCCCGACGTCGGCTTGTAGTGCCCGCTGATGCAGTTGAACAGCGAGGTCTTGCCGGCCCCGTTCGGGCCGACCAGGCCGAAGATCTGGCCCGGCTCGACGGAGAAGCTCACCTCCTGCAGCACCTTGATGCCGCCGAACTGCAGGCTCACGTCCTGCAGGGTCAGTTCAGCCGCCATGGACTGCCACTCCCGTTGCTCCGTTGCTCGGGTGATCGGGCCGCTGCCCGCCGGGGGAACCTATGCAGCGCGTCACAGATTGTCGACGATTTTGGTGGGAATGTTGCGCGACCGTCATCAACGGCCGGTCGAGGACCGCTGCTCGGTCATCGGCCGTCCGGAGGCGATCCACGCGAACGCCGACCCGATGTCGAGCGGGTGCCCGCCCCGCCGTCGCGGGGGCGGACGCAGCTGTGGCCGAGCGACGAGCGTCCGTCGCCCGGCCACAGCGCACGCCCTGGATCAGGCCTTGCCGGCGGTCCGCCAGCCGCCCTGGTAGGTCTCCCGCGCCATCTTGGCGTAGGGCACGGGGCTCACGATGGCCCGGACCTCGAACTGCTCGTGCGGCTCGACGGTCGTCTTCTTGCTGCCACCGTCGGGCTCGCCCCAGACCACCCGGACCTCGGCGCCGTGCGGCACGTCGGGGCTGATGGTGGCCAGCGACAGGCCCTTCTGCTCGTTCGCCGAGATGCCGGTGAACATCGACACGCCCAGGACGTGGCCGTCGGCGTCGATGACCTTGTCGAAGTTGGACGACCCGTAGTTGGCGTTCGGCAGGTCGAAGAACTGGTACTTCGCACCCTCGACCGGAGAGGACAGCAGCTTCGCGAGGTCGTCGGAGTTCCACTCCAGCGTCACCTTGCGACGCTGGGCGTCCTTGTCCAGGGCCTCGAGGGCGTCCCGGCCGATGAAGTCGTGGTCGAACTTCACGAACGAGCCGTACCCGAGGTCCCACGGGTTGGTGTAGTAGTCCTCGATGTCGTCGGACACGAAGCTGCCGGCGATGGCGTTGGTCGCCTCGTAGCTGTCGGCGCCGAGCCACTCGCGGTACGCGCGCAGCTCCTCGCCGGTGTAGATGGCCGGCAGCGGCGAGGGGATCCAGCCGGACTCGAGGGTGTTGGTGGAGTAGGCGCGCGAGCCCACCGGCTCCAGGCCGAACTCGCGGCCGGCCTCGAGGATGGCCTCGCGGATGCGGTCGTAGCTCTCGTACGGGCCCCAGATCTCCAGGCCCGGCGCGCCGGCCATGCCGTGGCGCAGCGTGCGGACGGTCTCCCCCGCGATGTTCATGGTGCTCATCCGGAAGAACTTGAGCTGCTCGAGGTCGCCGCCGTGCAGCTTCTCGATGATCGGCCAGGCGTTGGGGCCCTGGATCTGGAAGCGCCACAGGTCGCGCGTGACGGCCTTGCCGTAGGGGCGCGAGGGCGACCGGGGGTCGTTGCGGATCTCGACGTCGTAGCCGCCGGTCTCGCCCTTGAACTGCAGCCAGTTGGCGCCGGGAGCGCGACCGACGTAGACGAACTCGTCCTCGTCGAGGTGGAAGAGGATGCCGTCACCGATGACGTTGCCGGCGGGCGTGACCGGGACGAACTGCTTCGCCATGTTCACCGGGAAGTTGGCCACGCTGTTGATCCCGGTGTCGGAGATCAGCTTGAGGGCGTCCGGACCCTTGATGAACAGGTTGAACATGTGGTGGGTCTGGTCGAAGAGCACGGCGGTCTGCTGCCATGCCTTCTGCTCCCGGCGCCAGTTCGTGAACTCGGACGGGACGACCGGGTAGATGTAGGCGCCGAGCTGGGAGTTGCGCAGGAGACCGACGGTGTCGCCGGTCTGGTCGAGCAGTTCCTGGAGGTTCTTGGCAGTCATGTCCGTCCGTTCTCGTCGGGTGTTCCTTCCGCGGGCCGGCGGAGCCGGTCCGTGGCCTGACCGGTGGCCGCCTCACGACGGCGGGCCGGCCCAGGGGGCCGGTTTCCGCCGTCGTGCGCGGCAGACCACGGACGTGCCCTGTCCAGTGGCCCACGCCACATCGTCGAGTGCAGCGTAGAGCGGCGGATGTGCTCCGGCACACGGGCATCCGTCACCCTGCGCGCACCGTTCCGGCCGCTCGGCGTGCGTCGGATGACGTCCCTTCCGGGTCATTTGACGCGTTCCGGGACCGCGTGCGGATCGGACAGAGTGGCGGGGGTCCGGACCGCGAGAGGGGGCAGCCGGTGGCGCGTCGGCCGGTGGGCTCGACCTCCCCTGCGCAGACCCCGGACGCCCCCGGCCGGACGTCGTGGGGCGCCGTCGCGGGCCTGATGGGCGCCGGAGTCGTCGCCGCCGCGCAGATCGGTGGCGCGGCGGCCGCGCTGCCGGTGCTGCGGGACGAGTTCGGGCTCAGCCCGGCCACCGCCGCCTGGTACCTCTCGACGGTGAGCGCCCTCGGCGCCGCCGGCGGTGTCCTGCTCGGGTGGCTGGGGCAGACGGTCGGCTTCGGCCGCCAGGTCCGGCTCGGCCTCACCGCGATCGTCGTGGCCGATCTCGGCGGGGCGGCCGTGGACTCCCTGACCGGGCTCCTGGCCGCCCGGGTGGGCGAGGGGGTCGGGCTGGTGATGGTGATCCTCGCGGCGCCGCCGCTGCTCTCCGAGGTGTCCGGGCCCGCGCACCGGCGGCTCGTCGCCGGGGCGTGGGGCGCGTACCTGCCGGTCGGCTCGGGGCTGGCGGCGCTGCTCGTGCCCGCCGCGATCGGCCTCCTCGGCTGGCGCGGGGCGTCGGTCCTCGATGCCGGCCTCGCGGCCGCCGTCCTCCTCGTCGTCCTCCGCCGGGTGCCGTCCGCCACCGCGCGCAGGCGTCCGTCGGTCCAGGGTCTGCTGGGGGCGTTCCGAACGCCCTCGGTCGTCGTCATCACGGCGGTGTTCGCGCTCTACGCGGCCCAGTACCTGGCCGTCGTCGGCCTGCTGCCGGCCGCGCTGGTCGCCGACGACGGGCTGTCGGTCGCCACGGCCGGGCTGATCGGCGCCGTCGTCTTCCTGGTGAACGCGCCCGCCAATCTCCTGGGCGCCTACCTGCTGCACCGCGGGGCGTCCCTGCGGCGGGTGATCCTCACCGGCTGCGCCGGCATGGCGGTGACCGTGTGGGGGGTGCTCGACCCGGCCCTCCCCCTCCTCGCGCGGGTCGCGTCGGCGGTGGCCTTCTCCTTCATCGCCGGGCTGGTCCCGTCCGCCCTCTTCGCCGCCCTGGCCGCGGTCTCGGCGGGCACGGACAGGGCCGGTGCCTCGATCGGCCTGGTGACCCAGGGATCGGCCGTCGGCCAGCTGCTCGGACCGCCCCTGGTGGTCGCCGTGGGGACGGCCCTCTCGCGGGGAACCCCGCAGTCGGCCCTGCTGGTGGGCTTCACCGGGCTCGTCGCGCTCGGCGCCGTGCTCCTCCCCCGGGCCGCGCGGGTCGGCTCGCACTCCTCCCCCGGCAGCCCGTCTGCCGGTCCGCCCCTCCGATGAAAGGTCGTCCGCCATGTCCTCCGAGAGCCTGGCCACGGCGCTCGCCCGTGCGGGCAGCCCGGTGGAGCTGCTCAGGAACCTCGCCTTCCCGCCGAGCACCTTCCCGGTCAAGCCCGAGTTCACCAACTGGCGCTCCGAGCAGCGGGCGTGGCTCGAGACCTGCGCGCTGCTCGACCAGTCGCACCACATGACCGACCTCTTCGTCCAGGGTCCGGACGCGCTGCGGCTGTTCAGCGACCTCGCCGTCAACACCTTCACCGGCTTCGGCCCGGGCAAGGCCAAGCAGTTCGTCGCGGTCGGCCCCGACGGCCACCTGATCGGCGACGCGATCCTGTTCCACCTCGACGAGGACTCCTTCGACCTCGTGGGCCACCCGATGGCGATCGACTGGGTGACGTTCCACCTCGAGCGGGGCGGCTACGCCGCGACCGCGGAGCGCGACGACAACTCCATCGTCCGGCGGTCCGGGCCGCCGAAGCTGTACCGCTACGAGCTGCAAGGCCCCACGTCCCTCGCCCTCCTCGAGCAGGCCTCCGGGGCACCCGTCCCGGACGCGCGGTTCTTCAGCATGGCCGAGTTCACCATCGCCGGGCGCCGTGCCCGCGCCCTGCGGCACGGCATGGCCGGCCAGCCCGGCTTCGAGCTGTTCGGGCCCTGGGAGGACGGCGAGGCGGTGCTCGACGCGCTGCTCGAGGCCGGAGCGGACCACGGGCTCGTCCGCGTCGGCGCCAAGGCCTACTCGACGGCCAACCTCGGCTCCGGCTGGGTGCCGGCACCGCTGCCGGCGATCTTCGGCGACGACCCGCTGCTGGCCGAGTACCGCGACTGGCTGCCGATCGGGAAGGTCGGCTCGCTGGGCGGCAGCCTGAGCTCCGCCGACATCGGCGACTACTACCTGACCCCGTACGACGTCGGCTACGGCAAGACGATCAGGTTCGACCACGACTTCGTCGGCCGCGCCGCCCTCGAGGAGATGGCTGCGGCGATGGCAGGGAGCGCGCCGCCGCGCACCAAGGTCACCCTCGTCTGGGACGCCGACGACGTCACCGCCGCGATCGGCTCGCTCTACCGGCCGGGCCCGGGCGCCAAGTACATCGAGATGCCCAAGGCCCGCTACGCCACCCACCACGAGGACGAGGTGCTCGTGGACGGGCAGCGGGTCGGCATCTCGCTGGACTGCGGGTACCTCGCCAACGAGCGCCAGATGGTCTCGCTCGCGACCGTCGACACCGCGCTGGCCGAGCCGGGCACCGAGGTGACCGTCGTCTGGGGCGAGGACCCGGTGTCGGCGAAGCCGGCGGTCGAGCCGCACGTGCAGGTGCGGATCCGCGCCGTCGTCGCCCCCGCGCCCTACGACGCGCGGGACACCTACCGGGCCGGCTGACACGCGGAGGGGCCCCGGACGGAACGTCCGGGGCCCCTCCTGCGGTGCGGTCCCTACGCGGGCTGGGCCACGCGGTTGTCGAACAGCGCGATGCCGGCCGCGGTGTTGGACGCGGGCACGAAGTAGTCCGAGTGCACCTTGGTGATCTGGTCGTTCATCGCCCCGCGCATGACCAGCCACATGATGAGCTCGATCCCCTCGGAGCCCGCCTGGGTGATCAGCTCCTCGCGGGAGAGCGTGGCCAGCTTCGCCGGGTCGGTCTGGATGGTCTCCATCCACATGTGGTCGAACTCCGGGTTGATGAAGCCCGCCCGCGACCCGGCCAGCTGGTGGGACATCCCGCCGGTCCCGAGGACGCCGACGGTGATGTCCTCCGGGAAGCTGCGGATCGCCCGGCCGAGCGCCTGGCCGAGCGCCCAGCACCGCGCCGCGGTCGGCTGCGGGTACTGGATGACGTTGACCAGCAGCGGGATGACCGGGCAGGGCCAGGAGTCCCCGGGGTCGGGGGTCCACACCGACAGCGGCACGGTGAAGCCGTGGTCGACCTGCAGCTCCTGGAAGACGGTGAGGTCGAACTCCTCGTCGATCAGGCTCTCGACCAGGTGCAGGGAGAGCTCGGGGTGACCGAGCACGTCCGGCACCGGACGGCGGCCGAAGCCCTCGTCGGCGACCTCGTACCGCTCGGCGGTGCCCAGCCCGAAGGTCGGGACGAAGTCGAGGTCGATGCCGTTGGCGTGGTCGTTGTAGACGACGATCGCGACGTCCGGCTCGTGCTCGGCCAGCCAGGCCCGCGCGGGCGCGTACCCGTCGAACAGCGCCTTCCAGTTCGGGTCGTCGGTCTTGCCGCGGTCCATCGCGGCGCCGATCGACGGCACGTGCGAGGTCGCCAGACCCCAGATCACCTCAGCCATCCCTGCGTCCTCCCGCTCGCATCGCGGCGAGGAAGTCGTCCTCGCCCATGCCCGTGAACACACCGCCGAGGTACTGCATCGACCGGCCGTCCATCATCGCCAGCTTGTACACGTAGAAGATGCTGCCGCCGAGGTCGATCATCGCCTGCCAGTCGCGGTCCAGGACGGCCTGCTGCTGCTCGGCAGTCAGCCCGAACTCCCGGCAGTAGGCGGCCTCGTCGGCGAGGAAGCGCTCCCGGTTGGCGGCGTCGCGCAGGCTCATGAACAGCTTGTTCATGCGCAGCCCGCGGCGGCTGCTGTCGCCGTCGAAGATGGGCGTGCCCGGCAGGTCCCGCCGGCCGGCGGTCACGGCTGCCGCTCCTGCGGGTGGGTGGCCAGCGCCTCCACGTGCACGTCGAGCCACGGTGCCATCGGCAGCGACATCAGCGCGTCGTGCAGCGCGGCCGGGTCCTCGGCCTCGTACAGGCCGACGGTCGCGTTGCGGCCCGGGACCCGCCACAGCCGCTTCAGGATCCCGGCGGCGCGCAGCTCCATGGCGCGGGCACGCTCACCCGCCCGCAGCTCCTCCCGCCGCTCCGGCGGGGTGTCCACCGGCAGCCGGTTCTCCGACCGGACGAGGAACTCCACCTCAGACCTCTTCCTTCTCGTACGACGCCGCTCGCGCGACCTCCAGCAGCACGCGGGCCAGCTCCTCCGGCGCGGTGACCATCGCCTCGTGGCCGGTCTCGAGCTCGTGCACCGGCCAGCCGCGCTCCCGGGCGCGGTCGGCCTGGCCCGCGAACACGCGCATCCAGCTGACGCACTCGACGAAGGCGGCGGGCACGTCGTCGACCGCACCGGTGAGCCGCAGCGCGTCGGTGTAGGTCTTCCACGGGTGCGGGGTGAGCTTCGGGGTCAGCCAGTCGACGTCTGCCTGCTCGGTCACGCCGAGCACTGACAGCTTGCGCACCGGCACGAGCCACCCGAAGCCCTGCTCCGCGGCCGACTCGGCCCAGTGGTGCTCGACCGTCTCGGGCAGGAGGTCGCGGGCCGCCTCCCCGTCGGAGCCGACGAACGCGTCGAGGTAGACGCGCTGGGCGACCGCCCGTGGCCGCCGGTCGGCGACGGCGGTGACGATCTGCCCGGCGTAGCTGTGCCCGACCAGGACGACGTCGGTGAGCCCCAGGACGTCGACCAGCCGCACGACGTCCTCGACGTGCGTCTCCAGCCCCACCTGCGGCGAGAGCAGGTGCGCCCGCTCGGAGAGCCCGGTGAGGGTGGGGGCGTGCACCTCGTGCCCGGCCTCGCGGAGCAGCGGGGCCACCCGGTCCCAGCACCAGCCGCCGTGCCAGGCCCCGTGGACGAGCACGAACGTGGTCACGCACTCCTCCTCCGACGCCGGATCCGGGCACACCTGTGCCCACTTCCCCGCCACCGTAGGCACGCCGCGCGTCGGGCGGATCGGCCCGATGTCACGACGCCGGCACCGATGCGGCAGGGACCGTCCGCGTCATCCGTCGTGGCCGTTCCCCCGCCCGAGGGGTCACCGGGGCTGGACGAGGCCTTCCTTGACGGCGAGCAGCGCCGCCTGGGTCCGCGAGGTGAGCCCCATCTTGGTGAGCAGGTGGCTGACGTGCGACCGCGCCGTCCGCTCGCTGATCAGCAGGTGCCGGGCGATGTCCTTGTTGGACCGGCCCTCCGCGACCAGGACGAGCACCTCCCGCTCCCGCGTGGTGAGCACCCCGAGGCCCGTGCGCGGCGCGCGGATCTCCTGCGCCAGGCGGCGGGTCACCGCCGCGTCGAGGAACACCTCGTCGCGGACGGCCGCCCGCAGCGCGGCGTCCACCTCGGCCGGGCCGGCGTCCTTGAGCAGGTAGCCGGAGGCCCCGTTCTCCAGCGCCGCGTGCACCCGCTCGGCCTCGCCGAAGCTGGTGAGGATGACGACCTTGAGCTCGGGGAACCGGCGCAGCACCTCCGCGGTCGCTGTCACGCCGTCCATGCCGGGCATCTGCAGGTCCATCAGCACGACGTCGGGCAGCTCGTCGTGCGCGGCCGCCTTCGCGAGCCGGTCCAGCGCCTCCTGGCCGTCTCCGGCCTCACCGGCCACGTCGACGTCCTCGAGCGCCTCGAGGTAGGCGACCACGCCGCGGCGCACCACCGCGTGGTCGTCCACGACGAGCACCCGGATCGGACCGGAGGGCGTCACGACGCGGCTCCCGGCCGGGCCGGCAACGAGGTGGGCAGGGGCAGGCTGAGGCGGACGGTCGTCCCGCCCCGGGCCGGCTTCCGCACCTGGACCACGCCGCCCCACCGGGCCGCGCGCTCGCGCATGACGCTCATCCCCATCCCGCTCGACCCCGATCCGCCGGAGGGCCCGGCCTCGCTCGCTGCTCCCATGCCGCGGCCGTCGTCGGTGACCTCGGCCGCGAGCCGCCCGCGGCGGCCGCGGGAGGTCACGGCGAGCCGGACGCGGATCGTCGACGCACCGGCGTGCTTGACGCTGTTGTGCAGGGCCTCGGCGAGGACCCGGTAGACGTCCTCGAGCAGGTCGGCGTCCAGCGCGGCCATGCCGTCGGCCGGGTCGTCGACCTCGAGGGAGACGTCGATGCCCGTGCGGGCGGAGGTGGTCTCCACCAGCGACCGCAGCGCCGAGACCAGCCCTCCGGCCGTCGTGGCCGCGGGGCGCAGCTCCACCACCATGCCGCGCAGGTCCGCGAGGACCGCTTCGGCGCTGCCGCTCAGGTCGTCGGCCACCTGGGCGACCTTCTCCGGGGTCGGGGGCAGCCCGCGGGCGACGAGCACCCCCAGCGACCGGGCCTGCATCATCATCGAGAAGACCTGCTGGACGACCGAGTCGTGCAGGTCGCGGGCCAGCTTCTGGCGCTCCTCGCGCCGCGCGACGTCCCGCTCCCGCTCCAGCAGCGCGGCGTGGTCGACGGCCATCGCCGCCTGCTCGGCCATGGCGAGGAGGAACTCCAGCTCGGTGTCGCCGACCGCCTGCCCGGGCGAGAAGAAGGCGTTCAGGATGCCGACCGGCTCTCCCCGCGCGAGCAGGGGCACGCTGACGAACCAGTCCCACAGGGGCGAGCCCATGACGTCGTGCAGCGGCGCCCACGCGGGGTCCTGCATGACCGCCTCGTAGCGGTTCGGCGCGATGAGCGGCTCGCGGTTCTCCAGTGCCTCCAGCATCAGCAACCGGGCGCCCAGGGCACGGCAGGCCATGAGCTTGTCGAAGAACTCGGACCCGCGGCCGAAACCGGACGAGCCCATGACGTGCAGCCGGTCGCCCGTCGAGTTCACGGTCAGCACCTGGACGCCGGCGAGCCCGGCGGTGCGCGCCACCTCCTGGGCCAGCGCCTCCAGCGTGCCGATCAGGGAGCGCTTCGAGGCGACGTCGGAGGCGGCCTTCGCGATCGCCGCGAGCCGCCGCTCGCGCAGCCGGTCCAGGGTCACGTCCCGGAAGGACGCGATCCACCGGGTGGTGCCCGGGACGGCGGCCAGGACGTAGGCGAACTCGCGGCGCCGGCCCGTCGCCGGCTCCCGCCACGTCACCGTCTGCTCACCGGTCCTGGGCGCGTCCGCGGGGTCGGGCGCGGGGAACGGGGAGGGGACGCCCGCGACCGAGGCCGGGTCCAGGCCGCACAGCAGGGCGGCGGCGGGGTTGGCCTCGACGAAGCGCCCGTCCGCGTCGATGACCGCCAGGCCGTCCGGGGCGTACCGCACGACCTCGTCGTCCGAGGTGGCCGACGGGGCCACGGCGACCCGTCCTCGTGGTTCCACCCGGCCCTCCTCGGTGCTCGATCCAGTGACCGGTGCCCCCGATCGCCCTGGAGAAGATGCTGACACGCCGGGGGGCCGCGCTGGGCGGTGGAGGTGGCGGTCCACCCGGGCGGGGGTGCCGTCGCGGCGGGGACCGCGACGATTGACGCAGGCCCGGCGGCCGATCCGGTGGCACCGGCGCCGCCATATCTCCGTGCCCAGCACCTGGTGATGCCGGTCACGATGGTGGGTAAGCGGACGACCACCCGGACCCTGCCCCGCGGGGCGGCCCGGCGGGGGCGCCACCGACGGCCGTCGCGGGGGTCCCCCGTCCGGCCCGTGCAGAGGAGACCATGTGAAGCGCGCGCTGACCTTCCGGGACGCAGCGAGCCGGACCTCGTTGAGGCGGGCGTTCGACCACCTCGGCTACGAGGTGATCCCGTTCAAGAAGACCGAGCAGGCGGTCCTCGACAACGTGCCGAAGGACGTGCGGCTGACGGTGACCGCGTCCCCCGCCAAGGGGCAGGACGCCACCATCGACCTGACCGTCGCCCTGGTCGGCCACGGCTACAACGTGGCGCCGCACCTGTCGGCGCAGCAGGTGCGCGACCGCGCCCACCTGGCCGACGTCGTGGCCCGCTGCCGGGAGGCCGGCATCAGCGAGGTCTTCGTGGTGGGCGGGGACCCGACCGACGAGCCCACGGAGTTCCGGCACGCCCACGACCTGCTGGTCGCGCTGCACGAGCTCGACCACGGGTTCACCGAGATCGGCATCGGCGGCCACCCGGAGGGCCACCCGGTCGCGTCGGAGGACACGCTCTTCCAGGCGCTGAAGGACAAGGCACCCCTCGCCACCCACATCAAGACCCAGATCGTCTTCGACCCCGCCGTGATCCTGCGGTGGGCACGAGAGCTGAAGAACCGCGGGATCGACCTGCCCGTGCACGTCGGGGTCCCGGGCGCCGTCCACCGCCAGAAGCTGCTGCGGGTCTCCGGCGGGCTGGGCATCGGGGAGTCGGCGAAGTTCCTCAAGAAGCAGCAGAGCCTGTTCTGGCGGTTCTTCGTGCCCGGCGGCTACAGTCCGAACAAGATCATCAAGGGTCTGGCCCCGCACATGGGCAAGCCGGACAACAACATCGAGGGCTTCCACGTCTTCACGTTCAACGACCTCGGCCCGACCGAGGCGTGGCGGCAGCAGATGCTGAGCGACCTTGCCTGAGACGACCCTGCCCGAGACCCCCTTCCCCGCGACCCCGAGCCGCCCCTGGAGCCCCCGGTGACCGCACGCCTGATCGACGGCACCGCCGTGGCCCGCCGGGTCCGCGAGGACGTCGCCCGCGGCGTGCAGGAGCTGGTCGCCGCGGGCGGGACCGCGCCGGGGCTGGCGACGGTGCTCGTCGGCGACGACCCCGCGTCGGAGGTCTACGTCCGCAACAAGCGTCGGCTGTCCGTCGAGGCCGGGATGCAGGACCTCCACCGGCACCTGCCCGGGGACGTCGACCAGGAGACGGCGGCCGCGCTGGTCGACGAGCTGGCCGCGGACCCGGCGGTGTCCGGCATCCTGCTGCAGCTGCCCACCCCGGAGCAGCTGGACTCCGACGCGCTGATCGCCCGGATCCCGGCGGAGAAGGACGTCGACGGGCTGACCACGGCCAACGCCGGCCTCCTCGCCCAGGGCCGCCCCGGGCTCCGCCCGTGCACGCCGGCCGGCGTCATGACGCTGCTCGAGGAGTACGACGTCCCGCTCTCGGGCGCCGAGGCGGTCGTCGTCGGCCGCTCCGTGCTCGTCGGCAAGCCGATGGCCCAGCTGCTGCTGGCCAAGAACGCCACGGTGACGGTCTGCCACTCGCGCACCCGCGACCTCGCGGACGTCTGCCGGCGCGCCGACGTGCTCGTGGTGGCCGCCGGCATCCCGGGGATCGTCGGCGCGGACGCCGTGAAGCCGGGCGCGACGGTCATCGACGTCGGCATCCACCGCGGCGAGAACGGCCTGCGCGGCGACGTCGAGTTCGACGACGTCGTGGACGTGGCCGGCGCGATTACGCCGGTCCCCGGCGGCGTCGGCCCCATGACGATCGCGATGCTGCTGGCCAACACCCTCACGGCGGCGAGGGCCCAGCAGGGTATCGGGGCCTGATGCCCGGGCCGTGGGCTCGGTTCGACGACCTCCGCACCGGGACGGCGCTGCTCTGCCCGCCGCCGACCGAGGTCCTCACCGCGGTGCGGCCGGACGAGGTCGCGGGCGTGCTCCAGCGGGTCCACGACGCGACGGAGGCCGGCAGCTGGGCGTACGGCCACGTGGCCTACGAGGCGGCCTCCGGGCTCGACCCGCAGCTGCCCGGCGGCTCCTCCTCCCCCGACGGGCCCCCGCTGGTGTGGTTCGGGCTGTGCGGCGAGCCCGCCGCGGTGGCGCCGGTGTGCGCTCCGGGCGGGGTCGCGGAGCCGCCCGCCCCCTGGCTGCCCGACTGGAGCGACGACGAGCACGCCCGTGCCGTCGGCCTGGTGCGCGAGCACATCGCGGCCGGCGAGACCTACCAGTGCAACCTCACCGACCGGCTGCGCGCTCCCGTCACCGGGGACCCCCAGGAGCTGTACGCGCGGCTCGCTCTGGCCCAGCGCGGCGCGTACAACGCCTACCTCGACCTCGGCCGGCACGTGGTCGCCAGCGCCAGCCCCGAGCTCTTCTTCGAGTGGGCGGGGGACGTCGTCCGGACCCGGCCGATGAAGGGCACCGCCGCCCGCGGCCGCACGACCGCCGAGGACCGCGAGCAGAGCCACCGCCTGCGGTCCAGCACCAAGGAGCAGGCCGAGAACCTCATGATCGTCGACCTGCTCCGCAACGACCTCGGCCGCGTGGCCGAGGTCGGCAGCGTGGCGGTGGACGACCTGTTCGCCCTCGAGCGCTACCCCACCGTGTGGCAGATGACGTCGCAGGTGAGTAGCCGGGTCCGACCCGGGACCAGTCTGCTCGACCTGTTCCGCGCGCTGTTCCCCTGCGGATCGGTCACCGGCGCCCCCAAGCGCCGCACGATGCAGCTGATCGCCGACCTCGAGCCGACGCCGCGCGGCGTGTACTGCGGCGCCGTCGGGCTGGTCGCTCCCCCGACCGCCCCGTTCCGGGCCCGCTTCAACGTCGCCATCCGGACCGCCGTCGTCGACCGGGTCACCGGGGGCGCCGTGTACGGGGCCGGCGGCGGCATCACGTGGGGCTCCGAGGCGGCGCGAGAGCGCGCGGAGCTGCGGGCCAAGGCCGCCGTCCTGGCCCACGACGTCACCGAGCACCGGCTGCTCGAGACGCTGGCGTTCGCCCCCGGGGACGGGCTGCGCAACCTCGACCGGCACCTCGCGCGGATGGCCGACTCGGCCGACTGGGCCGGCTTCCGCTTCGACCGCCCGGAGGTGGCGGCCTGCGTGGAGCGGGCCGTCGCCGGGCGGACCGAGGCCGCCCGCGTCCGGGTCCTGCTCCCCCGGTCCGGGCAGGCCGACGTGGAGCTGGAGCCCATGCCGCCGGCGAGCACGCAGCCGGTGCGCCTCGCCGTGGACGACGATCCGGTGGACGCCGGGAACCCGTGGCTGCAGCACAAGAGCACCCGTCGCGACGTGTACCTGACCCGTTCGCTGCGCCACCCGGAGGCCGACGACGTGGTCATGGTGAACCAGCGCGGCGAGCTCACCGAGACGACCACGGCGAACCTGGCCCTGCGCATCGGCGGCCGGTGGTGGACGCCGCCCACGACGTCCGGCTGCCTGCCCGGGGTGGAGCGCGGCCTCCTGCTCGACCGGGGCGTCCTGCACGAGCGCGTGCTCACCCTCCCCGACCTCGAGCGCGCCGATCAGGTGGCCGTGCTGAACTCCCTGCGCGGCTGGCGAGCGGCCCGGCTGGTGGCCGGGGCCGACGCGCTGCCCTCCCCGGCGGCCCGCTCGTGACCGGCCACCAGCCCGAGGAGCTCGACGGCCAGTCGATCGGCGACTTCCTCGCCCAGCTGGCCGCCCGCATCTCCGCGCCGGGCGCGGGGGCCACGGCCGCCGTGGAGGCGGCCCTGTCGGCGTCGCTCGTCGCGATGGTGGGCCGGTTCACCAGGGACGAGGAGCACGCTGAGGTCGTCGCCGAGATCGTGGCGACCGCGGACGGCCTCCGCGACGCGTGCCTGCGGTCGGCAGCCGACGACGAGGCCGCGTTCGCCGCGGTGGCCGAGGCGATGAAGCTGCCGCGGGGCACGGACGACGAGAAGGCGTCGCGGTCCCGCCGCCTCTCCGAGGTGCAGCTGGCCGCGACCCGGCCACCGCTGGCGGTCCTGGAGGCGGCCGCCGAGCTGATGTCGCTGGCGGCGCGGGTGCTACCGGTCGCCAACCGGAACCTGGTCAGCGACGTCGCGGCGGCCACGGCCGCCGCCCGGGCCGCCGCCACGACGGCGCGCCTGGCCGTCGAGGCGAACCTCCCGGGCATCCGCGACGACGAGGCACGGGCCCGCCTGAGGTCGGCCGTCGAGGCGGTCGAGGACCTGGCTCACCGGGCCGACGAGGTCGAGGCCGAGGTGCGGGCGAGGATGCGGTCGGAGGCCGCACCGTGATCGCCCGGCCGGGCCGCTGCGTCGTGATGGGGATCCTCAACGTCACGCCCGACTCGTTCTCCGACGGGGGTCGCCACGGGACGGTCGGGGCGGCGGTGGCGCACGGCCTGCAGCTGGCCGCGGCGGGGGCCGACTACGTCGACGTCGGTGGCGAGTCCACGCGACCCGGCGCCGGCCGCGTGACCGCCGAGGAGGAGTGCCGGCGGGTGCTCCCCGTCGTCGCCGAGCTCGCCCGGCTCGGGACACCGGTCAGCATCGACACCACGCGGGCGGTCGTCGCCCGGGCCGCGCTCGACGCCGGTGCGGTGCTGGTGAACGACGTCAGCGGCGGGACGGCCGATCCCGCCATGGCTCCCGTCGTCGCCGCGGCCGGTGTTCCATGGGTGCTCATGCACCGACGGGGCGAGAGCCGCGACATGTACGCCGAGGCCGTGTACGACGACGTCGTCACCGACGTGCGTCGGGAGCTGTGCCGGCGGGTGGACGCCGCGCTGGCCGCGGGCGTGGCGGCCGACCGGATCGTCGTCGACCCGGGGCTCGGCTTCGCGAAGCAGCCCGCGCACGACCTGGCCCTGCTCGCGGGCCTGGACCGGATCGTCGACCTCGGCTTCCCGGTCCTGGTCGGCGCCTCCCGGAAGCGGTTCCTCGGCGCCGTCCTGGCCGGTCCGGACGGCGAGCCCCGGCCCCCCGCCGCGCGCGACAGCGGCACGCTCGCCACGTCCGTGCTCGCCGCGCGCGCGGGCGCCTGGGGCGTGCGCGTCCACGACGTGGCCGGCAGCGCCGACGCCGTGCGCGTCGCCGCCGCGGTGGGCCCGAGCGCACCCGGAACCGAGACTTCGGCGCCCACGGCGCCGGACGGGGATGCCAGACCGCGCATCCCGACCCGCGAAGGACACACAGAGAGGTGGCGATCCGCATGACGAGCACGTTGGACACGGCGGCTCCGGTGACGACGGGGCTCTACATCGGCGGGGAGGTGCGCTCCACCGACGACACGCTCGAGGTCGTGGACCCGGCGCGCCCCGGCGTCGTCGTGGGGCACGCGGCGGCCGCGTCGACGCAGGACGTGAGCGACGCCGTCGCCGCGGCGAAGTCCGCCTTCCCGGCGTGGGCGGCGCTGCCGGCCACCGAGCGCGCGGCGCAGATGGCCGCCGCCATCCAGGGGCTCGCCGACGAGCGCGACGAGGACGCCCGGATCCTGTCCCTGGAGAACGGCAAGATCGTCCACGAGGCCTGGGTGGACGCGCTGGTCTTCGAGATCCGCTGGCAGCTCGCCCTCTCGCTCGCCGAGGAGGTCGACGCCACCAAGGTGCTCTCCCCCGCCCCCGGCATCCCCGTCGAGACGACGGTCGCCTACCAGCCGCTCGGCGTGGTGACGGTCATCGTGCCGTTCAACTGGCCGATCGCGATCCTCGGCGCGGCCCTCCCGCACGCGCTGCTGGCCGGCAACACGGCGATCGTCAAGCCCCCGCCCACCACGCCGCTGGCGACCACCCGGCTGGTGCAGCGGGTCGCCGAGAAGCTGCCCCCGGGCGTGCTGAACGTCGTGACCGGCCGGGACAGCGAGATGGCCGGACTCATCGACAGCCCCGACATCGCCAAGGTCTGCTTCACCGGCAGCGTCAACGGCGGCAAGCGGATGATGGAGATGGCCTCCCGCAACCTCACGCGGGTCACCCTGGAGCTCGGCGGCAACGACGCGGCGATCATCCGCGAGGACGCCGTCCTCGACGACGAGCACCTCGACCGCCTGTTCGCCGGCATCTTCGACACCACCGGCCAGATCTGCATGGCCGCCAAGCGCATCTACGCGCACCGGTCGCGCATGGACGAGGTCGTGTCCGGGCTCTCCGCGCGCCTGGAGAAGGTCGTCCTGGGTCACGGGCTGGCCGAGGGCACGACCATGGGCCCGCTGCACCAGCCGGCTCAGAAGGCCTTCGTCCGGGAGATCATCGAGGAGGCGAAGGACGCCGGCGCGACGGTGCTCGAGTTCGGCGAGCTGCCCGAGGGCGAGTTCGCCGAGGGCAACTTCCTGCGCCCGGCGATCGTCGTCGACCCCGACCCGTCGCTGCGGGTCGTCACGCAGGAGCAGTTCGGCCCGGTCATCCCGGTGCTGCCCTACGACGACGACGCGGACGCCGTGCGGCAGGCCAACGACACGTGGGGCGGCCTGTGCGGCTCGGTCTGGACGGCGGACACCGAGGCCGCCACCCAGCTGGGCGCGCAGCTGGCCTGCGGCTACGTCTGGGTCAACGACCACGGCGCCACGCGGCTGGACCTGCGGGCCCCCTTCGGCGGGATGAAGCAGTCCGGCATGGGCCGCGAGCAGGGCATCGAGGGGATCCGCGCGTTCCAGGACACCCGCTCGATCGCCCACCTGGACGCGGCCGCGCTCGCCGCCTCCGCGCACTGACGCACGCGCCGGGGGGGGGGGGGGGGGGGGCCCCCCCGCCCCCCCCCCCGGGGCCCCCCCCCCCCCCCACCCCACCCGGGGCCACCCACCCACCACCCCACCCCCCCCCCCCCCGCGCGCCCC